>JAJZTZ010000041.1 GCA_021847305.1 Pseudomonadota bacterium | reverse complement strand
CGAGGCTTTCCAGCCGCCGAAGGAAAAGAATGCCATGGGCACGGGAATGGGCACATTGATTCCGACCATGCCAACCTCAATTTCGTTCTCGAAGCGACGGGCAGCGGCGCCGGAACGGGTGAAAATGGCTGTGCCGTTGCCATAGGGATTGCGATTGATCATGGCCATGGCTTCATCCAGACTGTCTACGCGCAGCACGATCAGTACCGGACCGAAAATTTCCTCGCGGTAAATATCCATGTCCGTGGTCACACAATCAAACAGAGTCGGGCCGACAAAATAGCCGCCTGCGTAGCCGGCCACCTGCATGCCGCGTCCGTCCACCACCAGCCTGGCGCCCTGCGTCACGCCGCTGTCGATGAGCGACACAATACGATCGCGGTGCGGCGCGGAAATCACCGGTCCCATGTCGGTTTCCTTGACCGAACCAGCGCCTACTTTAATTGCCTGCGCCTTTTCCGCCAGCTTGGCCACCAGCGTATCGGCCACTTCGCCCACCGCCACCACGGTGGAAATCGCCATGCAGCGCTCCCCCGCCGAACCATAAGCCGCGCCGATGAGCGCATCGACAGTGAAATCGACATCGGCATCCGGCAGCACCACCGCATGGTTCTTGGCGCCGCCCAGCGCCTGTACGCGCTTGCCGTTGGCCGCGGCAGTCTGGTAGATGTATTTCGCCACCGGCGTGGAGCCGACAAAGGAAATGGCCCCCACATCGGGATGATTGAGCAGTGTATCGACGGCCTCCTTGTCGCCCGGCACTACATTCAGCACCCCGTCGGGCAGACCCGCCTGCTTGAACAGCTCGGCCATGCGCAGGCTGCAGGAAGGCACTTTTTCCGATGGCTTGAGCACGAAGGTGTTGCCGCAGGCAATCGACACTGGGAACATCCACAGCGGCACCATGACCGGAAAATTGAACGGCGTTACGCCGGCGCACACGCCCACCGGCTGCAACAGGGAGTGGCAATCCACCCCGCGGCCCACGTCTTCGGCATGCTCGCCCTTGAGCAGATGCGGCACCCCGGAGGCGAATTCGATCACCTCGATGCCGCGCTGTACCGAACCCAGCGCATCCGCCAGGGTTTTGCCGTGCTCTTCGCTGGCCAGCTGCGCCAGTTCGTGGCGATGCTGCTCCATCAGCTCGCGGAAACGGGTGAGGATGCGGGCCCGGCGCAACGGCGTGGTGGCTTTCCAGCCAGGCAGGGCCGCTTTGGCGGCGGCAACCGCACGCTCTACATCACTGGCACCAGCCAGATCGACCTGCCGGATCACCTGGCCGCTGGACGGATCATGGATGTCGCCGCTGCGACCGCTGCTGGCGCTTACCGTTTGGCCATTGATCCACAGGGGGACTGTCTGCTTGCTCATCTTTTTTCTTTCTTTATTGCAAAGTAAGCGTGTGCTTACTTATAAATTGAATTCGCGGCGGATAGCGGCAGCCATATCGTCTGCCACCTGCTCGGCCATGGCCTTGCCTTTGATCGCATCAGCCCCCAGCGCTGAAGACAGCACACCGGAAGGCGGCACCCATTCGGTGTGGGGCGGGTACATGTCGTAGGGCGGGAAATCGGCGCTCGGCTCGCGCGGAATCAGGTCCAGGCGTACCAGCGCCGGGTGGTAATGCAGCATCAGCGAGGTTTCCATCACGGCGGCGTGCTCCAGGGCAAAGCCGGGAAAGCCGTCCGGAAACACCTTGGTCAGCGTCGCTTCGGTAAGAAAATCCCAGTACTCGGTGCGCATCACGCGCAGCGGCGAGCTGCTACCGATGTCACGCAGCGCCAGGTCAATGCCTTCGGTGACGAACCACTGGTTCTCATAATGGCCGACCACCACGACTAATTTATCCACACCGTGGCGGGCAAATTCGCGCACGGTATCGCGCACGGCGCTGATGATGCTTTGCGCGTCCAGACTGGTGGTGCCGCAAAAATGCTGGCCGCCGCCGCATTTGGGCTGCGATTTGTAGCCATAGGCCAGTGCCGGCGCGACAATGCCGTTCACGCGACAGGCCACGCTTTCGCTCACTGAGGTGGACAGCAAGGTGTCGGTGCCCAGCGGCAGATGCGGGCCATGCTGCTCCAGCGCGCCGACGGGCAAAAACACCGGCGGTTTTTCCTGTTTGATACGCTCGGCGTAAGTCACCCAGCTCATACGGTCCATGCGTACTTCAATATCACTCATCGTGTTCTCCTTATGGCATGACCGAACCGCCGTTCGGCCCCAACGTCTGGCCGTAGTAAAAGCGGCTGGCGTTCGAAGCAAGAAACAGGGCAGTCAGGCCGATTTCATCCGGATCGGCAAAGCGGTCGGCGGGGATGTCCTTTTCCTTGGCGATCCATTCGGGGCTCATGGCTTCAGTCGACAGCATGGCCGTCTCTACCGGCCCTGGGGCAATGGCATTGACGCGGATGGCCGGGGCAAACTCTTTTGCCAGCGAACGGGTCAGCCCCATGACGCCGGCTTTGGCGGTGCAATAGGGGGCGTACAGTTCGCGCCCCAGATACCCGAGGTCAGAGGCGATATTGATGATGCTGCCGAACTGGCGCGCCACCATGCCGGGCAGCACCGCGTGACAGCACAAGAACACGGCACGCAGATCGACATTGAGCACGCGATCCCAATCCGACTCGCTCAGCTCCAGAAATGGCTTTTCCAGAATCACTCCGGCGTTGTTGACCAGTATGTCGATGGGACCGAGGGTTTGCTCCACCACGGCGACCATGCCGCGTACATCCGGGGAACGGGTGACATCAGCGGCAAACTGGGCCGCCTTGCCGCCGGCGGCAGCGATTTCGGCCACCAGATCCATCGCCGCCTCAGCCTGCTGCGGCAAATGATTGATCGCGACGCGGGCACCCGCACCAGCCAGCCTCAGGGCGATGGCCCGGCCGATACCGCTGGTGGCGCCGGTGACCAGCGCAGTACGACCGGTCAAAGAAAAGGGATTATTGTTTTGCTGTGGCATAGAGATATCCAAATACGTATCAGCTCATGACTTCGCCCAGCGCCGCCACCACCGACTCACCGGTGAGGGCGCGCGCATCGTCCGAAGCCAGGAACAGGTACACGCCGGCGATGTCGGCCGGCTCCAGCAGGCGCGGGATGGCCTGGGCGGCAACGATATGCTGCAGCTCTTCTTCCACGCTGCAGCCATGCATTTCCGCCATGGTTTCGGCCGAACGCAGCGCCGCCTCGGTACGCACCCAGCCGGGACACACGGCATTGACGCGAATGCCGCGCGGCCCCAGCTCCCACGCCAGCGAGCGCGTCAGGCCGATGATGGCGTGCTTGCTGGCGACATAGGCAGAGAAATGCGACACCCCGACCTTGCCCCAGATGGATGCCTGATTGATGATCGCCGTGCCCGCCGGCATGGCCGGCAACAAAGCGCGGGTAAGGCGGAACATGGAATCCACGTTGTTATGCAGCAACCGCCCCCATTCGGCATCCACATCCACCGGCGGGATGCGCGGCGGCGCGTCAATGGGCGTGGGGTATTCCACCCCGGCATTGTTGACCAGCACCCGCAACGGACCACCTGCTTCTACTTTGGCGGCGAACTGCTGTACCGCCGGCGCATCCGCCAGATCGACCGCGTGGATTTCCACACTGGTTTTGTCCGCCAGTTTGTCGCTGACAGCGGCCAGCGCCGCACTGTCGCGGTCCAGCAGAATCAGACTGGCGCCTTCAGCCGCAAAGGCCTCGGCAATACCCAGGCCAATACCGCGCGCCGCCCCGGTAATCGCCACCCGCTGCCCGGCCAGACCATAGCGATTCTTGCGTGTCGCCATGTCACACCGCCGTCAGGAAGGACACACCCACTGCGCCCTTGAAGTTGGCAGCTTTGTCCGGCCCGTTGCCTTCCACGCTGCCATAGTCATCCGCCAGAATGCGGCTGACGCGATAGCGGTGAAAGTTGGCCAGCAGCGTGCGCATGGGAATGGTCTGCACGTGCTCGGGTGGGAACAGTTCCGCATGCAATTTGGGCAACTGATACCAGGGCGCGGCCGGTTTTTCGTGATGGGCGTTGTGGTAGGAGAAATTAAGCAACAGCAGATTGAACACTGGGTGGGCTACGGACACGACATTGCTGTAAGTGTTGTGCTGCTCGTAATCGCGGTCGCGTACTTTGTCCTGAGGAATCGCGCCGCCTTCCAGAATGGCAAAAGCGTCGTAAGTGTGCTGATAGGCATCGGTAAAGCGCAGTACGGTCAACATGATCATGTAGCTCACGCCATACAGCAGCAGCGCCAGCTTGGACACCCAGGCCAGCAAGGCAAACGCCGTGACGCGCAGCGCCAGAATAGCCAGCAGACGGCCGCGCTCTTTGTAGCGCTCGGCCTTGATAAAAGGCAGAACCATCACGTAACTGTGCATAATCAGCTCGACCGCCGGCACATATGCCCACTCGAGCAGCAATACCAGCTTACGGAACCAGACGGGAGAAGCCTTCAGAAACGCCTTGAAATCAAATGTAATCACATCGGCACGATCGACGTGATGACGCATGTGCTTGCGGCGCAGATGCTGGAAATCGGCATAACAGGCCCCGGTAATCCAGGTGGTGAGAATGCCCCAGCGCTCGTTCAGCTCGCGGCTTTTGAAAATGCTCTGGTGGGCAAATTCATGAAACAGGTAGGCGCTGATGATAAGCGTGTGTGCCACCAGCGGCACCCCCAGCAGCACGGCCACCCAGGGTGACGGTGCGCACAGCAGCGCAATGCCGAGCGGATAGCCGATCAGCATGTAAGCCAGCACCAGCACGTTCGGAGCCACGCCATCGGGATAACGAAAATAGTTTGCCAGCATGATTTAAGCCTTTTCAAAACAGCCAGACAGGCGGGCACGCTGCCCGCCCACCACAGCCATTACTTCGTGGTCATTGCCTTGACGAACTGGGCATCGAAAGTTTCTTCCGTCGCCGGCACACGCTTGATTTGGCCTTTGGCCTTGAGAATCTCGCCGATCAGGCCGCCACTGACGTAGAACGACGTGGTGTCTTTGCCTTTAGCGAATACGTTGGGCATCTCCTGCAGCGTCAGGTTATGCACACCAGACATTTGCGCCTTCACTTCGTCGGCACTCACGCCCAGCACCTTGCCGATGATCTTGTTGGCAGCATCCGGGTTCTTTTTCATGTATTCCAGACCGTCCAGATATGACTCCATCGCGGCTTTCACCGCATCCGGATGCGCCTTGATGTATTTGGGCGGGAACACCAGCACGTCGGTAATCAACCCCGGAGCCTGCTTGGAGGAATACACCACGTGATATTTGCCCTTGCCCTGCGCCAGAATCTGGGAAACGTTCGGCTCATAGGTCACGCCGATTTTCACGCTGCCGGACACCATAGCCGCTGGAATCGCCTCGGGGGTCATATTGACCGGCTGGATGGCCTTGTCGGTCAGGCCATGGCTTTTCAGCGCGTAGGAGAGGAGAAAATCGGAGGGAGACAGCTGATTGAAGGCAATTTTCTTGCCGGCAAATTCCTTCACATCCTTGATATCGCTGGTGGCCACAATGGCATCGCCGCCAGCGGAATAGTCGATCGGCATCACCACCTGCTGCGCATCGCCCTGCGCCACCGCACCGATCACCTGATCGTAGGTGAGCATACCGCCCGCGACTGCGCCGCCGGCAATGGCGGGCGGAATCAAAGCGGGGTCATTGAACATCTGCAACTGGACGTCCAGGCCATGCTTTTTAAACATGCCCATGGCGTCAGCCACATAGAAGGGACCATAACCGATCCAGACACAGGTGCCGATTTTCATCGGCGTCGCAGCGTGAACAGGAACAGACAGAACGGAAGCCGCCAACGCGGCGGTAACAGCCAGGGCACGAATCGACTTGCGCATAACACACTCCTCGGTAGGAAATGACAAAGCGGGGGAGACGGTTTCGTTCTCCCGGGCTTTTATCCCTCCGTGGAGCTCCGGCCAACCGGAGCCGGCTGCTCTCGGACCAGACATCCTTGCGGACCGGAACCCTAGCAGCCATTGTCAAATGCGAGTCAAGCGCGAAAGTCTTGCACTGAAATCAGGCAAAACCGCTCACCCCTCAACACTCTAGCAACACACATGCCAACCACAAAACAAAACGCAACACATTGATTAATAAAGAAACAAGATTACCGCCCGGCACAATAAAGGTGAACTGCCGGCTGAAGTCGGTGCGCCAGCCACCCCTTCCGGCACCATCTTCGCCCACAACCGGCGACTGTTCGTCAAGGCGGGTACGCCTGGCTAAGCGCTTGACTTTTGCCTATAGTCAGAAATGTTACTCAGTCGCCAAAGCAATTTTTCCTTATTGCAGACAGACTTGCCTCATTCATCCACAATATCTGTGGATAACTCTGTGCATAATCTGTCCATACATGCAAAAAATGCTTGTCCCGCAAGCGCTTTGGCTAGACCGCAAAAAAATGCATCAACTTGCAACACATTGTTTTATAACATGTTTAATTTTTTCACGCCGTTCCACAAATTTCTTTGGGGCAAGATAGCGACCACATCTGCCGCTGTGGATGAACGTTCACCCCTAAGTGCTTGATGCTACAATAGCAGCATGAATTCCCTGCCGATCAGCGACAAACTTCCCCTGACTGTCAGCCAGTTTACCCAGCTTGCCCGCCAGGTACTGGAACAGGCATTTCCCCTGCTGTGGATCAGCGGCGAAATCTCCAATCTGACCATGGCATCCTCGGGCCACTGGTATTTTTCCCTCAAGGATGCCGGGGCACAGGTACGCTGCGTCATGTTCCGCGGCCGCAACCAGTATCTCGATTTCCGCCCGGAAAACGGCATGCATGTCGAAGTGCGCGCTTTGGCCACTTTGTACGAAGCGCGCGGGGACTTTCAGCTGAATATCGAGGTTATGCGCCGGGCCGGCCTGGGACGGCTGTTCGAGGCGTTCGAACTGCTCAAGGCACGCCTTGCGGCGGAAGGCCTGTTTGCGGCGGAGCGCAAGAAACCACTGCCGGAGATGCCGCGCCAAATTGGCATTGTCACCTCGCCGGCTGCCGCTGCACTGCAGGACGTGCTGACCACACTGAAACGACGCATGCCGGGCACTCCGGTCATCCTCTACCCCGCCCCGGTACAGGGCGAGGGAGCCGCATTGCAGCTGGCCCGCGCCATTGAAAGCGCCAATCAGCATGCGGCCTGCGACGTACTGATTGTCTGTCGCGGCGGCGGCAGCATTGAAGATTTATGGGCATTCAACGAAGAAGTGCTGGCCCGTGCCATTGCGGCCAGTACCATCCCGGTTATCAGCGGCGTCGGCCACGAAACCGACATCACCATCGCCGATTTTGTCGCCGACAAGCGCGCCGCCACGCCGACTGCCGCCGCCGAGCTGGCCGTACCGCATCAGGACGATCTGCGGCTGCAGCTGCAAGGCCTGCAACAGCGGGCCAGCCGGGCCATGGAACGGCTGCTGCATAATCGCGCCCAGCAACTCGATCTGACCGCCCGCCGGCTGCGCCACCCGGCGGAGAAACTGGCGCTCAACCGCAACCAGCTGACGCTTGCCGCAACGCGCCTGCAACGGGGGCTGCACATTCAGCTCAGCCGCAGCCAGCAGCGACTGCTCCTGAGCGGGCAACGGCTGCAGCACGCCCGACCGCACTGGTCACAACAGGCACATCAGCTTGACCGGCTGGCGACCCGCCTGCAGCAGGCTCTACCCCAGGCCCTGCAACAACGTACCCTGCAGCTGGAACGTCTGACCAGCAACCTGCATCACCTCAACCCCCTGGCCGTGCTGGAACGGGGATACAGCATCGTCACCCGCGCCGACGGCACCATTGTCGAACAGGCGGCGCAAATCAGCAGCGGCGAAACTATTCATGTGCAGCTTGCCCAGGGCTCCGCAGATGCGATCGTTACAAATACCCATTCAAATTAAAAGGTTATTTACAATTTTCTGACAAACCCTAAAATGACCAGAAGATAAAAATGGATTTGAAGATCATTTATGCTGGAAGCTCCCATCCTCAGCCAGCCCTCAGCACTTTTGGGCCAGCTGCAGAGCGAATTTATTGAGACATTACCGCGCAAAATTGCCTTGCTGGAACACCTCTGCACCAGCTTGCCGGGAAAACCGATCCATACTCCGGAGCTATCCGAGCTGCTGCGTCAGGTGCACAGCCTGAAGGGCAGCGGCGGCATCTACGGCTTGCACATCATCACCGTCATCTGTCACCAGCTGGAAGACTGCATCACTCATGAAGTAACCAATGCCAGTGTGTTTTCCGCCAGCTTTGCCGGCAACTGCCTGCGCCATTTTGATCTGTTGAACAAGGTCGCCGAACTGGCTCTTGCCAGCCCGCAGGCGGAATTTGGCGAGATCTGGAGTGAACTGAACCGCCTGCGCGACAGCCTGCACCCGGAGCGCGGCAGTGCGCTGGTGATTGAACAGAGCCGACTGACCCAGAACATCATCGCCGGCGTTCTGGAGGAGTTCCAAATCCGCCCCACCCTGGTCACTGACGGCTATCGTGCTCTGCTGCACGCGCTGAGCGAACCGTTCAGCCTCATCATCACCAGCGCCGAAACACCGCTGTTGGGCGGCTTCGCCTTTAGCGGCGCCCTGCGCCTGTCTGACAGCGTCAACCGCAATGTGCCGATCGTCCTGCTGACCGCCAATCAGTCGCCGCGCTTCACCCCGACACGCAAGACGGACCCGAGCCACATGATCACCAAGGATACCCACCTGATCGAGAACCTCAGTACCACACTGGAACAGGTTCTGCTCTCGAATCAACATTAACAGCCTCATTTCTGCGACTCTGACGGTATAATTGCCGTTTGTTCTCATCAACCTAAGAGGTTTTCATGAATCTTGACCGCGTACCGGCGGGCCGCGACCTGCCCAACGACTTTAACGTAATCATCGAAATCCCGGCCAACGGCGAGCCGGTCAAATACGAACTGGACAAAGACACCGGCGCCATGTTCGTGGACCGTTTCATGAGCACCGCCATGCACTACCCGTGCAATTACGGGTACATTCCCGACACCCTGGCAGAAGACGGCGACCCGGTCGATGTGCTGGTCGTGACCCCGGTACCCCTGGCACTGGGCACCGTGATCCGCTGCCGCGCGCTGGGCATGCTGAAGATGAGCGACGAATCCGGCGAAGACACCAAGCTGGTGGCCGTACCGGTAAAAAAACTGACCGCCATGTACGACAAGGTCAACACCATCGACGACCTGCCGGAAATCCTGCTCAAGCAGATTTCCCACTTCTTTGAACACTACAAAGATCTGGAACCGGGCAAATGGGTCAAAGTTGAAGGCTGGGCAGGCATCGACGAAGCCAAAGCCGAAATTCTCTCCGGCGTTCAGCGTAACAAGCAGAAGTAAGCTCTCGGGTGCCGGCGCCCTGCCGGCACCGCAGACTGACGGCAAGACCGGGCCAAACCCGCAGCGTTTTGCGGCGGCAGCCTGCTAATTGCCACCCGGTTTCCCCCCTCCCCCCGCTATTTTCACCCCGTTGCCAACATGGTTGCGTTTCCCATTAAATGCACCATAATCAGGCATTGGTGCATATTTGGCACCACTTTAGTGCACAGATACAAATTTGGAAAATATTATTTCCAAATAATCATATAGATATAATTTGGCACAAATATTGCAGACAAGAACGCGTTTTTAATTTCACCCGGCGACACTATGGAAAACTTGAAATACGGCAGTGACGTTCTTTTCATTCTGCTCGGCGCCATCATGGTTCTGGCCATGCACGCCGGCTTCGCTTTTCTTGAACTCGGTACGGTCCGGCGCAAAAACCAGGTCAATGCACTGGTCAAGATCCTGACTGACTTCGCCATTTCCACCATTGCCTATTTCTTTATCGGTTACAGCATCGCCTACGGCGTCAGCTTTTTCAGCGGCGCCGAAGTGCTGACCCAGAAAAACGGCTACGAGCTGGTCAAGTTTTTCTTCCTGCTGACCTTTGCCGCCGCCATTCCCGCCATCATTTCCGGCGGCATCGCCGAGCGCGCCAAGTTCAACCCGCAAATGGCCGCCACCTTTATTCTGGTCGGCTTCGTCTACCCCTTCTATGAGGGTATCGTGTGGAACAATCACTTTGGTGTGCAAGACTGGATGGCCGCACATCTGGGAGCAAAATTCCATGACTTTGCCGGCTCCGTGGTCGTGCATGCCATGGGCGGCTGGCTGGCACTGGGTGCGGTCACCATGCTCGGCGCGCGGCGCGGACGCTACCGCAAGGACGGCATGATTTCCGCTCACCCGCCCTCCAACATTCCCTTCCTGGCGCTGGGCGCATGGATTCTGACGGTGGGCTGGTTCGGCTTCAACGTCATGTCGGCCCAAACCATCGACGCCGTATCCGGCCTGGTAGCCGTCAATTCGCTCATGGCCATGGTCGGCGGCATTCTCGCCGCTCTGATTGTCGGCAAGAATGACCCCGGCTTCGTCCACAACGGCCCGCTGGCCGGTCTGGTGGCCGTGTGCGCCGGTTCCGACCTGATGCACCCGGTCGGCGCACTGATCACCGGCGCCATTGCCGGCGCGCTGTTTGTCTACCTGTTCACTCTGACGCAGAACAAATGGAAGATTGACGATGTGCTCGGCGTATGGCCGCTGCATGGCGTGTGCGGCGCCTGGGGCGGCATTGCCGCCGGCATTTTCGGCCTCAAGTCCCTCGGCGGCGTCGGTGGCGTGACCTTTGGCGCGCAACTGGCCGGCACGCTCCTCGGCGTTGGCATCGGCCTGATTGGCGGCTTTGTCGTTTATGGCGCACTGAAAGCCCTGGTCGGCATCCGCCTCGACCCCGAAGCGGAATTCGAAGGCGCGGATTTGTCGATCCACAAGATTTCCGCCACCGCCGAGCACGACACCAGCTGGTAACCTCTTTTTCCAGCTCTTGCGACAACGCCGGCACTGCCGGCGTTGTCATTTCTATCGCGTTTCTGCCATAGTTACAGCAGAGTCTTTACCGCGATTGCCTACCCGTGACCTTCCTGAGTACCAACACAACCCGGCTTTGCATTGTGCGCCACGGCGAAACCGACTGGAATGTCGCCAAACGCATCCAGGGACAGACCGACATTCCGCTCAACGCCACCGGCCGCGCGCAGGCCTTGGCCATGGCTTACAACGCCGGCCACCACCACTTTCAGGCGCTTTACAGCAGCGACCTGAGCCGGGCCCAGGAAACCGCCCAGGCGCTGACAGCACACCTTGATCTCACTATTGAAACCACGCCAGGTCTGCGCGAACGGCATTACGGGATTTTCCAGGGCATCTCCGCCGCACAAGGCGCGCAACGCTACCCCGAGGCCTATGCCTGTTACCAGCAACGCGACCTGCACTACAACTTCGAAACCGGTGAAAGCCTGCTGGCCTTTGCCGGCCGGGTCAGGGAAAGCCTCGACCGGATCATCCGCCACCACGTCGGCCAGACCGTGGCAATCGTCACTCATGCCGGGGTATTGGACATTCTCTATCGCCAGGCCACCGGACGCCCGCTGGAAACCGAGCGGGATTTTGTCATTCCCAACTGTGCCCTGAACTGGTTTCATAGCGACGGTCAGGGCCTGCACCTGGAAAAATGGGCCGACCGCCATCACCTGACTCAGGTGCTGACAGAAACCCCGGAGTAAGCGTCCATGACCGCCCAACTGGTGCTCCTGCGACACGGTCACAGCGAATGGAACCTGAGCAACCGCTTCACCGGCTGGACCGACATACCCCTGACCGAGCAAGGCCTCAATGAAGCCGCTCAGGCAGGCCAGCTGTTGCGCGCGGCCGGCTGGCATTTCGACGAGATTCATATTTCCGTGCTGCAGCGCACCCGTCAGACCGCCGAGAGCCTGCTGCAGGCCATGCAACACCCACCCGTCCCCGTGCTGGCCAGCTGGCGGCTTAACGAACGACATTACGGTGCGCTGCAGGGACTTAACAAACAGGAAATTTTTACCGCCTGGGGCGAGGAACAATCGTTCAAGTGGTGGCGTGGCTATGCCGAGCGCCCGCCGGCACTGGATGAAGACGACCCGCGCCACCCCCGCTTCGATGCACTTTACCAGGCGCATCCCGCCCTCCACCTGCCGGCCACGGAAAGTCTGGCAGACTGCTTGCAGCGGCTGCTGCCGTACTGGTACGAAACACTTGTCCCCCGCATTCAGGATCAACGCCGCGTGCTGCTGATAAGCCATGGCAACACGCTGCGCGGCCTGCTCATGCATCTACTGGATCTCTCGCCGCGTGCGGTGGAAAGCCTGGAAATCCCCTCGGCGGTACCGCTCATCTGCCATCTGGACCAGCACGGCAAGCTCATCCAGTTGCAGGAAGGACTGAACGGCAACACGCCGACGACCTGACAGTGGAACTGATTTTGACTATGATGGACAGAATACGCGCCTCATTCGGCTGAACCTCATGACCGCCCTATCCCGCCTGACACGCCCCCCACGTCCGCAGCAGGGCATTGCCCTGCTGGTGATGGTGGTTTTCCTGCTGTTAAGCGGCCTGCTGTTTTTCCTTACCGCCACCAACCTTGAAGGGCCGCACCGCGAGCGCGCCAAGCGTTCACAGGAGGCGCTCGATCTGGCCAAGCAATCTTTGCTGGCCTACGCGATCACCTATGGCGACACACACAGCACCGTTCCCGGCTATCTGCCCTGCCCGGACGAGGGCAACACCACCGAAGGCAGCTACGCCGGCAGTTGCGGCAGCCAGAATGTCAGCCAGTTGGGCAAATTGCCGTGGAAAACGCTGGATATGGCCCCGGTACGCGACGGGCAGGGCGAATGCCTGTGGCTCGCCGTGGCCGGCACATTCAAGAACAACCCCAAGACCGGGCTGCTCAACTGGGACACCCCGGGTCTGTTCGATGTCTACTCGCCCAGCGCCTCGCAACAGATTGCCGGGCCATCCCCGCTTGACCGCGCCGTTGCCGTCATTTTCGCTCCTGGCGGCGCCTTCGGTTCGCAAAGCCATGCCGCATCCGGCAGCATACCCTCGTGCGGCGGCAATTACACCGCCGCCAATTATCTCGACAGTGAAGGCAACATCAACAACGCCGTTATCAACCCGCTCGCCGGCGGCATTTCATCATTCCTGTTTGCCACCGACTCAAGACTGACCCCCTCCGACAGCGATCATTTCAACGACCGCCTCAGCTACATTACAGCCCGGGAGGTGTTCGATCGCATCGAGCACCGCAAGGATTTCCCCACCAGCATCCGCAACCTGCTGCGCTACACTGCGCAATGCGTAGCCGCCTACGGCAATGCCAATGGAATCCAGCGACTGCCCTGGGCAGCCCCAGTCAGCCTGGCAGATTACAACAATGATGCGAGCTACTCAGACCAGACCGGCTTGCTGGCCGGACGGCTTGCGTTCAACCTGACCAGCAGCAACCAGATCATCAGCGGCCCGATCGGCATGATGCACGGCTACAGTGGCGGCATTCTCTCCAACAGCCTGACGAGCTACTGTCCGTCGACCCCGGTGCCGGAGCAGTGGCGACAAAACTGGAAGGACCAGATTTTTTACGCTGTTGCCGACGCCTATAAACCAACTACTGCGGCCAATTGCAGCAGCGGGCATTGCCTCAGCGTGAACGGCACCGGACAGTATGCTGCCGTGCTGCTGTTTTCCGGCCGTCGCCTGGCAGCCCTGGCACAAAGCCGCGACACGGCCGGAGAAAAAGGCGCCACGGGAAATTATCTGGAAGACAGTAACAAGACGGCGGTAAATCTGGCTGACGGACGGGGAAATTTTACTTCCGCGGCCGCATCGGCTACCTTTAACGATATCGTGATGTGCATCAAACCGACTGGCGGCACTTTCAGTGTGGACGAAAACTGCAATCCCTGAACATTCCGGCTTCACCCTGGTCGAAATGGCCATTGTGCTGCTGATCATCACCCTGGCGCTGGGCGGTTTGCTGACCCCCATGGCACGTCAATCGGAACGCAAACACATCGAAGACACACAACGGCAGCTGAACGATATTCGCTCCGCGCTGCTGGGTTACGCCATCAGCCACAAACACCTGCCCTGCCCGGACAGCGACGCCCTGCCGGACGGGCTGGAAAACCGCAGCGGAGCGAATTGCGTCAGCTACTTTGGCGCCCTGCCCTGGCAAGACCTCGGCATCGGCCAGACAGATGCCTGGAACAGGCATTTTTCCTATGCTGTCAGCCCGGCATTCGCCAGCTCCAGCCCGGCATTCAGCCTCACCGATAACGGCACCCTTACGGTCAAAAGCACAAGCGGCAGCGGCGGAGTCACCTACCTGCCCAACGCTGTTGCGGTCGTGATTTCCCACGGCATCAACGGCCTGGGCGCACCCGGAACCGCCACCACGCCTGTCAGTGCCGACGAACTGGACAACAGCAACGGCGGCGGCACTTACGTCAGTCGTGAAATCACCACCGCCTATGACATTTCCCAGGGCAACACGCAAAGCGAATTCGACGATCTGGTTATCTGGCTGCCTACTTCGCTGCTATTCAATCAGATGGTCACTGCCGGTCAGCTGACTTCGCCCTGAGACTGAAACAGACCTGTCCCGGCCGGTTGGCATCCAGACTGACCCGATAGCCCTGCTGTGCAGCCAGACGCGACACCTGATAAAGCCCTACGCCCAGCCCCCACTCCGATTCTACCGGTCCCTCAAACAAGCGCTCCAGCACCGGCGCCGCCACCGCCTCACCGCTGTCGCACACCGACAAGCCATCCGGCAGCAGATGCAGAACTATGCGCAGCTGCTGCTCGCTGCGCTGCTTGAGCAGGGCATTCTGCAGAAAATTCTCCGCCGCGGCGTTATACAGCTCCAGCGGCACGGTCTGCGTCATATCCACTGCATCATCGGCCTGCACAGCCATCCGCTCACTGCTGTAGCGGTTCTGCACGTCCCGCCACCAGATCTGTAACGCGACCACCTCGCCAGCCTGATGCTGCGGCGCCTGCAGCTTTCCCAAGGTTACCTGCAAACGCTCAGTGATCTGCGGCAGCTGCCGCTTGAACATCTGCTGCAATGTCACCGCCTCACTCTCATCGCTGGACTCGGCCGCGGCACACAGTGACGTCATGGACTGCAGCAGATTCTTCACATCATGGGTCAACCTGGCACCGGTCTGATAAATCGCTTCAGTGTATGCCGCTTCACGCATCAAGCGCTCGCGATGCTTGGCCTGGTAAAAATGGGCAATCAACTGAGCCAGCAGGCGTAAATGCAGGCGGTATACCCAGGCGATGGCATGGCGGGAAAACAGCTGCAACGTCACCGTATCGCTGCTGTACACCGTTGCATGGGGGGTTTCCCGTCCCCAGCCACCGTGACAGCGCGCCGTCTGCCAGTGCCCGCCGACCAGGCCCGGTACCTGGCGCACCCCCTCCATGGCCTGCTGCAAAAAAGCCTCCGGTTCTATATCCTGCTCGGCCCAGTCGGCCAGCTGGCGCACCCACTGCTCAAACGGCAGACCGATACTGAGACCGTAGCGGGACACGATCATGGCCAGCCCGCCGAAACCGCCAAACGGACTCCACAACGCCCCCAGCAACAGCAGAATGCCCGCCATACCCAGCAGGCTGTAGCTGACCGCCAGCGGGTAAGGCAAATGCGATAGCGTCATCACCATGAAACTGCCCATGACCAGCAAGGCCACCAGCAAAAACAGTAGAAGACTGGCAAAAAAATCAACACTGTAGCCTACCGTTTCGTCTCGCCCGCCTTCGCCCAGCAGCAATGTCATGACCGGCAGCCATAGCAGCAGGTATTGCCAGATCTGCAACATCCCTGCAGTGGCATAGCCTACCGGCAAAGCCTGTGGAATAGCTGTGATGAACAACTCGCCCAGCAGGTACGCGAGAGCAAACAACTGCCCCAGCCGCTGACGCTTTCCCGTCGTTGCGGACAGATTGCCGCCCAGCAGACTGACCAGAATGGCCAGCCACAGCAAATTGAACCAGGCGTTCTGCAAACTGGCCAGCAACAAGGCCATGAGCAGCACAAAAACCGCATAAGCAGGCGGCATAGTCTGACCGCTGCGCCAGATCGGCTGCCACAGCAAAAACAAACCCAGATGGGCAAGAAACAGGGCGCGGGCGACCGGCACATCCGGCCCCAGCATCAGCGCGCCGTGCAGCGTCAGCAGCATGGCGCCGAGCCACCACTGCGAATGCCGCGAAACAAACTCAACTACGGCAGGCGGTAAGCGCCAGCGTGAGCCAATTTTTTTCTGCATTATCCCCATTCGCAATGCCCGTTTATCGACAAAAGCGTCGAGATTTCAACAATTCGCCTGTATTTTTCTGCCGCGCCGCGCCGGCTGTAACCGGTACAGCACTGAAAATCACCGGGTTCACTACACTATAGCTGGCCACATCGTTTGTGTGGCAGGCCACACAAAAAAGTGGCACACTTTATGCACAATTCAGCACAGAAGAACCATTTTTCCGCTATGGGAGACGCAAACATGAAACGTCAGAACGGTTTCACCCTGATCGAGATCGCCATCGTGCTGGTCATCATCGGTCTGCTGCTGGGCGGTGTACTGAAAGGCCAGGAAATGATCACCCAGGCCAAGATCCGCAATGTGGCCAACGATTTCAACGGCACCTCGGCCGCCTATTACGCCTACCAGGACCGCTACCGCGCCATGCCCGGCGACGACCCGAACGCCGCCACCCGCTGGACGGCTGCTTCCGGCACCGTGGGTAATGGCGATGCCAAGGTGAGCGGCGAGTACAACTCCACTACCGCGAATGACGAATCCCGCCTGTTCTGGCTGGATCTGCGCCTTGCCGGGCTGACTGCCGGGCCGACAACCGGCGCCGGCTCGCAAAACCAGCCGCAGAACGCCACTGGCGGGGTCACCGGCGCAACCTCGGTGAGCATGTTCGGCCTGAACGGCCTGGTGGTCTGCTCCGACAACCTGCCGGGCAAGATCGCCAACGCCATCGACAGCCAGTTTGACGACGGCGTGCCCAACACCGGCAGCGTGCGCGGCGGCGAAACCCCGGCAGCCGGAACCAAACCTTCAACTGTTACCGCCGCCAGCGCTTACGTTGACGACGGCTCGAAAACTTACATCGTCTGCAAGAACATCTAAGGAAACGCTGATTTATTCGCGTTTCCGTGCCGGGCAGATTTTTCGCCCGGCCGCTCAATGACGCAAGTCATTGAAAGCGTGAGGCTGTGCGGACATTTGCCGCGCAGCCGCCTTGCTGATTTATTCCTAAATGAAATAAATCAGCGCTTCCCTAAGTTTCGCGCCACACAGCAAAAGGCCCCGCAATCCCCCTTTGGAAAAGGGGGAGGCTGAAACGGTGGCGGCGGCAGCCCACTCCTCACTCCTCACTCCTCACTCCTCACTCCTCACTCCTCACTCCTCACTCCTCACTCCTCACTCCTCACTCCTCACTCCTCACTCCTCACTCCTC
>JAJZTZ010000040.1 GCA_021847305.1 Pseudomonadota bacterium | reverse complement strand
GGTTAAGGAGAGCTGGCCTTTGGCGGCATGCACACCTTCTTCATCGTGGTACAGGTAGTTCATTGTTGCTGCCTGTGGCGGCAGATCTGTAAAGGGAAGGTGTGGCAAAGCCACATTCATGCTCGCCGGGCCGCTCCAGTTATGGCTGGAACCCTTGAAGCTGACGGTACCGGGGGCGTGCAGGTCGATATTGCCGCCCTGAATATGAATGTACGCGCCACCGCAGGTGAGCAGGATGTCTTTACCCGCGTAGGTATGCAGCAGTTCGCCGGCGTTGAGGTTGATGCTTTTGCCGGCGGTTTCTTCAATATTCCCACTTTGCGCCTGAGTCTGGATATTCCCCTGGGCCGCGATGAGCTTGAGACTCACCTTGTCCTTGATGCCATGCACAAACAGACTGATGCTGTCTTTGACGTTGCTAAGCCAACGCTTGCCTGCGGTGTGCTGAATGTCGGCTTGGGCAATCTGGTTGATGCTGTGGGCAGCGGTTTGGGTAAGTGAATCTCCCGAGGTGTGCAGAATACCTGCGGGGGCGTCCTGCACCAGCAGGGAGGACTGAGAAAGAGAGGACTGAGGAGTGGGTGCTGAGGACTGAGTGGCGGTATGGGTGCCGTTGTCGGTATTGGTGCCGTGTTCCCAGTCTTTGAGTGTTTTAGCCTGTTGTTCAGCCGGTTGGGTGTCGAGCGTGTCGGCCAGTTGGTGCGTGGCCGCATCGGCGAGGCTCTTCTCCAGTGTTCTGGCGGCTTCCAGTTGGCTGGTGGCGTGTTGTCTATCCAGTTGTTTGCCGCTGGCGCTGGGTTGGGTCTGTGTGGTCATGAACAGACCGTTCGCCCGAATCGCGCCATGCGCGTCGGTTCTCAGTTCAAAGCCATTGCCACGTGGGCTGCCTTTGCCTTCGGTGCGGGGGTGAATGAGGTAGCCGAGATTCAGTTGAGTCTTGGCGTGCTCTGTCGATAACTGGGTTCTGAGTTCGCCGGTGCTGTCGTCAAAGAGGAGCTGGTTGTACTGACTGCCGTGGACTTCCTTGCTCTTGATGCCGGAGAGGGTTTTATTGGCTGGCAGACTCCCTGCACCACCGAAGGTGGGGGTGGGATGGCTGCCGTTGTAGAGCACGCCGGTCACGATAGGGCGATCAATATCCCCTTCCACAAAGTCGACCAGCACTTCCTGGCCGATTCTTGGAATGAACTGATGGCCGAAGGATTGACCGGCACTGGGGAGGGCAAAGCGGACCCAGCAGGAGGAGCGGTCGTCCAGACCGGCACCGAAGTCCGGATGCTCGGCTTCCCTTTGCCAGTGAAACTGGATCTTGATGCGCCCCTGGCTGTCGGTGTGAATCTCTTCGCCGGCCGGGCCGACCACAGTGGCGGTTTGGACGCCGTGGATTTTGGGTTTGCTCGGTTGGGTGTGGGCAAAGTCGGGAACGACGGGCAGGCCACGACGCAGGGCGTCGAAACTGACCTTGAAGGGCTGAGCGGGGGTGCTGTCGTTGATGCCGAGGTTGTTTACCGCGGTGAAGGTGAGCGATTTGACCACGAACTCGCGTTGTTCGTCCGGATCGCTTTCGTGGGCGGGGTGGTTGTCCAACCGGAACCAGGTGCCGGCCATGAGGCCGCGCAGGGTGCCCTGGCCGGTAAAGGTTTTACGGGCGGCATCGAGGGCGGCCTGACGCAGTTGGGTGTAGCGGTCCTGTTCGGTGCTGTCGCCGTAGTAGTGGGTTTGCGGGTCGTAATCCACCAGAGTGGACTGCAAGGCGGTGGCGTCTTCGCCCTGGGTGACCGAAGAAGTGACTTCGCTGTGCTGGGTGTTGACTAACTGGTAGTCGTAACTGGCCAGTTGTACGGCTTGCGTGCCAATAGAACGTACACTGTCCCAGCCTGTGAGGGCGTCTTCGTCTTCGGTGGCATCGGCGCGGTGAAAACGGATGGCTGCGCCATCCGTTTCGGTGGAGGCTAATGCGCTTTGCGCGTTAAGCCCGTCAGGGCGGCCGGAACCAAAGCGAGCATTAAACGCAGGAAGTTTGTACGGATCGTCGAACAGCACCAGCACGACATGGGGGGTGTCGGAGACCGGATGATCGAAGCGCCAGCTGATGCCTTCTTCGGCTAGTAAACGGGTGATGAAATCAAACTCCGTTTCGCGGTATTGCAGGGTATAACGACGTGGGGTGTGTTCCTGGGACAGATGCAGGTCCAGACCCTGTACCGAGGCAAAGGCGGCATTGCCTGCCTGATGCTCACTGAGGATCTGTTTAACGATGTCGGGCACGGACAGGTCTTGAAACACGCGGCTGGTGCGGCGGTGGCGTAACAGGGCAAAAGGCGGTTCAATCACCAACTGATAGCGGGCAAAGCCGCCATCGCCCCCCAGTGACGAAGCCGAGGACACGACACCGGAACGCTCCACGGTTTGTCCGGCGTCATCGACAATACTCAGGCGGGCGGGCAGGCCGATGAGGTGCTTCAACGCAATGGCATCGTCCACCGACAGGCAGGTGAGGGTGTAGCGATACGTCTCGTTCAGGCCTTCGCTGCCGGTGGCTTGCTGGAGTATGAGGTGGGAGTCCCATTTGCCGTCGGTGCCAAGGTCAAGGTGAAGCAGGCGGTTTGTGGTGTCGAAGAGAGAGCCGTTGAGATTGAGGAGGTCGGCGAGGGATTTCATTGGCGACGGCTGGTTTATGATAAAGGCGTATATGCTATTATCATCAAACTTTGTGGTCAACCTGTTAATGTTGACAAGGGCTGATTCACGTTACATGTGCACTATGTTTCACTGCGGTAAAAAAGGGCCGCATCAGCGGCCCTGTCAGGCGGAGAGCTGTTAAGCCAGATCAAACCGGTCAAGAGGCTGGGCGAAGTCATTGCGCGCAAGGACGATGTATGGGCAGATATAGCACCGGTTGACGCAAACACAGGCAAAAAAGACCTGGGCAAGCGAAAGCTGGCACTGCCTTACTGAGACCCGCACCAGGGGTGCCCTCAGCCAGCGGTTTCCATATCCTGCGCCCACACCAGTGCATCGACAATAAAACGGTTGACCTTTTCAGCCGGCACACCCACAGCCAAAGCCAACGCCTCCATCTCTCTCGCATCGTCCGCCTCTGAGGCAATGGCCAGTGCCAGGTAAGGTGCGTATGGCCCTTCTCCCTCCAGCAACGCCGCCTCTATCTCGGCTTGCAGATGCAGTACAGGTAAAATTTCCTGCAAGGGCATGCGAAACAGTTTGTCGAGCATCGACAACACACCCACCACAAACAATTCATCGGCGTTTTTACTGCCTGGTTTTTCGTGCCACAGCAATTCCATGATACGACCACGAATCAGCGCCGTTTCCAACAGCGCCGCATCCAGTGCCTCACTGTCACCACTGACGAACAGCAGCAAGGTCAACCAGCGGTAGAGCGGTTGTTGCCCGAGCAACAGCAAGGCCTGTTCGATAGAGGAGATATGATTGGTCAGTCCGCTGGCCGGAGAGTTGATGTAGCGCAGCAGCTTGTACGTAAGCGTAGGGTCATGTTTGAAGGCACTGGCAATTTCTTCGTTTTCCGCACCTTTTCGCACCAGTTGCAGCAACTTGATAATGTGTGATCGCCCACTGTCCATGGCCCGACTTTCCCACTTCTCGCGGCGCATGACAAAAGGCCCATGGAAAAACTGAAACGGCAATTTCAAACAGGCCTGCATCATTTCAATGCCGTCCACATTGCGGGCCACCAGTTGTTTGCCTTCCAGATCCGATTCGATCATTTCCATCTGCTTTTGCACCTGATCGAAAGTCAGGTCGTGCACATCCAGCAAGATAAAATCAGCCAACTGAAAAAATGGCGCCAACACAGGAAGATCATTGTAGCGGGTCATGCCTATGCGCACACCGGCAGTGTGCAGGGCCTTCACGCGCGGGTAAACAGACTGGACAAAGCTGTCGAAATCGGTGCTGCACTCGGCCGTGCATTCAAGCATGAGCACAACATTCCGCTGCGTAAGCGCATCCAGCAGAGGGTTGTTAATCGAATAGATAGACAGCGGAATAAATGCCAGACGGTGACCCAACAAACGATCAAGGTCTGCCAGCATCAGGTTGCGCAGCAACACCTCATCGTACAAACGCATGGTGGAATTGGTAGAAAGATGAATCTGCTCACGGCGCGAACGGTTCAGACGGAATTCATACCCTGCCACACGCTGGTTACGGCCCAGCACAGTTTCACGCACCATCAGACGGCGCCCGAACGCCTCTTCCGGCGGCAACTCTTGCTCTATTTCTGGCGGCTCCTTCCCCGACAACGGGGCCAACTCATTGAGCTCCGCGAATGCCTGCTGCTCCCGTTCACTGGAGGCCTCTGCGGCACCGGTCAGTTTGTTGAAAAAGCGCTGAAACATAAAGTTATTTTCGCCTGTCTGCCTCTGGTTTTTCCGGCTATTGTGCCATAAGCGTCAGCCCGCAACACAGAATTCGGTGAATGAGGCACAACTATCGAATGAATTTCATCAATCAAACAAGGTGGAGCACAACCTCCTTGATGGCGGGATCTTCCGCACTGGTTTTGCTGCTGAAGCCAAGACGTTCCACCAGACCCAGCATGGCACGGTTGCCTGCCAGCACCTCGCCTTCCATGCGTTTGAGTCCTTTGCTGCGAGCCACATCAATCAGCGTGGTCATGAGTTTCAGACCAATACCACGATGATGCCAGGCATCGGCCACCACCAGGGCAAACTCGCACGATTCGCCGTCCGGGTTGCTGATATAACGGCACACCCCCACCTCCAGTTCGCCGCCATCCTGTTGCACTTCTGCAATAAACGCCATTTCTCGGTCGTAATCTATCTGGGTAAAACGCACCAGCATGCTGGGCGTTAATTCCTGCAAGGTATCCATGAAGCGGAAATATTTGGATTCTTCTGACAGCGCACGGACAAAGGTCTGCTCAATATCAGCATCTTCCGGGCGAATAGGGCGAATATTGATGGTTGTGCCGTCCGGCAACTGCCAGTTGCTTTCCAGATAGGTGGGATACGGATGAATCGCCATGTGAGCGTAATGGCTGGTGGTGGGTTTTACATGATCCACCACAATGCGGGCATCCACGGCAACGACCCCGGCTTCGTCAACGATCAGCGGGTTAATGTCCATTTCGCGAATCCACGGCAATTCACACACCATTTCTGATACGCGCAACAACACATTCTCCAGGGCGGTACGATCCACCGGTGGCAGGTGACGGAAAGCCCCAAGCAGTTTTGCCACACGGGTACGGTCGATCAGGTTGGCCGCCAGAAACGCATTCAGCGGTGGCAATGCCACGGCACGGTCCCCCAGCACTTCAACCATGGTGCCACCGGCGCTGAAGCTGATCACAGGCCCGAACACCGGATCATTGATCACGCCCACCATCAGCTCACGGCCGTTGGGTTTGACCACCATCGGCTCGATCACCACACCGTCCAGGCGGGCTGTAGGGCGATTCTTCTGCACCTCATCAAGCATCTCGTGATATGCGGCGCGCACTGCCTGGGCATTGGCCAGGTTGAGTCGAATACCGCCGGCGTCGGATTTATGTGAAATGTCCGGCGAATTGATTTTCATGGCCACCGGCATGCCCAGTTCTTCCGCCAGCAACAGGGCTTCATTGGGAGAACGCGCCACCATGGAACGCGCCACCGGAATGTGAAAGGCCGCCAGCACTGCTTTGGATTCCATTTCATTCAGCACGGTACGTCGCTCTGCCAGCACCCCTTCCACCAGCAGACGTGCGCCATCCACATCGGGCGGCTGCACGGGCTGTGACAGAGGGCCCGGCATTTGCATAAGCAATTTCTGGTTGTGATAAAACGCGGAGATATAGGAAAACACCTCAACAGCGGATTCCGGCGTGGTGAAACTGGGAATGCCCGCATTCACGAAGCAGGCACGCCCCTCTTCCACCTGTGTTCCACCCATCCAGCATGTCAGCACCGGCTTACTGGACGCCGCAGCCACACTGCTGACGGCCTGTGCCACTTCCAGTGGACGGGTCATGGCTTGCGGCGTCAGTATCGTCAGCACGCCATCAACGCCCTCATCCTGCAGGCACATCGATAACGCCTGCTGATAACGCTCGGCCCCGGCATCGCCAATCACATCCACCGGGTTGGCGTGCGACCAGGTGGGTGGCAATACGGTATTGAGTTTTTCCACCGTTTCCGGCGCCAGTGATGCCAGGGTGACGCCCAGATCAGCGGCGCGATCTGTGGCCATAACACCCGGGCCACCCCCATTGGTAACAATCACCAGCCTGTCACCCGCCGGGTGAAAATGGGTAGCCAGTGCACGGGCCGTGGCAAACAACTGCCCAATGGTTTCAACTCTCACCACACCGGCACGGCGCAAGGCGGCATCAAACACATCGTCCGCCCCCACCAGCGCGCCGGTGTGCGACATGGCCGCTTTGGAGGCCGCCTCATGCCGCCCCACCTTGACCACCACCACCGGCTTGATGCGCGCCGCCGCGCGCAGCGCGCTCATAAAGCGGCGCGCATGATGCACACCCTCGATATACAGCAAAATGCTCTCGGTCTGCGGGTCAGCCACCAGATAATCGAGGATCTCGCCGAAATCGACATCCGCCGTGGCCCCCACCGAAATGATGCTGGAAAAGCCCACATCGTTCGGTTCAGCCCAGTCGAGTATCGCCGTACACAGCGCGCCGGACTGCGAAATCAGCGCCAGATTACCGGGCTTTGCCCCGCTGCTGCCAAACGTGGCATTCAGTCCCGTTGCCGGCCGCATGATGCCCAGACAATTCGGCCCGAGCAGGCGCAAACCGTAGCGGCGGGCGTTCTCCAGCACCGCCTGTTCCAACGCCACGCCCTCCGGGCCGGCCTCGCTGAAACCGGCCGACAGAACCACCGCCGCTTTCACGCCATGCTTGCCGCACGCTTCCACAATCTCCGGCACGGTTGTCGCGCGCGTGGCAATCACCGCCAGGTCAATCGGTTCGCTGATCGCTTCCACCCCGGCAAAACAGGGTTGCCCCTGTACAGTGACATGCTTCGGATTGATGGCGAACAGCCGCCCCTGGAAACCGCTTTGCAGCATGTTGCGAAACACCACGCCGCCGACCGAGTCGAGCCGGTCGCTGGCGCCGATCACCACCACCGAACGCGGGGCAAACAGCGGACTGAGATAATGCTGAGCCATGCAGGATCCTGTTTTGTTATACGTGTTGTTGCATTAGGCCAATGCCACATTTCAATATATACACTGCAATGGCGTCGCCTGCATGACATCACGCGGTTTTTGCCCCCGCAGCGTCACTTCATCTATCATGAATGCAACACTATTCTTCGGTCAGCAACCGTGCAAACCGCCTTCATCACCCACCCGGCCTGTCTGCAGCACAACATGGGCCCCTGGCACCCCGAATCGCCTGCCCGGCTGCAGGCCATCACCGACCAGCTGATCGCCTCCGGCCTGTATGACCTGCTGCAGCATCACGAAGCGCCGCGGGCCAGCTTTGAGCAACTGGCCCGCGTGCACAGCGAAACGTATATCCGCGAAATCGAGGCCGCCGCGCCAGCCAGCGGCGTGGTGCAACTGGACCCCGACACCGCCATGCTGCCCGGCACCTACGAAGCGGCCCTGCGCGCCGCCGGCGCCGCCGTGCTGGCCACCGACCTGGTCATGGCCGGCACGGCCGAAAACGCCTTCTGCAACGTGCGCCCGCCCGGCCACCATGCGACGCGCAAGCAGGCCATGGGCTTCTGCTTTTTCAACAATGTCGCTGTCGGCGCCGCTCACGCACTGGCGCATCACGGCCTGGAGCGGGTCGCCATTGCCGACTTCGACGTGCACCACGGCAACGGCACGGAAGACATTTTCCATGACGATCCGCGGGTAATGCTCTGCTCCAGCTTCGAGCACCCGTTCTACCCATACAGCGGCGCCGACAGCGGCAACGCGCACATCATCCCCACCCCGCTGCCGGCCAACAGCGGCAGCGAGGCTTTCCGCGCAGCGGTAAGTGAAATCTGGCTGCCCGCGCTCAACGCCTTCCAGCCGCAGATGCTGTTCATCTCCGCCGGTTTCGACGCCCACCGGGAAGATGACATGGCTCACCTCAGGCTCACCGAAGCCGATTACACCTGGGTCACCCGGCAGCTCAAGCAGGTCGCCGCAGAGCACGCACAGAAGCGCATCGTCTCGACCCTGGAAGGCGGCTACGCCCTGCACGCGCTGGGCCGCAGCGTCACGGCGCACATCCGCGTACTCGGAGATTTTTAGCCGCAAACCATCAACAGCATGAAAATAAACTAAATAGGTTTAGGTAATACGCGATTAGTGTGGTATGGTGGGCGCAGTCGTAAGGAATCAAGTTTCAAAATTGCAGGACCCCGTTGTTTCGCGTTTTCCTTGATATTCTGTGGCTATGGGCATGTCGCCCGATAACTTTTTGATGTTTAAGGAAGATACAAAATGGAAACAGGTACTGTAAAGTGGTTTAACGATGCCAAAGGTTTTGGTTTCATTACCCCGGATAACGGCGGCGAAGACCTCTTCGCACACTTCTCTGCAATCCAGTCCAACGGCTTCAAAAGCCTGCAGGAAGGCCAGCGCGTAAGCTTTGAAGTGACCACCGGTCCGAAAGGCAAACAAGCCGCCAACATTCAAGCCGCCTAAGTCAGTCCGGCTCGAATGCAAAAAACCCGCTCCGGCGGGTTTTTTTACGTCTACAGTCTCCTCCGCGGGCGCGCGAACAGCATATAATCAAAGCAGAGCCCTGCTTCGCAACAACAGGGCATGGGGGAATAAAAATGCAATCCCGGCTTGTTCGCCGTCTCATTCCAGCGGCCCTGATCGCCCTGCTCGGCACGTCTGCCTACCTGTTCTGGCTGCAGCACAACAATAGCGCCCTTCCGCCCGGCATCGCCTCGGGCAACGGCCGGCTGGAAGCCACCGAAATCGACATTGCCAGCAAGATTCCCGGCCGGCTTGCCCGTGTGGCGGTGCGCGAAGGCGACACCGTCAGTCAGGGACAAATACTGGCCGAGCTTGATGCCGCCGACCTGCAGGCACAGCTGCGCGGCGCCCAGGCGCAGACCCGCCAGGCCCAGGCTGCCGCCGGAGAAGGCCAGGCCGCCCTGCGCAGCGCCGGCAGCCAGCACCAGCTGGCACACAGCACGCTCGACCGCACCCGCGAACTGGCGCAGAAGGGCTTTGCCAGCCGTGACCGGCTGGATCGCGACATGACCACCCTGCAAACCACCGATGCGGCCGTCAATGCGGCGCAAAGCCGGGTGAGCGAAGCTCAGGCCGCCACCAGCGCCGCGCAGGCGCAGGCCGATGCCCTGCAGGCCACGCTCAACGACACCGCTCTCAGGGCGCCGCTGGCCGGTCGGGTGCTCTACCGCCTGGCTGAACCGGGCGAAGTGGTGGCAGCCGGCGGCAAAGTCATCACTCTGCTGGATATGAGCGACATCTTCATGTCCATCTACCTGCCCAGCGGCGAAGCCGGCAAAGTGCGCGTCGGCAGCGCAGCGCGAATCGTGCTCGACGCCCTGCCCGAACAGCCGGTTCCGGCCCATGTGGTGTTTGTGTCGCCCAAGGCGCAGTTCACGCCCAAGGAAGTGGAAACCCGCAACGAACGCGAAAAACTCATGTTCCGCGTCAAGGTACGGGTCGATCCGCACTGGCTGGCCGGCCATGCCGACCTAGCCAAGCCGGGCATGCCGGGCATGGCCTATGTCGCAACCGATCCGGCCATCTCCTGGCCGGCCAATCTGACGCCAAGGTAAGTCATGCGCCCGGCTGACGGCACGGCCCCTGTTGCCCGGCTGGTTAACGTCGGTCTGCACTATGTGCACTATGGCGCAGTGACCGCCCTCGCCGACATTTCCGCCGAATTGCCGGCCGGTGTCATGGTCGGGCTGATCGGGCCGGACGGCGTGGGCAAATCTTCGCTGCTGGCGTTGCTGGCCGGCGCGCGCAAAATCCAGCGCGGTCAGGTAGAGGTCTTCGGCGGCGACATGGCCGACCGGCGTTTTCGCGCTCGCAGTCAGCCGCGCATTGCCTACATGCCGCAAGGGCTGGGGAAAAACCTCTACCCCACCCTGTCGGTAGAGGAAAACATCGACTTCTTCGGCCGCCTGTTCGGCCAGAGCAAGGCCGAGCGCGCGCGTCACATCGACGAACTGCTGGCCGCCACCGGCCTGCTGCCGTTTCGCGACCGGCCGGCGGCCAAACTGTCCGGCGGCATGAAACAGAAACTCGGCCTCTGTTGCGCGCTTATCCATGACCCCGATCTCTTGATTCTGGACGAGCCCACCACCGGCGTCGATCCGCTGTCGCGCCGCCAGTTCTGGGAACTGATCAACCGCATCCGCGCCCGCCGCCCCGGCATGAGTGTGATCGTCGCCACCGCCTACATGGAAGAAGCCGAACGCTTCGACTGGCTGCTGGCGCTGGATGCCGGCCGGCTCATCGGCAGCGGCACGGCAGAACAACTGAAACGACAAACCGGCAGCAACACACTGGAGCAGGCCTTTATTGCCCTGCTGCCGGAAGAACGCCGTCACGCGCACGCCCAGCTGGTCATCCCGCCGCATCAGAAAAACGGCAACGGCTGGGCCATCGAAGCAGACAAGCTGACTCAGCGCTTCGGTGATTTCACCGCGGTCGACGGTGTCAGTTTTCAGATCAATCAGGGCGAAATTTTCGGTTTTCTCGGCTCCAACGGCTGCGGCAAAACCACCACCATGAAAATGCTCACCGGCCTGTTGCCGCCCAGCGCAGGCACGGCCCGCCTGTTCGGCCAGACGGTGGACGCCAATAATCTCGACACGCGCAAGCAGGTCGGCTACATGTCGCAGTCGTTTTCACTGTACGGCGAACTCACAGTCGCGCAAAACCTCGATCTGCACGCCCGGCTGTTCCACCTGCCGCCCGAGCGGATTGCCGGCCGCATTGCCGAGCTGACCGAGCATTTCGGCCTGGGCGCCTACAGCGGCATGCCGGCGGCCAACCTGCCGCTGGGCATCCGCCAGCGTCTGTCGCTGGCCGTGGCCGTGGTGCACGAACCCAAGCTGCTGATTCTCGACGAGCCCACCTCCGGCGTGGATCCCATCGCGCGCGACCAGTTCTGGCAACTGCTGGTGCAGCTGTCGCGCGAGCAGGGCGTTACCATTTTCATTTCCACCCATTTCATGAACGAGGCAGAACGCTGCGACCGCGTCTCGCTCATGCACGCCGGCAAGGTGCTCGCCAGCGACAGCCCGGCCGCCCTGCGCGCAGCGCAGCAGGCCGATACGCTGGAAGAAGCCTTTATCCGCTACCTGGAGCAGGGTGCCGCGCTGGCCGCGCCCGCAGCGTTGCCCGCTGCTGCCGCACCGGCTGTGTCCCAGCCCGACAGCGCACCGCGCCGCTTCAGCCTGGCACGGCTGTTCGGCATCGCCTACCGCGAAACGCTGGAGCTGCGCCGCGACCCGATTCGTCTGGCGTTCGCCCTGTTCGGCTCGGTGCTGCTGATGTTCGTGCTCGGCTATGGCATTTCCATGGACGTCGAAGGCCTGCGCTTTGCTGCGCTGGATCGCGACCAGTCGCCCGAATCGCGCGCCTATATCCACAACATTGCCGGCTCGCGCTACTTTATCGAGCAGCCGCCCATTCACGATACCGCCGAGCTGGAACAGCGCATGTCCACCGGCGAGCTGTCGGTGGCAGTAGAAATTCCGCCCCACTTCGGTCGCGATCTGCGGCTCAACCGTCATCCAGAAATCGGCGTGTGGATCGACGGCGCCCTGCCGTTCCGCGGCGAAACCAGCCGCGGCTACGTGCTCGGCCTGCACAACCAGTACCTGGTCGATCTCGTCACCCAGGCCACCGGCACCGCACCGCAACTGCTGCCCGCCGACATCGCCCTGCGCTACCGTTACAACCAGGATTTCCGCAGCATCTACGCCATGGTGCCGGCGGTCATTCCCATGCTGCTGATCTTCATCCCCGCCATCCTCACCGCGCTGGGCGTAGTGCGGGAAAAAGAACTCGGCTCCATCACCAACCTGTATGTCACGCCGGTGAGCCGGCTGGAATTTCTGCTCGGCAAGCAGTTGCCCTATATCGGTGTCGCCCTTATCAGCTATGCCGCTCTGCTGTTGCAGGCGGTGTTCGTTTTCGGCGTGCCCATCAAGGGCAGCCTGGCCACGCTCACGCTGGGCACCGTACTCTATGTCACGGTCACCACCGGCTTCGGGCTGCTGATGTCCACCTTCACCCGCACGCAAATTGCTGCGCTGTTCGGCACCGCCATTTTCACCATGCTGCCCACCATCCAGTTTTCCGGCCTCACCACCCCGGTCGGTTCGCTCGAAGGCGGCGCCTACTGGATCGGCCAGGCCTTCCCCGCCTCCTACTACCTCGTCATCAGCCGCGGCGTGTTTACCAAGGCGCTGGGCTTCGCCGACCTGACCGGCCCGCTGCTGGCGCTGAGCCTGTTCATTCCGATATTGACCGCCCTCACCGTGGCGCTGTTGCGCAAGCAGGAAACCTGACATGGCCGGCAATCACCCCACCCTGTCCAACATCTTCCGCCTCGGCGTGAAAGAACTGCGCAGCCTGTGGGCCGACAAGGTGCTGCTCATCCTCATCGTCTGGGCTTTCTCCGGCGCCATCTACAGCGCCGCCAAAGGCGTTTCGCAGGAACTGCACAAGGCCCCGGTCGCCGTGGTGGACGAAGACCGCTCGCCGCTGTCGCAGCGCCTGGTCAGCGCCCTCACCCCGCCCTATTTCAAACCGGCCGGCTACATCAACCTGCAGCAAATGGACCCGCTGCTCGATCACGGCAAGGTGTCCTTTGTCATCGTCATCCCCGCCCATTTCCAGCGCGATCTGGTGGCCGGCCGTCACCCCACCATACAAGTCAACATCGACGCCACCATCATGAACCAGGGGTTCATCGGCGCGGGGTATATCCAGAGCATTTTCGCCGGCGAGATCAACGAATATCTCACCGGCAAACGCGACAGCGCGGAACTGCCGGTGCGCATCGCCCCACGCGTGCGCTACAACCCCAACCTCACCGGGTTCTGGTTCGGCGGCGTCATGGAAGTCATCAACAACATCACCATGCTCACCATCGTGCTGGTGGGCGCGGCGTTTATCCGCGAACGCGAACACGGCACGCTGGAACACCTGCTGGTCATGCCGCTCACCCCCATGCAGATCATGCTCGCCAAAATCTGGGCCAATGGCCTGGCGGTACTCCTCGGCGCCAGCTTCGCCCTCATCGTCGTTATCCAGAAACTCCTCGCCGTGCCCATTGCCGGCTCGCTGCCGCTGTTTCTCACCGGTGCGGCGCTGTATCTGTTTTCCGCCGCCTCAATCGGCATCTTTCTCGGCACGGTAGCCCGCTCCATGCCGCAGTTCGGCCTGCTCGCCATTCTCTGCTTTATTCCGCTGCAACTGTTGTCCGGCGGGGTCACCCCGCGCGAAAGCATGCCCGAGATCATCCAGAACATCATGCTCGCCAGCCCCACCACCTACTTCGTCAAACTGGCCCAGGGCACCCTCTACCGCCACGCCGGCTTCGACGTCGTCTGGCCCGAATTCCTCGGCATCGCCGTCATCGGCGCCGTGTTCTTCACCCTTGCCCACCTGCGCTTCCGCCGCGCCGTGGCGCAAACGCAAATCTGATCAGCGGCGCAGGAAAAGCCCGCGTACCCTGATTTTGCCGCTGCCGCAAACACGGACTCTATGCACCGTGACGCCAATCAATCAAGAATAATTCTCATTCACTTGCTTTATTACCAAAACTTAAGGATAATGCGAATTATTCTTGATTAAACAAGGACCACAGCGATGATTCCCCACACCCCGCCGGCCCCGGCTCCGGTTGCACCGAAGCCGTCCGAGCGGATCACTGACAGCAGTACCCTGTTCGGCCCGCATAATGAAATCTTCATCCGGCACGGACAGGACATTTACACATTGCGGCGCACCCGCAACGGCAAACTGATTCTCACCAAGTAAACCACACTCTAGCCAGCCAGCCTTTCCAGGCAAGCCAGCCAAAAAAACTGACTTGATAAAGGAAATGGCATGAAACTGACTCTCTCCCCTCTGCTGGCCAGCACCCTGGCGCTCGGCCTGATTTCCCTGCCCGCCCAGGCGGACGAAAGCCTGTTTGGCTACCTTAAAGGCGCCGAAACCCTGCCCAAAGGCGCGCTGGAAATCGTGCAGCACACCACCAAACGCTGGGATAAAGGTGCTGGCAGTTACACCGCCTTCGACAGCAAAACCGAATTCGAATACGGCGTCACCGACAAATTCACTGCGGCCGCCTATGTACTGGGCCAGTCGGTTAAAACCGAAGGCATTCTGGTGGATGGTTACATCCCCAAAGATGCCGACACCGGGCTCAAGCTCTCCGGCATGGAAGTATCGGGCAAATACAACTTCCTCAGTCCGGCCAAGGACGACATCGGCCTCGCCGCCTATGTCTCTGCTGCCTACACCACGCTTGATCCGCACTCCGGGCAGAAAAAGGACAAATACACGGTAGAGGGCTGGCTGCTCGGGCAAAAGAACTTCCTGGATGACCAGCTGATATGGGTCGCAAACCTCGGTATGGAAGCAACCTACGCCAAACGCAAGCCGCTAGACAACCTGCCGGCCGGGTTTGACTGGAACACCAATCCGGAAATGGAAATCGGCCTCCTGGCCGGCACCGGGCTGTCCTACCGTATCGCCCCGAAGTGGTTTGTCGGTGCCGAAGCCCTGTACGACACCGAATATGAAACCGACGTCGGCCAGGAACGCTGGAGCATCCAGGCCGGCCCCAGCGTGCACTACGGCGACAAGAACTGGTGGTTCACCCTCACCTGGCTGCCCCAGTTGCGCGGCGGCGGCGAGCAATTTGCCGAACAGAATGACACCAATCTGCACCTGATCGAAAAGACCAAACAGGAATTGCGTCTCAAAATCGGCTTCAACTTCTAAAGGACAGACATGAACGATCTGAATCGCTGGCTACTCGTTCCAGCCATCATTCTGCCGGCCGCAGCTTCGGCGCCGGCTTTTGCGGTGCAGTATCTCAGCATCGAACAGGCGCGCGGCGTGCTATTCCCTTCCGCCACGCAATTCGACAGCCGCACACTCACGCTGACCGACGCCATGCGCAGCACGATCGAAGCACAGTCCGGCGTGCGTGTGCGCAACACCACCATCAAGGCCTGGCAAGCCCGGCTTAACGACCAGAGTCTGGGCTGGGTGGTGCTGGATGAAGTATATGGCAAGCACGAGTTCATCACTTACGCCGTTGCCATTGGCGCCGACGGGGCAGTGAAGGGCATAGAGATCCTTGATTACCGAGAAACCCACGGCGGCGAGGTGCAAAATCCGAAATGGCGCGCCCAGTTCATCGGCAAAAAAGCCGCTGACCCGCTCAAGCTGGATGAGGACATCAAGAACATCAGCGGCGCCACCCTGTCCTGCCGCCATATCACCGACGGGGTCAAACGCCTGCTGGTCACCTGGGAGGTTGGACTTAAATGAACGCCACTCCAGCTCTCCCGGTATCGCACCAGCGCGCCCGGCCGCTGCTGGGCACGCTGGTCGAAATCGCGGCCAGCGGCACCACTGCGGAGCACGTGCAGCATGCCATCGATACAGCCTTTGCCGCCGTGGAAACCGTACACCGGCTGATGAGCTATCACGCCGCGGATTCCGACGTCTCACGGCTGAACCGCCAGCCCGTCGACACCCCGCTGGAGATCGACCCGCACACGTGGGAGGTACTGCAAACGGCCCAGATGCTCAGTACCGCCAGCCAGGGGCTGTTCGACGTCACCATCGCCCCGCACCTGGTGACATTGGGCTTTCTGCCTTGCGGCACAGCGCCCGACAACGCCACGCCCTCCGGCAACTGGCGACACATCAGGCTATTGCCCGACTACCAAGTGACTCTTGCCCGCCCCGTGCAAATCGACCTGTCCGGCATCGCCAAAGGCTACGCGGTCGACCAGGCCATTGCGGCCCTGCGGCAGGCCGGCATCCTCGCCGGTCGCGTCAATGCCGGTGGCGACCTGCGCCTGTTCGGGCCGGAAGCGCAAACCATCCACGTGCGCCATCCGCTCGAACCGACCCGGCTTATCCCTGTGCTGCAGCTGCAAGACGGTGCCGTCGCCACCTCTGCGGGCTACTACAACCAGCGCCGTCACAATGGCCACGACATCATGCCCATCATTCATCCGGAAACAGGCACAGCCTGCAGCAGCACCCGCAGCGTCAGCGTCCTGGCGCCGTCCTGCATGCTGGCCGACGCCCTCACCAAAATCGTGCATGCCGACAGCGATGCCGCACGCCTTATTCTGCCGCGCTTCCAGGCCCAGGCAATGCTGCTCGACGGCAAACAGCCCGATGCTCCGTGCCGCCTTATTCCTGCCCCACCCCTCGCCACCCTGCACCACGAATACAGCCATGCTTAAACATCCGCTCCAGCCCATTCGCCTGCCCGCCGCGCATAAGAAAACCCTCTACGCCGTGTTTACCCTGCTGTGGCTATCCGGCGCACTCTGGCTGCTGTTCCACTACACCCAGCGCGTGGCAGGCGAATTCGGCAGCACCGCGCACCCGCTGGAAATCTGGTGGCTGCGTCTGCACGGACTCATGGGGTTTGCCATGCTGGTACTCATCGGCAGCCTCCTGCCCGGCCATACCCGCAGCGCCTGGCGGCTGAAGAAAAACCGCCCCAGCGGCCTGGGCATGAAACTGCTATTCGGCTGGCTGACGCTCACCGGTTACTGCCTGTACTACTTCATCAGCGAAGCCAACGAAGCCTGGCTGCCGGCGCTGCACTGGAGCATCGGCCTCGCCGCCCCCGTCGTGCTCATCCTGCACATCCGCCTCGGCCGCCAACGGCACGCTCCCGCTTCCCAGGCACCCGCCTGGCGTCCCCGCACACCGTCACGGCAACCGTAATGCGCAAAAAAAAAAGCGTGTGAAACACACGCTTTTTCCTCAATCGGCCAACCGGCCCGTTATCCGTATTCAATAACAGGCATTGCCCTCCGAGCGCCAGCTTTCCACAATATTTTTCGGCGAAATCTGGAAAATGATCTTGCAGTTCTCTTCATCAATTCGTGAAGGCATCGGCCGATCCACCGGAATACTCACCCACGCCCCGGTGCCGCCGTCCTTGCCCGGCACATACACCTGCTGAAACACCGTCATCGATCCGCCGCCGCGCGTCACCACCCGGCTCGTGGCATATTCCAGCACCCTGCCGCCGGTCGACAGCGTATAGCTGCCCGTTGGCACACCCTTTTGCTTCACCAGCTCATCCGCCGTTTTGCCGATAAACGGGTCATACTGATTGTAAAACGCCGCCCGCCGCTCTTCCATCGACACACAGCCGGTCAAACTCACCAGCACCGCCAGCACAGCCAAAATGCGCATCATCATTTATCCCTCGCCAGATAGGCTCAATCTAGCAAAACCAGATC
>JAJZTZ010000039.1 GCA_021847305.1 Pseudomonadota bacterium | reverse complement strand
CGATCAGTAGCACCAGGCCGATCATGGAATAGATGTTGAGCGTCATTGAATGCACGCCACGCACATTACCCATCAGCCACAACCCCATAACCCCGCCGATGACCGCCAGTGGCTGCGCCACCATGATGATGCCGGGCTGCAGGAACGAGTTGAACTGGCTGGCCAGCACCATGTACAGCAGCGCCAGCGCCATGAAGAAGGCGAAAGCCATGTATTGCGAGGTTTTGCCCATTTCTTCCGCTTCGCCAAGGAAGCGCACGGTGTACCCCGGCGGCAGCATGCCGCTGGCAACCTGGGTGACCTGCTTGACCGCTTCGCCCAGCGGAATCGACGGCGTGCCGTAGAAGTTGGCGGCGTATTGCAGATCCAGCCGGCTGATTACCGCTGCGCCCAGGCTCTGCTTGAGCTGCACCACGGTATCCAGCCGCACCATTTGACCGGAGCTGCTGCGCAGATAGATTTTTTCCAGATCATCGGCACCGCTGATTGAGCCGTCCGCCGCTTTCAGGCGAATGTCGTAGCGTTCGCCGTCGCCCGGCTCGTCGTTGTATTTGGCCGCATTGACGCCGCCCGCCATAAGGTTGATGGTTTCAGCGATGCTGCGGGCGGAAAGGCCGAGCGACTGGGCCCGTTCGCGGTCGATTTTCACGTCCAGCTGCGGCAGGTCCAGTTGCAAGTCCAGATCCAGCCGGCCGATGGCGGGCAGCGCCGTCAGCCGTTTTTGCAGTTCCTGCGACAGGCGCCCGACTTCCTGCAGGTTGGGTCCGCGAATTACAAACTGCAAGGGTTCGCCACGGATTCCGCCGACAATCGGCACTGGCGCGGCAAACGCCCGTACGCCGGGAATCTGCGCCAGCTGCTGGCGCAGCAGTGCCAGCAGTTCATACTGCTTGATGGAGCGCTGATTGCGCGGCTGCATCTGCACAAACACCATGGCCTGGTTCACCTGACCGGCCTGCCCCAGACCGATGGCAGAAAAATAGCTCGCCACTTCACGGTGCGACTTGAGCACGTTCTCGACTTCTTTCAGCCGTCCGTCGGTGTAGTCGATGCTGGAACCCAGTGGCGTTTTTACAAACACCAGAAAGCGCCCCTCGTCTTCTTCCGGCACAAACGCCTTGCCCACCTGGGCAAAGAAATATCCGCTGCCGAATACCACCAGCACGGTCAGCAGCACCACCTTCCAGCGGTGGCGCAGGCTCAGCGCCAGCAGGCGGCGGTAAAACGCTTCCAGCCGGTCAAAGGCATGCGCCAGCCAGCGGTAGAAGCCGCTGCTGTGGGTTTCCACCTTGAGAAACCGCGAACACAGCATGGGGGTGAGGGTAAATGACACAAACATGGATACCAGCACACCAAAGGTCACCACCACCGCAAACGACTTGAAGAATTTGCCGACAATGCCGCCGAGGAACATGACCGGGCCGAAAATCGCCACCAGCGACAAGGTGGCCGCGAGCACCGCGAACACCACCTCGCGGCTGCCGTGAATGGCGGAACTCATGGGATCCGGGTCAATTTTTTCGCGATGGCGATAAATGTTTTCCAGCACCACGATGGCATCGTCGACCACTACGCCGATCAGCAGCAGCAAGGCCAGCAGGGTAAGCGCGTTAAAGGTGTAGCCGGCAAAATACATGACGGCAATCGCGCCCAGCAGGGACACCGGTATGGCGATGGCGATGATGAGCGTGGAACGCACGCTGCGCAGGAACAGCAGTACCACCAGTGACGCCAGCAGCGTGCCTTCGAGCAAGTGTTCCTTGAGCGCGGCCACCATTTCATTGATGAAAATGGCATCGTTGGAGGAAATGGTAATGCTCATGCCCGGCGGCAGTTCGGGGATGATTTCCTTGGCCAGCTTTTCCTTCACCCGGTCGACGATGGCCACCGTGTTGGTGTTGGCAATCTTGACGATGCCCAGTCCAACCGCGGGCGTGCCGTTGAATCGGGCGAGCTGGCGCCGGTCGGCCATGTCGTCGCTGACCCGGGCGATATCCGACAGGTGCACGGCCGCGCCGGCACGGTAAAACACGATCAGATTGCGCAGCTGGTCGAGATTGTGCGCCTCCAGATCAATTTTCAGCAGGTATTCGGTATCACCCGACACGACAAAGCCTCCGGGCAGCTGCAAGTGTTCCTTGTTGAGCGCATCGGTCACATCGTTGGCGCCGACACCCAGCGCCGCCATGCGTGCGGGGTCGAGGCTGACGCGGATGACGCGGTCACGCTTGCCGCCCAGTTGCACCTCGCCGACGCCGTCGATGTTTTCCAGCTTTTTCTTGATGACGTTCTGCGCATACTGGTTCAGTTCGGCTTCGGTGCGGTCGCCCTGCAGGGCCAGCCACATGATCGGCTGGGCATTGGTCTCGACTTTCGCCACCACCGGCGGATCGGCATCCTTGGGCAACAGCCGCAGCACCTGGTTGACCTTGGCCTGCACTTCGTTGAACGCCACGTCGACATTCTTGTCGAGATTGAAGGTGATCGCCACGGTCGACACGCCGGGCGAGGAAGACGACTGCACATGCTCGATGCCGGGCACGCTGTTGACAGCGGTTTCGATAACGTTGGTGATGCTGGTATCGACAATTTCCGGGTGTGCGCCGGGCAGCGTGGTGGTGACCGCCACTACCGGAAATTCAATATAGGGGAAACGGTCGACGCCAATGCGCTCGTAGCTGATCAAGCCGAACAGCACCAGCACGCCGGCCAGCATGATCGCCAGCACGTGCCGGCGAATGGAAAGTTCCGGCAGGGTCATGGCTGATTTGCTGCATCCGGCTGCTTGACGCTGACAGCCGCACCGTTGCTGAGGAAGCCGGCTCCATCCAGAGCAATCCGCTCATTGCCCTGCAGCCCGGAGAGAATTTCGCTGCGGCCGTCCTGCGTCAGACCGACAGTCACCACTTTCTGCACCGCCTTGCCGTTCTCGATGCTGTATACCACCGTACCCGCCGGGCGCATCACCACACTCAGCGACGGCACGGTCAGCCCCGGATGGGAGCCGGTCACCACCACGCCGGTTACGCTGGCGCCGGGTTTCCAGTTACCCGGATTGGGCAACGCTACGATCGCTTCGAATGCCCGGTTGGCGCTACCGATCATGGGGCGGATTTCGCTGATGCTGCTGTCGGTTGTCACCCCCGGCACCGACGGCAGACTCAGATGCACTGTCTGCCCGATCCGGATGCGGTCAGCCACTGTTTCCGGGAAAGGCAGGTGCACACGCAGCTTACCCTGAGTGGACAACTGGAACATCGGCTTGCCCGGAGTGACATAGTCGCCGGCAGAAACATAGCGTTGCTCCACCTGGCCGTCGAACGGCGCACTAACACGGGTTTCGTTGACATCACGCACGGCACGGGCCAACGCGGCATTGGCGCTGTCGAGCTGGGCCCGGGCGGCAACCAGCTGCGTTTCGCTTTGGTCCAGCGCTGCCTGGGAAATGAATTTTTGTTTGAACAGATCGCGATTGCGCTCGCTCTGCTTTTGCTGCGCATCCAGCGCCGCCTGCGCGCGCAGCACTTCGGCCTGCGCCTGGACTCGCGCCTGGGAATAGACGGCTGCATCGAGCACCGCCAGCAGCTGGCCGGCGGTCACACTCTGGCCCGCATCGACCTTGACCTCGCGCACCTGGCCCGCCACTTCAGCGGCAATCGTCGGCGCCGCCAGGGACTCGACCGAGCCGACGCTTTTTTCCAGCGCCTGCACCGTCTGTCGCAGCGGTTGCGTCACCGTAATGACCACCGACGGACCCAGCGCTTTTTCCGTCGCCTTGTCCGCCTGCTTGTCCTTGCCGCAGCCGCTTGCCAGCAGCGCGACCATTACCACCCAGAGCCAACCTTTGCGCATTGTTGCTCCCGCTATGAAAGCGAGACAGGTGCCTCGCTTAGAGCCTGTTTCAGTAGCCTTGCATCCATCACTTGCCTGAGCCAACGCAAGGTATGAAGCCTACAGAAAGACTTTTATTCAGCCAGTTTTTCGATCGACAGCAACGCTGCCACGGTCTCCCGTTCCCGCACCAGACTGACCTTGTCGCCCTGCACCATGACTTCGGCCGCACGCGGGCGGGTGTTGTAATTGGAGCTCATGCTCATGCCGTAGGCACCGGCTGACAACACTGCCAGCACGTCATCCTGCGCCAGCACCAGCGGCCGGCCATGGCCGATGAAGTCACCGGTTTCGCACACCGGACCGACAATATCATAACTCTCCGCTGCGCCACCGCGCTCAGTCACCGCCACGATCTCGTGCCAGGCTTCATACAGCGCCGGGCGCATCAGGTCGTTCATGGCGGCGTCGACAATAGCGAAATGTTTGTCGCCGTTGTTTTTCAGGTATTCCACTTTGGTCAGCAGCAGACCGGCATTGCCCACCAGCGAACGGCCCGGTTCGATGAACACGGCCTGCTTGCGTCCCGCCAGACGCGACAGCAGGGTTTGCGCGTATTCATTGACATCGGGCGGGGTTTCGTCGCGGTAGCGAATCCCCACGCCGCCGCCCAGATCCACATGGCGGATATCAAAACCTTCGGCTTCGAGCGCATCCAGAAGCACCAGCACCTTGTCCAGCGCATCGCCAAAGGGGCTGACATCGGTCAGCTGCGAACCGATGTGACAGTCGATGCCATGCACGTCCAGATGCCCCAGCTCGCGCGCTCGACGGTACAGCGGCAGCGCCTCTTCGTAGGCCACGCCGAATTTGTTTTCTTTCAGGCCGGTGGAGATATAGGGGTGGGTTTTGGCATCCACATTCGGATTGACCCGCAACGACACCGGCGCGCGCTTGCCCAGGCGACCGGCGACTTCATTAAGCCGTTCCAGTTCAGCGGCCGACTCGACATTGAAACAGCCGATGCCGGCCTGCAGTGCCATTTCCATTTCCGCCACGGTTTTGCCAACGCCGGAAAACAGCACTTTGGCCGGGTCGCCGCCGGCAGCCAGGACGCGCTGCAACTCGCCGCCGGAAACGATATCGAAGCCGCTGCCGAGACGGGCAAACACGTTGAGCACCGCCAGCGAGCTATTGGCCTTGACCGCATAGCAGATGCGATGCGGATGACTGGCAAAAGCGGCGTCGTAACTGCGGTAAGCGGCTTCCAGAGCGGTGCGCGAATACACGTACAAGGGCGTGCCGTAAGTGCGCGCCAGTTCGCTCAGGGCAACGTCTTCCAGCCACAGGCTGCCGTTGCGACGTTCCAGATGGGGATTGGGAAATGCGCTCATGGAGTAACCTTTACTGCGGATGCCGCGACAGACTGGGAGGCAGCTGGGGCGCTCTGAGTTGCAGGCGTGCCGCCCGGAGCAGCGGGTTTGGGCAGGTACAGATTGCCTTTAAAGCCGCAGCCGGCCAGACCCGACAGCACGACCACAGCAAAAGCAGAGAGAATGCGGCGTTTCATGAGATAAAATAGAGGCCTGCGTTACAGGCTTCGCTAATATTGGAAGCTGCAAATATTACCACAGAAAGGATAGCCCCCATGACCGAGAGCGAGTTCGCCGAACTGGCCGGCAAAACCCTGCAGGAGATTGAAACCGCGCTGGAAGACAGCGGTGCGGATCTGGACTGGGAACTGGCCGGCGACGGTATCCTGACCATCGAATTTGCCGATGACAGCCAGATCGTCATCAACAAGCATTCCGTGGCCAAGGAAATCTGGGTTGCAGCGAAAAGCGGCGGCTTTCACTACCAATGGCAAAACGGCTCCTGGATCAGCTCCCGTGAAGGCACCGAGCTGAAAAGCGATCTGTCGCGCCTGGTCAGCCAGCAGTCGGGCGAAAACGTCCGCATCGACTGAGACTCACCCGCTTCAGTCTGCCGCTGCCGGCCAGTCGCTGGCGGGCCGGCCGTTCCACTGCGGCCAGGGCAAAGCGGACACATCGCCTGCCTGCGCCAGCGCGGCGGCAAAGGCGGCGGAGCAGAACTGCTCGCCCTGATCCGGTGGACAGAAGAAGTTGAAAGCGGCGTCGCCCAGCTGGAACTTCAACTGGGCCGCGTGCAGGTAAGTCCGGTCTGCCGCGCTGCCGCCATATAGCGCATCGCCAAGGATGGGCGCCGACAGGCTTTTCATCGCCACACGCAGCTGATGGGTCTTGCCGGTGCGCGGCCGCAACACGAACAGACGTAAGCCCGGCGTGACGGAAAAAGTGAAAAACTGCGTCACTGCCGGATTAGCCTGACTCTGCAGCAGCTTCCACGCGCCGCCACGGCCCTTGGCCATATCGCCTTTGATCAGGCCCTGTTTTTTCGCCGGTTTGCGCTCGGACAGCGCCAGATAATATTTTTCCACCTGCCCGCTGGCAAAACGGGCACCCAGCTCTGCCGCCGCTTCGGCCGACCGGGCCACCAGCAACAGCCCGGATGTTACCCGGTCAAGCCGGTGAACCGGCCAGATGCGCTCATCCTGCAGCTGCTCGCGCAGCCTGTCCATCAGCCCCGGGGCATCCGCCTCGCGATGAAAGCCGATGCCGGGCGATTTGTTGATGAGATAAAAACGGGGGTCGGTGTAAATGAGGCGCAGCATACAGCTGGCGCCCGTTACAGGCGCCCTGTGAGTCACAGCAAATTGAAAAAATGCAGAAAAGGTTTGGCCAGCTGCATCTGCCGGATCATTTTGCGATAATCCCCGCGCTTGAATTCAAGGGCCCCGCCGGCAACGGCCACACCCAGCCCGGCGAGGGTAAGCGGTTCAGTGCGCCATTTTTGCCATTGCTCAGGATTGGCGCGCAAGTCCCAATCTGGAATCGGACTTTCGTTGGTAGACAAACCGGCACGTGCCACCTCGCCGGCGCGCACATCGACCAGTACACGCGGTCCTACCTCACCCTTGAAGCCGAAACCGATAATCGCATTAAAATCAGCCTGTGCCAGAGGAATGACCATTTCTTCAGTCTTGTTCCAGCGCTGGGCAAAACCTTCCACCCACTCGCTCGTGAACATCTCCTGATTATCCGCCATCATGCCGCCCTTGTTTGAATTATTGCCTGGAAATCATTATATCTCCGGCAGGACTCGAATCAAACTATTCATACAGCATAAAAATCAGCCCAGCGCCTTGCGAGCGCGGGCCACGGTTGCGCGCACCTGTTCCGGAGCAGTACCGCCGATGTGGTTGCGGCTGGCGAGCGAGCCCTCCAGCGTCAGCACGTTGTACACATCCGCGGCGATCACGGCAGAAAAACCCTTGAGCACGTCCAGCGACAGATCGTTAAGATCACAGCCCTGCTGTTCGGCATGGCGTACCGCCAGGGCGACGATTTCATGCGCATCGCGGAAAGCCACGCCCTTTTTCACCAGATAGTCGGCCAGGTCTGTGGCCGTGGCAAAGCCCTGGCTGGCTGCGGCGCGCATGGCGTCGGCATTGACTGTGATGCCGGTGAGCATGTCGGCGACAATGGCCAGGGTATCGCGCACGGTGTCGATACTGTCGAACAACGGCTCCTTGTCTTCCTGGTTGTCCTTGTTGTAGGCCAGCGGCTGACCTTTCATCAGTGTCAGCAGGCTGATCAGGTTGCCGTTGCTGCGGCCGGTCTTGCCGCGGATCAGTTCCGGCACATCCGGGTTCTTTTTCTGCGGCATGATAGAGGAACCGGTACAGAAACGATCGGACAGCTTGATGAAACCGAAGCGCGGCGTCATCCACAGAATGAGTTCCTCGGACAGGCGCGACAAATGGGTCATCAGCAACGAAGCGGCAGCGCAGTACTCGATGGCGAAGTCGCGGTCGGATACCGCGTCGAGCGAGTTTTCGCACACGCCGTCAAAACCCAGTTCGCGGGCCACCATTTCGCGGTCGATCGGGTAGGTGGTGCCGGCCAGCGCCGCCGCGCCCAGCGGCAGCCGGTTGACGCGTTTACGGCAGTCGGCAAAGCGTTCGGCGTCACGCTTCATCATTTCAAAATAGGCCAGCATGTGGTGGCCGAAGCTCACCGGCTGGGCCACCTGCAGGTGGGTAAAGCCGGGCATGACCGTGTCGGCATGCGCTTCTGCCAGAGCCAGAAACGCTTTTTGCACATCCTTGAGCTGCTGCAGGTTGTGATCGATGGCGTCGCGCACGTACAGGCGCACGTCAGTCGCCACCTGGTCGTTGCGCGACCGGCCGGTGTGCAGGCGCTTGCCGGCATCGCCCACTTTTTCCGTGAGGCGGCGCTCGATATTCAGGTGTACGTCTTCCAGATCCAGCAGCCACTCAAACCGGCCAGCGCGGATTTCCTGCAGGATCTCCTCCATGCCGCGTTCAATAGCGGCCAGATCGTCGGCGCTTAAAACACCGACTGCCGCGAGCATTTTGGCGTGCGCCAGCGAGCCGCGAATGTCCACCTCGGCCAGGCGGTTGTCGAAAAAAACCGAAGCGGTATAGCGTTTGACGATCTCGGCTACCGGCTCGGTAAACCGTCCTGACCAGAATTCCGCATTATTCAGACCCGCCTTTTTTTCTTGCATTGCCGCCACGCCTTATCCAAAATCCATAAAGTGAAGATTATAAAGCACAACTCGCCTGCAGTAACCTTGCCCGACCCGTGCAATCTGGGCGTCATTCTGCGCACCCTGGTCATCGCCAACAGCGCCATGCTGCTGGCCGCGCTGTTGCTCAGCCCCAATCTGCCGGCGCTGGGCGAGCAGGCCAGCTTGCTCGCCGCCGCCTTTCAGCCGCCGCTGATTGCCATACTGCTGATGCTGTGCGCCCTGCGCCGTCCGCTGCTGCGCATGCGCTACAACACGGCCGTGCTGTTTATTCACTTGCTGGTACTGTCGATCACGTTGCTGTACCACCAGCTCACCACCCAGATGACGGACCTTGCGGCAGGCCACTGGTGGCGTCCGGCCTTCTTTTCACTGGCGCTGACCGCCGTGACGCTGGGCTATTTCAATCTGCGCAGCCGGGCGCTGTCGCCCGCCATTGCCGAAGCCCGCCTGCAGGCCCTGCAGGCGCGTATCCGGCCGCATTTTCTGTTTAACAGCCTCAATGCGGTGCTCAGCCTGATCCGCCACGAACCGCGCCGCGCGGAAACCGCCCTGGAAAATCTGTCCGAACTGATTCGTGCACTGATGCAGGACACCCGCACCCTGGCGCCGCTGGAGCGCGAAATCGAACTGTGCCAGGCCTATCTGGCGATTGAGCAACTGCGCCTGGGCGAGCGCCTGCAGGCGGAATGGCATACCGACAAGGCGCCCTACGACGCCCTCATTCCCCCGCTGGTGCTGCAGCCGCTGGTGGAAAACGCCGTTTACCATGGCATTGAACCCAATCCTGAAGGCGGTCTGGTGAGCGTCAACATTTACCGCAGCAAGGACGAAATGCACTGCATCATCAAAAACCCGTTCTACCCGCACGACACCCACCAGGGTGGCAATCGGCTGGCCATGGACAACATCAAGGAGCGGCTGGCCCTGCATTTTGACGCCGAGGCCAGCCTGAAAACCCAGCTGCAGCAGGGGCACTACACCGTGCACATCGTCTGGCCTTATATCACCAGCGGTCACCCTACCGTGATGCGACCGCCGCAATGAAGCTGCTGCTGGTCGACGACGAACCGCTGGCGCGCAATCGGCTGCGCCAGCTGCTGGATGATCTGGGCAACCCGGAACTGCAGATCGTTGCGGAAGCCGGAACCGGCCGCGAAGCCCTGCAGCTGGCCAGCGTCACCCGGCCGGATGTGGTATTGCTCGACATCAGCATGCCGGACATGGACGGCATCGAGTGCGCCCGGCATCTGAACCGCCTGTCGCAGCCGCCCGCCATCATTTTCACCACCGCATACGACCAGTATGCCCTGCAGGCATTCGAGCTGAATGCTATCGATTACCTGCTCAAACCCATCCGCCTGGAACGTCTGCAGCAGGCTCTGGCAAAAGCCCGGCCACTTTCTGCCACGGCACTGGAGGCAAGCGCCACACAACTGGAACGCCAGCGCCAGCACATCGCCGTACACGAACGCGGCAAAATCGTCCTGGTGCCGGTAGATGCCATTCTCTGTCTGCGCGCCGAACTGAAATATGTCACGCTGCGCACCCGCGAGCACGAATACCTGCTGGAAGAATCACTGACGCAACTGGAACAGGAGTTCGCCCACACGTTCGTCCGCATTCACCGCAACTGTCTGGTGAACCGCAACGCCATTGCCGGTTTTGAGCGGCAAGCCGGGGAAGAAGGCAGCAACTGGGTAGTGGTGCTCAATGGCGTGGACGACAGGCTGCCGATCAGTCGCAGACAGCAGCACATTGTTCGGGAACTGGCGAAATAGCCTGGCAGGCCGTCACTTCATGACAAATTCAGGCATGGGCATCACTTGGCAACGCCAGGTTGCAGCAGATTGATGCGTGCCTGCACCCTGGCGGCCCCGGCGTTATCGCCGCTCTGCAGCAACTCATCGCGCTGGCGCAGCAGCCAGGGATAAAGCGCCCCGCGCCAGCCTTGCGACGAAGCCGTGTCGACGGCGACATCCACCACTGCCTGGCCGCACTGACCGGCTTGCACGCAAGCCGCTGCAGCAATCAGGCGGGACTGCGGGTCGGCAATGACGGCAACAGCGGACTCGCGCGAGGCATTGTCTTTCGCCGTCACGACGGAGTGGTAAGCAGCCGGCAATGTGTCGCCGGCAACCGCGTTCCACCTGCCCTGCAGGAAAGCATAGTAGCTGCGATGTGCCTCTGGCTGATCAGTTTGCGGCAGCGCGGCATAGTGGCTGCACAGACTGCTGTCGAGCTTGGCCGTATCGATGGCACAGGCGTACAGCCAGACCCGGCCAACCGCGTCGGGTCGCGCCGTGGAGGTCGCCGCACGCAGGGCCTCGGACAGATGCCAGGCGGCCTGCCGGTCCTGTCCTTCCAACAGGGCGGTGGAAAGCAGCTGCAATTCATTGTCCGCGGTCAGCTGCCAGCGCGGCGCGGTCTGCACCGCACAGCCGGCCGCCAGCACACAGATCAGGGCAAGTCCGCTGCGGGAGATTTTGCGAAGGGCCATCGTCGGTTCAGTTCGTCCAGCATGAGGTTGGTCTTTTGCAGCGAGGCTTCAATCTGGCCGCGCAGCAGGTTAAGGTCGGTACTGGCGCCTTCGGCGTTTTGCAATGTGGCATCCAGGTGCTTGAGCGCCGCGCGGGTTTCCTGCAGCAGCTGCTGGGTCTGGTCGGCCATGCCGTTGGTGCGGAACAACCTGTCGTCGGTTTTGCCGGCCAGGCCATCCAGCTTGCCGATTAGCTGTTGCAGGCTGGCACTGGTCTGCTTCAGACTGGTCAGTGCCTGCACCACATCGCGGGCGCTTTCCGGACTGCCGGTGATGCCCTCCATCACACCGTACTTGCCGGCCATGCGATGCGTAACGGTGGACAGGTCCTTGATGCCGCTGCGCAGCGAACTGCCTTCAGTGGTCATGGTCTGGACGTTATCGAGAATGGCGTGCAGTTTCAGCAGCATGACGCGTGTACTGGTCACACCGCCATCGTTGGACAACGGTCGCACAGCATTTTTCGGCAAGGGCGGCGCCGTCGGCTCGCCCGGCAGAACGCGAATGCTGGCTGCGCCGATCAGCGGCTTGTCCAGGTAGAACACGCTGTCGCTGCGAATCCATTTGAGATATCTGGCCGGCAGCTTGAGCACGACCTCAACGTTGCCGGCCGGCAACAGATTCATCTCATCGACATTGCCGATGCGCAGACCGGAAAACACCACCGGCAGCCCCACATCAATGTTGTCCGCCGTATCGACCTGCAAGTGCACAAACGCGTATTTCTCAAACAGGCCGTGGCGTACCAGCACATAAGCGGCAAAGCCGATGGCGCTGGCCAGCACCAGCGCCAGTAGTACGCCCACTTTCCACTGCATATTGCGATTCATGATTCGCCTGCTGCCCCATCCCCATCCGCAACCGACCAGCCGCTGTACAACGGCCGGTTCCAGCTGTACTCAATAATCCGGTAATGACTGTATTCCGCCATGCGCTGCAACAAAGCGCGCATAAATGGCGGATACAGGCTGTCGGTCAACATCTTGCCCGGCCGGTCGATCACCACCCAGTCGGCGCCGGACATCAGCGCACGCGCCAGTTTTACGGCAAAACGCGCCTGTTCGTCGAGCGCGTCATCGCGCAAACCGGCCACTTCGCCATAGCCGGCCTCCTGCAGCAAAGCCAGCGCCCGCGGCATGGCCGCCTGCAGCGTGGTGCCGCTGCGCAGAGCGTAGCCCAGAGCGACATTCTCCTGCGCACTCAGGTTGGCACGCAAGGGCAGGTCGGCAGCCAGTCGCGCCGCTTTGCTGCCAGGACCGGCCAGCCGGGCATACACGGCAGCCGCCTCGGCCGGACCGGCAACCCACTCTATAGATAGCTCAGCAGTAATAGCACCACCTCTGTCATGAGCAAGGCCAGAAACACACGCATCATGCCCTTGAGCACCATCACCGGCACCAGCGGCAAACTGTGCGCCCCCTGGCCGGTATGAATGGGGATCAGCACGATCCACATACCGAACAGTACCGCCTTGACCACCACCAGCACAAGCTGAATGGGATCAAACGCCGCCGCCAGCTCACCAAGATAACTCTGCCAATGACCGAAGCGCCAGTCATACAGCACCAGATAGCCGGCCAGCGCAGCCAGGATATCGGCAAACAGGGTTAACACCACTACCGAGAGAGACACCCCGAACAGCCGCGGCAACCACTCGAATACCGCCACTTCGACGCCATTGGCTTCCAGCGCCTGGTTTTCCCGCGTCAGCACCATCAGCGCCATTTCCGTATTAATCGCCGAGCCGGAACGCAAGGCGACAAACAGGGCGCTCATAAATGGCAGCAACTCGGCCATGAGAAAACCGCCAATCAGGCTCAGACGGTAATTTTCCAGGCCGTAGCTGCCGGACAGGGAAACAATGATGCCTACCAGACTGAGACTGAGGATGCCGGTATACAGGGCGAATACCGGCAGGGGCTGAAACGCGGTGAAATAGAGCTGCCGGATGATATTTTCCAGCACGATGGGATGATAGACGCGCCGCTCCAGCAGCAGCGCAAACGTACGCAGGCAGAAAAGCAGAAAATCCACACCGCCGGACAGGCGCCGCATCACGGCATTGCCGAGAGTATGCAGCTGCCGGTTCAGGGTGCGCAGCATGAGAAATTCCGCTTAGTGGCGCGGCAGCTTCTGGCGCGCCTCGTCAATTGCGTTATCCAGATAACCGCCGTAAAAATCGGCTGTCAGCAACCCGACAATCTTGTCCGCCCCCTCCTCGCCGGAGGGCAGGAAAAATTTCACCGTCGGCGTCACGCGCACCTTATTGGCCGCGGCAAAGGCACGTTCGGTTGTGGCATTGCCCTTGAAATCCTTCATCGGCGCATCGCTGGTGATATCGATCTGGCGCATCAGCACTTTGCTGTCGTATTCGTGATTACGTTGCATGGGCAGCAGAAACTCGTTCAACACGCGCTCGCAGTAGTGACAGCCGGGCGCCATAAACAAAATCAGCACCGGCACATGCTTGCTGTCCGCCAGCCGCGCATCGGCCTGCAGATCACTGCCTTCCTTCAGGGTGTCAGCGGCAACCGGCAAAGCGAGAAGGAAGCATGCTAAAATTGAAAAAAGCCGTACAAATAGTTTCGTGCGCATAATCTTTATCCACAACACACAACACCCGCCTTAACGGGGCGGTTTCAGACTGTTAGGAAATACCGGTGAGCACCCGCAAGGAACTCGTAATCGCCAGCCGCGAAAGCGCGCTTGCCATGTGGCAGGCCGAACACATTCGCGCACGCCTGTCAGAATTATACCCCGAATTGTCGGTGCGCATTCTCGGCATGACCACCAAGGGTGACCAGCTGCTCGACTCCCCTTTGAGCCGCATCGGCGGCAAAGGCCTGTTCGTCAAGGAACTGGAACAGGCCATGCAAGAAGGACGCGCCGACATCGCAGTTCATTCCATGAAAGATGTGCCGATGGAGTTGCCACCCGGCTTCGCCCTGGCTGCCATCGGCGAGCGCGAAGACCCGCGCGATGCGTTCCTGTCGCACAAATTCGCCAGCCTGGCTGAACTGCCGCCCGGCAGCGTGGTCGGCACCTCCAGCTTACGGCGGCAAAGCCAGATTCTGGCCAAATACCCGCACCTGAAAATCGAGATGCTGCGCGGCAACGTCAACACCCGCCTGCGCAAGCTGGACGAAGGCCAGTACGACGCCATCATCCTGGCTGCCGCCGGGCTGAAACGTCTTGGTTTCGCCGACCGCATCACCCAGATCATCGAACCGGAAGACAGTCTTCCTGCGGTCGGCCAGGGCGCGCTAGGCATTGAATGCCGCGCCGACCGCAGCGACCTGCTGCAACTGCTCAGTCCGCTCAATCACCCGATCACGGCCGCCTGCGTCACCGCCGAGCGCGCCATGAGCCTGCGCCTGTCCGGCAGCTGCCAGGTACCTCTGGGCGGCTATGCCACCGCCAGCAACAACCAGATCATCCTGCGCGGCTTCGTTGCCCGCCCGGACGGCAGCACGCTGATTGCCGAATCGGCCCACGGCCCGATCAGCACCCCCACGGCAACCGGCGTGGCTGTCGCCGAGGCACTGCTCAAGCGCGGCGCTGGCGAAATCCTGGCGGAACTGAGCGACTCCCAGGAAGGATCGGCTGCATGAGCGCGGCGCAACCGCTGGCCGGTCGCACCATTGTGGTCACCCGCCCGGCCGAACAGGCGCAGCACATGGCCGACCTGATCCGTGCCCAGGGCGGCAAGCCGCTGCTGTTTCCGGTACTGGAAATTGTCGACATCAACGACCTCAAGCCGCTCAACGACATCATTGACCGGCTGGAACAGTTCGACTGGGCCATCTTCATCAGCCCCAATGCCGTGCGCAAGGCCATCAACCTGATCCGCGCCCGCCGCACCCTGCCGGACACCCTCCGACTGGCCGCCATCGGCCGCGGTAGCACCCGCGAACTGCGTGATCTGGGCATTACCGACGTAACCGCGCCCACCACCCGTTTCGACAGCGAGAACCTGCTGGCACTGCCCGAGTTCGCCGACATCCAGGGCAAGAAAATCGTTATCTTCCGCGGTGACGGCGGCCGCGAGTTCCTCGGCGACACCCTGACCGAACGCGGCGCCCAGATCGAATACGCCGAGTGCTATCGCCGCGCGCGTCCGGATGCCAGTTCGGCCGTCCTGCTGCGCCACTGGGCGCGCAACGAGCTGTCTGCCATCACCGTCACCAGTGTCGAGGGCCTGCACAACCTGTACGACATGGTCGGCAAGCTGGCGCGCCAGTGGCTGATGACCACACCGCTGTTTGTGCCACACGAGCGTATCGCTGAAGCGGCCCGCAGCATGGGACTGGAATCGGTGCATGTCACGCCGCAGGGTGATGAAGGTATGGTCGATGCCATGTCACAGTGGTTTGCCACCACCTGAGGACACACACCATGGTGACGAGCTACTGGAAGAGACGTCTGCCGCTTATCCTCTCTGCCGCCGCGCTGGCGCTGGCGTTGTGGCAATGGTTCGACACCGGCCGGGAGCTCGACGCGCAACAGCAATTACTGGCCATGCGTCTGACCCAGGCCGAGCAGCAAAGCCGTCTTGCCCAGCAGCAGGCATTGCTGGCCAGCGACAAACTGCGCGACACCACCAGCCGGCTGGCCGAAGTAGAAACACGCCTGGCTGCAGCGCAACAGCAGCAAACCGAATTGCAGGGCCTCTACAAACAGCTCACCCAGGGGCAGGGCGACTGGCTGCAGGGCGAAATCGAACACCTGATCAACATAGCCAACCAGGAACTGCAGTTATCGGGCAATATCAAAACCGCCCTGATCGCGCTGGAAACCGCCGCCAGCCGCCTGGAGGCCGCCAATCAGCCGAAATACTTCACCCTGCACCGCGCCCTGGAACAGGACATCGCCACACTGAAGGCGGAACCCTACCTCGACACCACCAGCCTGTCGCTGCGCCTGTCACAACTGGCACAGACAGCCGACCAGCTGCCGCTCAACTTCGACCTGCGCCATCTGCCGGTACCGGCCGCACCGGCACAGCCGGCACAGTCCGGCAACCGCTGGCTGCAATTCAGCCAGAGCCTGTGGCGCGACATCCGCAGCCTGGTACAGATCCGCCGAATTCAGGGCGAAGCGCCGGTCCTGCCGCCGACCGAGGCCTATTTCGTGCATGAAAACCTGCGCCTGCACCTGCTGAGCGGACGGCTGGCACTGCTGCAACGCGATGCCGCCACCTACCGCAATGATCTGTCTGCGGCGACGCAAATACTGAACCGCTACTTCGACCGCAAGGATCCGGCCGTCATCGAGGCCCGCCGGCAACTGCTCAGTCTGCAGCAGGCCCCCATAGACGCCACGCTGCCTGACCTGGCCGCCAGCTTCAATGCGCTGGCGCTGCTGAAAAACCAGAGGCCGGCGCGATGAAAGGCATCCTCTGGCTGCTGCTGCTGTTCAGCACCGCGGTCGGCTTCGCCCTTGCCGCCATGCATCACAGCGGCTATGTCGTGATGGTCTATCCGCCCTGGCGGGTGGAAATGGCCCTGTCGTTCTTTATCGTCCTGCTGCTGGCCGGACTGGGCATCTTCTATTTGCTGGTCCGGCTGGCGATCGGCACCCTCAATCTGCCCGCGACCGTACGCGCCTATCACACCCGCCGGCACGAAGAAAACAACCGCCAATTACTGGAAACCGCCCTCATTGCCTGGTTTGAGCAGCGTTATGGCAAAGCCGAGAAAACTGCCGCCGAATTGCTCGAACAACCTCATGCCCCTCCCCTGGCAGGGCTGATTGCGGCACTTTCCGCACATCAGCTGAAAGCCTGGGACCGGCGCGACGCCTATCTGGCCGAACTCGACCACCCCGATTCCCCCTGGGCGCAACCGGCCGCCATTACCCGCGCCAGCCTGTGGACCGAACAGCGCCGCTTCAGCGAAGCACTGGCAGAAATCCAGCGCCTGCGCCGGGCGGACAAGCGCAACCCGACCCTGATCTGGAGCGAGCTGAAGCTGCAGCAGCAGCTGAAAAACTGGCAAGCCGTCCTCGACCTGAGCCGGGAACTGGGCGAAAAAGACAGCAGCAACACACTCATGCTGCAGCAATTCCGCCGTCAGGCCATTGCCGAACACATACGCAGCCTGGCCGATCAGACCGAAGCCGCGCGCAATCAGTGGAAACGCCTGCCTCAGGAAGAACGCATTCATCCCGACATCGTCGCGGCGACCGTTCAGGCCCTGCTCGATGCCGGTAACTGCGTGCTGGCGCGCGAACTGCTGGACGCCGCACTGGAACAGCACTGGGATAGTCATCTGGCAGCACTGTACGGCAGCTGCGGCGCAACCGACCCGGTGCCTCTGCTGGAAAAAATCGAAAACTGGCTGAAACAGCATCCGCAGGATGCCGGTCTATTGCGCGCGCTCGGCGAATTGTGTCTCGATGCACAACTGTGGGGTAAAGCCGAGCAATACCTGAAACAAAGCCTGGCGCTGACGGAAACAGCGGCAACCCGTGAAGCCCTGGCGCAGCTGGAAGAAAAACTCGGCCGCCCTCAGGCTGCCTGCGAACACTACCGGGAAGCATTGCGGCTCAGGCGTGAGGCGTTAAAAGTATAGTGGCAGTGGCGGCGGGTACAACCCCGCCGCCCGCGCTTTAACCCAGATTGTCCATTAGGGCCCGAGATG
>JAJZTZ010000178.1 GCA_021847305.1 Pseudomonadota bacterium | reverse complement strand
GTTCACTCGCCGCCTGCCAGAAAGCTTCCTGTACGGGGAAGTCGGGCCATTTAGGGTGGCGTTTTCTTTGCCTTCTTTCTTTTGGCCAAACAAAAGAAAGAAGGGCGCTGCCGGGCGCCCCCGGCCAGCCCGCGTAGGGCGCAATCGTTATTGCGCCGAATGGGTGATGTAAATCCCACACCAATGAAACTCGGGGTCAGATACCGTCTTGCAAAGCAAGCTCTTTGTTGCTGAAATTTGCATCAAAGGGCTGCCCCGAGTGAATCACGCCGTAAATCAAATGCGTCAATTTGCGCATCACTGCTCCGACGACTGCTTTGGGTGCCATACCATTTGCGCTTAACCGATCCCCAAAGGATTTCAGTACCAGATTGTGGCGCCTTGCCACCAAGCCAGGCATGTACAAGGCATGCCGCAAGGCGTGATGCCCGGTACGGCTCATCATGGTTCGTCCTCGCACGGAGGAGCCCGATTCGCGCTGACGCGGAGTAACACCAATAAAGGCGGCCAAGGCCTTGGCGTTGTGGAAACGCCGGACATCGAACTCAAACCCAACCCACTCGAAATCGTTGAATACCGCCGACCGCGTACCGGCAATGACGCCGACACTTTCCCGCAAATTGCCGTAAAACCAGTAGCGACCACCGGAACGAATGGCCTGTGGCGGACCCAGTGTGCCACGAACTTCGCTGCGCGAAATACCCGGTTTGGCCAGCTTTTGCAGAACTTCCTGAGGATAGGGTGCTTGGGTAAAGGGGCTGATGGGCACAATGATGCAGCCAGGCAGCTCAAACAACAGTATGACTAGAAAAAGTGGCGAGAGCAGTGAGATCAGTGCGCGCAGCATTGTTGAATTAAATCAGTTTCTGCCGGGTGAGCTCGCGCAAATAACGGGAAAAAGGCATTTCGACGATTTCACCCTGCATTGCACGAGCCAGCAGTTCAATGAACGTTTCACCTTCCTCGTCAGGGTCGTCTGCCAATATGAACCAGTCACCGCTTTTCAGTCGTACTCGCAGCCCGTTGACCAGGGCATTGGGTTCGGCTGCACAGCTGAGGTACAAGGGACACTCTTCAAAGGCAGCGATTTCATCGCTATTGAGAAAAAACTCGCTGGCCGAAAAGCTGCTGATGGCCTGGCAGCGGGCCGGGTTGCTACGGCCGAAGTGGGCGCGGTTGTCTTCCTGCTCCTGCAGCGGATAAATTTTGATAAAACCCATGGTGGCGTGCTCGGGATGCAAATGGTTTCACTATATCAGTCCGCTGCATAACGGGCGAGGGCGGCAGCCAGCGTTTCGCGGGCTTTGCGGCGCAAGGCCGGGGGAGCCAGCACTTCCACTTCGCTGCCGTATTTGAGGATGTCCATCAACAGTTCGCGGTCGTCGCTGTAGGGTAGATGCAGCAGGTAGGCGCCGCTGACCTCGGTCTCGCCGCGCTGCTGCGGGTGCCAGACTTCATTGCTGACCCAGCGGGCCATGAGCGGGGAAAATTTAAGCGTGGCCCATTGCGTGTCGCTGCCGGAGAAAATGCCGTAGCCGGCTGCCAGAATACGGTCGAGCTCGGCGGGGTCGACTTCGCGGGCTGGTGTGTTGAGCGGGGCGGCGGAGACAATGGCGTCCACGGCAAAACTGCGGATGCCGTCGCGCAGGTGGCACCAGGCATCCAGATACCAGTTGTCGCGGTAAAAAGTCAGCCGCTGCGGCGAGACAACGCGCTCGATATGTTCGCCCGACTGGCGCCGGTGATGGCGTATCGCCAGTTGCTGGCGCGCCAGCGTGGCGCTGGCAATGGCAGCGAACGACTGGCTGTCGATTTTGCGTTTGCCGGCGTGCTGCAGGCGGATGCGCTGCTCCACTTGCTCGATGTCGTGCTGGCGGCTGCCGAGCAAATTGCGCAGGCGTGCCTGCAGCGGCTCGATATGGCCCTTGAGCAGGCCGGGTTCGAGATTGGCCAGCAGATGCTGCATGGTGAGCAGCGCATGCGCTTCCGAGCCGTTGAACCACAGCCCGGGCAGCGCATAACTGGGGCCGATGTCGTGGTGCGGCCGGTAGCGGTAGCCGCGCGCATCGCGGTCCCATTCGATAGGGGCATTGAGCCGGTCGCGCAGGTATTCCAGGTCGCGCTTGAAGGTGGCAAGAGAAATGCCCAGCTCTGCGAGAAAATCGGTCACCGGCACCACGGTGCGGTCGTTAAGCAGCTGGTCGATGCGATAGAAGCGTTCGGTGCGGTCCATGCTGCAATCTTACGCGAAGGACATTCCCAGCAGAATCCCCCAGAACAGCAGGCTGGCGGCAAAAACAAGCAGATCGGGGTCGTTGGCAAAAATCGGTTTCATGGTGTGCTCCTTGGTTTCAGGTGATCCTGAAGCAGGAGTTTAATGGCTGTGTAGCTCATGGAATGAGCCAGTGAAAGCAGAGGGTGAATTTGGGCAAAAAAAAGGGTAACGATGTTGCAAGGAGGACACCATCGTTACCTGAGGTGGGCTGTTCCAGGCGGACCCATAGGGGGTATGGGCGGAGGAGATTGCCTGGAACATTCAGCATCGCATGCGGGGTTGCTTGCGATGTGTGTAGGATACGGCGCGGTTGTTTCCCGCGTCTTTCCCATATGTAACGGTTTGTTACAGAACGTTACCGGCGCGGGTGTCGTCGAGCGGTCAGACTGTTATAATCGCCGGATTGCGTAAATTTTCACGGATTGAAGCATGGGACTTTTGGATCTGTTGGGTTTCAGCCGCGTGCCGGCTGACGTACGGGGCGCCACCCTGGTGGTGGTGAATGCGGCCGATATCGAAGTGGCCAAACCGTTGCTCGATGCGCTGCGCAACAAACTCGGCGCACTGGCACTGGCTACCGTGGGCCAGACCGCCGTTTCGGCTGCTCTGCCGTGTATCGAACTGCCGGCCGACCTGGCCAAGGCGGCCAAGCTGGTGACCAAAATCAAGCCCGCCCGCCTGATTTTGCTGGGTCTGGGCGGCGAATTCGCTGCGCTGATTCCCGCTGCCGCCGCGCCGGCCTTCTGGATCAATGCCCATGACGTGGAAGCCGCCAAGGGCGTGGACGTTAAACTGCTGCTGGCCGATCCGGCGCTACTCAATGGTCTGCCTAATGCCATCGTCACCGGTGATCCGCTGGCCGGTCTGGAAAGCCTGCCGGGCATCGTGCAGGATGAGGAAATGTGTGTGCGCTTCAAGGAGCAGCACGAAAGCGACCGCTGGCTGGGTTACTTTGCCGGCACCGGTGAAGACGAGGAAGAAGAAGCTTACCCCATTTTCAATCGCCTGATCCGCTACAAAATGGGTTTGATGCTGCTGGCGCCACGCGACC
>JAJZTZ010000177.1 GCA_021847305.1 Pseudomonadota bacterium | reverse complement strand
TGATACAACAGGCTGGCGGCGCGCTGGGCATCGACATAGGCAGGGAAGTCGGCGGCGGTCATCCACGGGTCGTTGGGGTTGCGGATGGAATCGACGATGCAGTCGAAGATCTTCGGTTCAAACTGGTTGAAGAAACCGCTTTCCAGCAGTGACATGACGCGGCTGAGGTTTTCGTCCTTGGCGATGATTTCGTTGGGGTTGTAGTGGCCGTGCATCGCATCGACCTGGGCGGCGGTGAGGCCGAACAGGATGAAGTTGTCGGCGCCTACTTCGTCGCGGATTTCAATGTTGGCGCCGTCCAGCGTGCCGATGGTGATGGCGCCGTTCATCATGAATTTCATGTTGCCGGTGCCGGAGGCTTCCTTGCCGGCGGTGGAGATCTGCTCGGACAGGTCGGTACCGGGGGCGATGACTTCCATGGCCGAGACGCGGTAATTGGGCAGGAAGGCGACGCGCAGGAAGTCCTGGGTTTGCGGGTCTTCGTTGACCACCTTGGCGACGTTGTTGATCAGCTTGATGATACGCTTGGCCATGGCGTAGCCGGGCGCCGCCTTGCCGCCGAACAGCACGCAGCGCGGTGTCCAGTTGGCGGTGTCGCCGCGCTTGATGCGGTCATACAGGTGGATGACGTGGAGGATGTTGAGCAGCTGGCGCTTGTATTCGTGAATGCGTTTGACCTGCACGTCGAACATGAAGCTCGGGTCGAAAATGACATCGCAGTCGAGCGACACCAGTTTGGACAGGCGCGCCTTGTTTTCCTGTTTGGCTTCGTGCCAGCGGCGGCGGAATTCGGCATCGTCGGCCAGCGGCTTGAGCTGGCTCAACAGGCTCAGGTCGGTGATCCAGCCGTGGCCGATTTCGCTGCTGATGAGTTCGGTGAGGGCGGGGTTGCACCAGGCTATCCAGCGCCGTGGAGTGACGCCGTTGGTCTTGTTGTTGAATTTCTCCGGCCAGATGCTGTAGAAATTGTGGAACAGGCCTTCCTTGAGCAGTTGCGAGTGCAGTTCCGCCACGCCGTTGACGGAGAAGCTGCCGACAATGGCGAGGTAGGCCATGCGCACTTGTGGCTCCGGGCCTTCCTGGATAATGGACAGGGTTTTGAGGCGTTCGCTGTCGCCCGGCCAGTGTTTGGATACTTCGCCGAGGAAGCGCGCGTTGATCTCGTAAATGATGTCCAGCAGACGCGGCAGCAGTTGCTGAAACATTCGCACCGGCCAGCGTTCCAGCGCTTCGGGCAGCAGCGTGTGGTTGGTGTAGGCCATGGTGTGCGAGGTGATATTCCACGCCTCGGCCCAGCCCAGACCGTGTTCATCCATCAGCAGGCGCATCAGCTCGGGGATGGCAATGGTGGGGTGGGTGTCGTTGAGCTGAAAACAGTTTTGCGCGGCAAACTGGGAGAAGTCCTTGCCGTGGTGGCTGACCCAGTGGCGAATGACGTCCTTGAGGCTGGCCGAGGCGAGGAAATACTGCTGTTTGAGGCGCAGTTCCTTGCCGTTTTCGCTGGCGTCGTTGGGGTACAGCACCATGCTGATGTTTTCGGCGCTGTTTTTATCCGCTACCGAGCGGGTGTAATCGCCGGCATTGAATTCTTCCAGATCGAATTCGTCAGTGGCGGCGGCTTTCCACAGGCGCAGTGTATTGACGGTGCCGTTTTCAAAACCGGGTACGGGAATGTCGCAGGGTACGGCGAGCACGTCATGGGTGTCCACCCAGCGTGCGTGGGTGGCGCCGGTGTCGTCCTTGTAAAACTCGGTATGACCGCCGTACTGGATGCGCTGGGTGTATTCGGGCCGGACGATTTCCCACGGGTGGCCGTTGCGCAACCAGTGATCCGGTTCTTCTACCTGGTGGCCGTTTTCGATGTGCTGGCGGAACATGCCGTATTCGTAATGCATGCCGTAGCCCATGACCGGCAGGCCAAGTGTGGCGCAGCTGTCGAGAAAGCAGGCGGCGAGCCGTCCGAGGCCGCCGTTGCCCAGCCCGGCGTCGTTTTCGTGCTCCACCAGTTCTTCCAGGTGGATGCCCAGGTCGAACATGGCTTTGTCCGTGGCATCCTGCACGCCGAGATTGAGCATGGCGTTGCCCAGGCTGCGGCCGATCAGGAATTCCATCGACAGGTAGTAGGTGAAGCGTGACCGGGCGGCATCGTAAGCGTAGTAGGTGGCCTGCCAGCGTTCCATGAGGCGGTCGCGCAGGGTGAGTGCCAGGGCGGTGTAGACATAGTGGGTGGAGCGGCAGTGCTTGTCGCGCCCCAGGGTGCGCACGTAATAGCGGCGGAAATCGCTGGAAATGTCACGGGCGTCCATGCCCAGCGGCGGCAGCTTGGTAATGGACGGCTTGGGTTCGCTCAGGCATAGAAGTCGCGTAGGCATGCTATTTCTCTTTTCAGGTTCTGGAAACGGAAAAGCCCATAGCGTGTGTTGAGGGGCAGATGCCCTTATTCGATTTGTTCCAGGCGGATACAGCAAGCGGTGAAAAAGTTTCCATCCGGTTGTCTGGAGCACCAGGTTTTATGATAACCCATGGCTGGCAGAATTCAACCGTGCTGCATGACAGCGGCAACAAGCTTGCGCGAATACGGCTATGGCTGTATCGGATTGTTGCTGCTGGATATGAAAGTTTGATTAAGGAAACGCTGATTTATTCGCGTTTCCGTGCCGGGCAGATTTTTCGCCCGGCCGCTCAATGACGCCAGTCATTGAAAGCGTGAGGCTGTGCGGACATGTGCCGCGCAGCCGCCTTGCTGATTTATTCCCAAATGGAATAAATCAGCGCTTCCTTAAGAGCCTGTTTCCGTCGCCTTTATAGCTTGAGTTGGTTCAGGGCGGCCGTAATGCGTGCCGCTCAGTTCCAGGCCGAATGTTTTTCATACGGCCAGTCGACAATGCCGCCTTGCAGCGAGGTGACATTGTAGCCGCGCTGCTTGAGGATGAGCGATGCCAGCACGCTGCGCCGGCCGCTGCGGCAATACACCACATACGGCTGCTGCGGATCAAGCTCGGCATGGCGTTTGTGCAGGTCGTGCAGCGGCAGCAGGATGGAGCCGGGGATGTGTTCGTCTTCGTGTTCTTCCTCGAAACGAACATCCAGCAGGCGGTGCCCGGTGTCGAGCATGGCGCGGGCGACGGAGGGGTGCGCCTCGGTGACGTGCGGACGGATGATGTAATGGAGAAAGTCTTCGCGCTTGCCCACCAGGATGCTGCCGTCCTGAGTCATGCGGATGGTGGCGGTGCGATTGGCGCCGGTGATCAGGGCATATTCGCCGAAAATGTCGCCGCTTTTGAGGGTCGCCAGTTTTTTCGGCACTTCATCGCCGTGGCTGAGCTGGACAATTTCCGCTTCGCCGGTGAGCAGAATATAGAATTTGTCTGCCGTGTCGCCCTGGCGTACGACTTCTTCACCGGCATGCACTGAGCGTTCGTGCATGCGCTTGGTCAGTTCGCAGACGGTT
>JAJZTZ010000176.1 GCA_021847305.1 Pseudomonadota bacterium | reverse complement strand
GATTGGTATGGGGATTGACCGGCGTCCTTCACAAACCATGATATGGTGACTGCCTGCAATACGGTCAAGACACCAGCCATGTTCTTCCAAGAGTTTTTTGAGTTGCTTGCCTGTCATATTTTTTATAATACAGCATATATGCTGCATGTCAAGATGGAAAGTGAACTGGCCAGCGTCGGAGAATGGGGGGCTTATGTCGAGATGTGGAGGGAGAATGACAGAATGTCAAGCCTGAACATCCCGCTGGGATTTTCAAGAAAAAAATGAGCCTATTTCCTGATTTCGTAATTTTTTTCTTGTTTAAGCATTTTGAAGATCACACGGCATAGGTGACGTCCCAAAGCTCGCACTGCCTGATTATGTTTTTTGCCTTCTGCCCGCTTTTTCTCATAGTAGTTCTGCGACTCGGGTACGCATTTGCGGTGCCGATCTACAGCAACCATCATCACTGCTTTCGCACGAGTGTTGACATGTTTGGGGGTTTTAGCGCCTTTTTGTTTGCCGGAACTATTGTCGAGCGCGGCCATGCCAAGATAAAGCGCCAACCCGGCCTCGTTTTTAAAGCGATCTATCGTGCCGACTTCTCCAGCTAGTTCTGACTTTGCCACGGGACCAAAGCCAGGAATAGTAGAGATCTTTTGAGCGATCATCGACCGGCTGGTAACATCTTCAATTTTCGCCGCGATGGCGTTGATTTTGTCGGTGAGCTCAAGGATCCGGAAGGCGTCTTCCTGGATCATTTCGCCAACCAATTCAGCTTCATGGCTAAAATGAGCGCGTTTCTGCCACGACTGAATGGTCGCAGCATATTTGGCTCCGACTCCGGCGATCTTCAAAAGCGTAGCACGACGCAGTTTGGCCAATTTTATCAGGCTGTCCGTGCTGGTCAGAAGGTGAAGAAACCAGAGGTTGCCAGCCTCTCCGGTTATCTCTAAGAGCCCCGGACAAACGGCCTGTAGGTCACCTTGCATGTTGTTGAGAACGCGAGCCCTCTCGTTCACCAAACGGCGGCGGCGTCTTGTGAGACGCTTGAGGATCTCATTTTCCACTGGGGTTACCGCCACTTCCTGGAGAGCATCCTTGGCAAGTGGTAAAATGTCACGAAGTTGAAACAGTTCCAGACACTTACGGGCATCGATTCTGTCAGTCTTGGCGGCCCCGGGGAATATTTCTTTGAAGCGCGCCAGCTTCATGTTGTTGACATTGAAAAGCCGGTAATTGCGTCCTCTTACAAGGGTGTCCAATGGTCGAGCATAACCATTGAACCCCTCCATCGCAACCGCCACGGGGCAATCGTATTTTAGCTGTTGTTTTTCAATCCGTGAGAAGAAAAGGTGAAAACCTTCCGGATTGTGTGAAACTTCGAATTCGTCAAGTATCTCGCCAGAGGATAGGCCAATGGCAACATTGTGGCTATGACAGCCGACATCGACACCTACGCGAAGCTCAAGGGGGGCATTCTTTGGCATGATGGCTCCTTAGACAAGATGAAGTGTCATCCTCGGGTCTCGTCTATTTACAGAGCCACGGTTTCGGCACCATCCCGGTAGACCCGCCGGATGACGCAGATGACGGGGGCGGCATTTCAGGTTGAAGTGAGTCTGAATAAACAGGCCACTGACCCCAAGAGCCACACCCCCGTCGAAGTAGATATTAACTTTTTCAGGGGTGGCTGTCATCTGCAATAATCCGATGATAGACCCCATGGCCCTCTTCGATACGCCCGCTGCGCGTGCTACTCAGGGCGAACGGTCTCTCACCGAATGGGTGGCCACCCCGTTCGTGCTGAGTAGCGCGGTTTCTTGCGCGTATCGAAGCATGAGCGGGGTGGCAACTGAGTTTTTAAGGTTTATTGGAAACGGGCAGCATAGAGCGCTTTGCGGATGCCGGGAACTATGCATCCTATTGTCGCTGTGTGGGCAGCCGCCATGAATCGAACGGCAAGAAGAAAAGCGAAGGCAACACCAAGAACGGCAATCGTTATTTGGCGTGGGCCTATGTGGAAGCCGCCAATTTTGCGATACGGTATTGCGAGGCCGCCAAAAGATTTTATCAGCGCAAGAAAGCCAAGCGTAATGCTGTCGTGGACATCAAGGCGGTGGCGCACAAGCTGGCGCGCGCTTGCTTTCATATGCTGAAGACAGGAGAGGTATTTTCACAGGATAACACCGCTTTCGCTTGATCCACATGGGTGACTGGTGCGATTCACGCAACCACACTGGGAAGCAAAGGGCACGAAATCATGTTTTGTAAAACGAGTGCGATGGCTGGTAGGTTCTGATTTTGTATCACGCTTGTGCGTGAGTATTTTGTTTGCACTCTTGATTACGGGGGGCTAATGGGTGACCCCATTGATTCCACCCACTGCAACTGTCGAGGCAAGCAAACTATCTTCAAGTCGTAGTTCGCCTGGGCGAAAGCTCTGGCATTGGCCCCCAGCCTTGCCCTCGCTGCCGGATCGTCCAGCAGCGCGCACACCTCGCGCGCCAGGCCCGGCACATCGAAGAAATCCACCAGTCTTCCTGTTTCGTCTTGGCGAACCGCTTCCCGCAGCGGCTGGGTGTCGCTGGCGACAATGGCGCAACCGACGCTCATGGCTTCCAGCAGGCTCCAGCTCAGCACGAACGGGTAGGTCAGATAGACATGGACCGCGGAGAGTTGCAGCAGCGGAATGAAATGCTGGTACGCGATATTGCCCAGGAAATGCACACGCGCCCAATCGGCATCGCTGATCTGCGGCCGCACCTCACTGGTGAAGATGTCTTTCCACTTCTTGTCACCCTCGGGCCGGGCGCCGTAGCTCACATCGTCGCCGCCGACGATCAACACCCGGGCCTTTGGTCGGCGCTTCAGGATCTCCGGCAGTGCGCGCATGAAGATGTGATAGCCCCGGTAAGGCTCCAGGTTGCGATTGACAAAGGTAATCACCTCATCTTGCCTGGTCAGCGCGAGGCTGCCGTTCAGCGTCAGGCTGACGTCGGGATTGGGCGCAATCGCATCGGTGTCGATGCCATCGTGCACCACGGTAATCTTTGAGCGGAAGGGCTCGGGAAAGGTGCTGGCCTGCCAGTGGGTGGGCGAAATGCCGGCATCGGCGGTTTCAAAGTGCAGCAGGTTGTTGAGGTTCTTCAAGCGCAGACGGCAGACATCGCCCTCGTCTTTCGCAGGGAATTCCGGGTCGAAACCCACGTCTGCTCCATGCGGGTGGTAAAAGAACTCGCAATAAATCCCCAGCTTCGCAGCGGGCCAGACATCCTTCAGGAACAAGCTCTCACCCCAGCCGGGGTGCGCGATGATCACGTCGGGCGTGAATCCCTGCGCCTTCAATTGCAGCGCCGCCCGAAAGCACGCCTCGCCCCGGATGGTCTTGGTCTCAAAGTCGCTGACCCAGGGATGCCCATTGGGTGTGGTGCCCCGGCTGGCCGAATACGGTACCAACTTCACGCCCTGCCAT
>JAJZTZ010000038.1 GCA_021847305.1 Pseudomonadota bacterium | reverse complement strand
CCAACCATACCCGGAGATGCCCGAAGCACAGTATGCACTGGCGCTGGCACAGGCCAGCGCTGGCGACGCGGCCGCCGGCCTGGCCAGCGTCCGCAATGCCGAAAAATTGCGCCCCGACTGGGAGCCGGCCGTGCAGCTGGAAGCGCAGATCCTGCAGCACACCTCAACCGACCAGGCCCTGACTGTACTCAAGCAATTTCTCGACAGCCACAAGGACGCTGCCGACACGCGGCTGGCCTACGCCAAGATGCTGGCGCGCACCGGCCATTACGCCGAAGCGCGCGATCAGTTCGACATGCTGTTGCAGCGCTTCCCCAGCAACACCGAGCTGATGGTGGCCATGGCGCTGATCGAATTCCAGCTGGGGCACTATGACCAGACCGACAGTCTGCTGCAAAAAGCCCTGGAAAAAGGTCATCCCGATCAGGACGCGCTGCATTTCTATCTGGGGCAAAATGCCGAAGCCAGCAACCGCATTGACGACGCCAAGCGCTGGTACAAAGAGGTCCAGGGCGGCGAATACCAGTGGGACGCGGCATTGCGACTGAGTACGTTGCAGGCGGCTACGGGCAACCTGAAAGACGCCCGCGCGACGCTGCACCGACTGAAGCCGACCACCGATGCGCAACGTATCCAGCTGCTGCAAGCTGATTCGCAACTGCTCAGCCAGGCCCGGCAATATGAAGCCGCGTTCAAACTGCTGGCCCAGGGTTTGCAGAAATACCCGGACAACACCGACCTGCTTTACGATCAGGCAATGGTGGCGGAAAAACTGAACAAGCTGAATGTGCTGGAAAGCAATCTGCGCCGCGTAATCGAGCTGCGCCCGGACAATGCCCAGGTGTACAACGCCCTGGGCTACACGCTGGCCGACCGCACCAACCGGCTCGATGAAGCCGAGACACTGCTGAACAAGGCGCTGCGGCTTTCCCCCAACGACCCGTACATTCTCGACAGCATCGGCTGGTTGTATTTTCACCAGGGCAAACTGGACGAAGCCATCACCTACCTGAAGCGCGCATACAGTGGCCGCGCCGACCCGGAAATTGCGGCGCATCTGGGAGAAGTGCTGTGGCATGCCGGCAAACGCGACGATGCCCGCTCCGTCTGGCAGGAAGCCCTCAGCCATTATCCGAAAAACGAAGCCCTGCTGAGTGTGATCCGGAAGTTTAGCCATTGAAAGCCTTTCTGACCGGCTGCCTGCTACTGTTGCTGAGCGCCTGTAGCAGCCTGCCAAGCCAGCAGCCACTGCTAACGCCCGCACACGAACAGGGGGATTTCTCCATCAGCAGCCGCATCAGCGCCCGCACCAGCGAACAGAGTTTTGCCGGCCTGATGACCTGGCAGCACAGCGGCTCGGCCGATGAAGTCCTGCTGTCCTCGCCGCTGGGTCAGGGGGTTGCGCGCATTCTCAGCACGCCTGCCGGCGCCACCATAGAAAATGCCCAGGGCGAGCGGCGCAGCGCCCCCGACGCGGAAAGCCTGACCGCCGAACTGCTCGGCTGGCGCCTGCCGCTCAACCACCTGAGCAACTGGATGAACGACACCAGCGCAGCCAGCGAACAGCAGCGCGACGGCTGGCACATCCGCTATGTCGAACGCGATGCGCAACGTCACCCGACCGCGCTGGACCTGAGCTACGGCGATATCGAAATCCGCCTGCGTTCAATCCGCTGGGATGACGTTTCTTCCCCGGCGACCAAACCATGAGCCCAGCCCAGACCTTTCCGGCCCCGGCCAAACTCAATCTGTTTCTGCACATCGTCGGGCAGCGGGCCGACGGCTATCATCTGCTGCAAAGCGTTTTCCGGCTGATCGATTTTGGCGATGAACTGTCCCTGAAACCGCGCCAGGACGGTCAGGTGACGATGCTTACCCCCCTGCCGGGCGTTCCTGCCGAAAAAGACCTGTGCGTTCGCGCAGCGCGGCTGCTGCAACAACATACCGGCTGCCGCCTGGGGATCGATATCACGCTGAAGAAAAGGCTGCCCATGGGCGGCGGCGTCGGCGGCGGCAGTTCCGATGCCGCCACCATGTTGCTGGCACTCAATCGCCTGTGGCAACTCAACCTGCCGCGTAGCGAACTGCAGGCACTGGCCCTGCAACTGGGCGCTGACGTGCCCATTTTCGTGTTCGGCCAGAATGCCTTTGCCGAAGGTGTGGGCGAAGTACTGGCCGCAATCGACCTGCCGGCTGAGTGGTACGTGGTGCTGACTCCACCGGCCCATGTCGCCACCGCAGAGATTTTTAAAAGCAGGGAATTGACCCGCGACACCAAAGCCATTAAAATGGCGGACTTTTCAGCGGTCTCGGTTTCGCACTTTGGTCACAATGACCTGCAGGCAGTGGCGACCCGGCTGTATCCCGTAATTGCGGAATACATCGACTGGCTGAAAACGTATGGCGATGCACGCATGACCGGTTCCGGCGCCTGTGTGTTTGCCCCGTTCGACAACGAAGCAGCGGCGCAGGATGCTTTTTCCCGGCGACCGGCAGGTTATAATGGTTTCGTTGCCAAAGGGCTGAATCGTCATCCGTTATGGGATTTTGCCCAGGATTAAGCTTTAAATTTGCAAGGTTTAATTGGGGAGTCGCCAAGTGGTAAGGCACCGGATTTTGATTCCGGCATACGTAGGTTCGATCCCTACCTCCCCAGCCCGATTCTGAAGAATAAAGCGTGTGGATCAGTTTTTCTGAATAGCACGCTTTTTTTGTTTCAATTGGCTGAAGTTTTATTAACTGACTGACGGCGATCCCGTCAGCGTTGCGACATAAACAGCGTAGAGAGCGATCTATGGCCTACGACAGCATGATGGTCTTCACCGGCAACGCCAACCCCAAGCTGGCAGAAGACGTCGTCAAACACCTCAACATCAATCTTGGCCGCGCCACTGTAGGCCGCTTCTCCGATGGCGAGGTCATGGTCGAGATTCTCGAAAACGTTCGCGGCAAGGACGTCTTCATTCTCCAGTCCACCTGCCAGCCGACCAACGACAACCTGATGGAAGTCATGGTCATGGTGGATGCCTTGCGCCGCGCATCGGCCGGGCGGATTACCGCTGCCATCCCCTATTTTGGTTATGCCCGCCAGGATCGCCGGCCGCGTTCCGCGCGTGTAGCCATTACCGCCAAAGTCGTTGCCAACATGCTCACCAGCGTGGGCGTTGACCGCGTGCTGACGATGGATCTGCATTCCGACCAGATTCAGGGTTTCTTTGATATTCCGGTCGACAACATCTACGCTTCGCCGATTCTGCTTGGCGACGTACAGAAGCAGAACTATGAAAACCTCGTCGTGGTATCTCCCGACGTAGGTGGCGTAGTGCGCGCCCGTGCGCTGGCCAAGCGCCTTGACGTAGACCTGGCCATCATCGACAAGCGCCGGCCGAAGCCCAACGTAGCCAAGGTGATGCACATCATCGGCGACGTGACTGACCGCACCTGCGTCATCATGGACGACATGGTAGACACCGCGAACACCCTGTGCGAAGCCGCCAATGCGCTCAAGGCACAAGGCGCGAAGAAAGTAGTCGCTTACTGTACCCACCCGGTACTGTCCGGCAAGGCTGTCGAGCGCATCGAAAATTCCAGCCTGGACGAACTGGTGGTCACTGACACCATCCCCCTGCGCGAAGAAGCGCGCAAGAGCGAGCGTATCCGCCAGTTGGGTATCGGCGAATTGCTGGCGGAAACCATCCGCCGGATCAGCAACGAGGCTTCCGTCAGCTCGTTGTTTGCAGAATAAGGCCCTGCCTTAAGGAAGCACTAATTTATTCCATTTATGGAATAAATTGGCGGGGCGGCTGCGCGGCACATGTCCGCACAGCCTCACGCTTTCAATGACTTGCGTCATTGAGCGGCCGGGCAAAAAATCTGCCCGGCACGGAAACGCGATTAAATCAGCGTTTCCTTAAAACGAGAACCCGGTCTGGTCGCGGATCAGGTTCATTACTTAAGTAAACTGGAGTATTGATTATGAAAATCGAAGTGATCGCTAAGAAGCGTGACGTACAGGGCAAGGGTGCGAGCCGCCGCCTGCGTCATGCTGGCGTTGTTCCGGCTGTCGTATACGGCGGCAAGAGCGATGCTGTTTCCATCGAACTGGACCACAACAGCATTTACCATCAACTGCGTATGGAAGCCTTCCATTCGTCCGTGTTGACCCTGAATCTGGACGGCAAGAAAGAACCGGTTCTGCTGCGTGACGTGCAAATGCACGCCTACAAGCAAATCGTCCTGCACGTTGACTTCCAGCGCGTACCGGCGGACCAGAAGCTGCACACCAAGGTGCCGCTGCACTTCGTCAACGGCGACGTGGCCCCGGGCGTGAAGCTGACCGGCGGCAAAGTCAGCCACATCATGACCGAAGTTGATGTAGCTTGTCTGCCGAAAGACCTGCCGGAGTTCATCGAAGTGGATCTGAAAGACCTGGCTGCAGGCCATTCCATCCACCTGAACGAACTGAAGCTGCCGAAGGGTGTTGAACTGGTTGCGCACGGCAAGGCTGCCGAGCAGGCCGTTGCCAGCATTTCGGCTCCGAAGGGCGGCGCAGAAGAAGCAGCTGCCGAGTAATCCGGACAGTCGCACAGAAAAGCCCGCCGTGCTGCGTACGGCGGGCTTTTTTCATCCCAGATTGTCCATTAGGGCCCGAGATGATGGCGAGGCGATTGGCGAGACAGTTTCGACACTTGGGAGGAGTCCATGGTCACTCCATGGACGACGAGCAAGGGGCGAAAATGGCCGCCAATCGGCCGCCAGCGCTCGGGCAGGCGCCACTGCGCCGCCTAATGGACAATCTGGGTTCATTTCATCGAGAGCCAATCATGTCAGCCATACGCCTTGTAGTCGGTCTGGGCAATCCCGGCCGCGATTATGAAGACACCCGTCACAATGCCGGGTTCTGGTGGGTCAACGCTCTGGCCCGCGACCTGAAACTCAATCTTGCGCTGGAAAGCCGCTTCTTTGGCGAGACTGCGCGGCATGGTCACGGTGACGACAGCCTATGGCTGCTCAAACCGGCCACATTCATGAACGCCAGCGGCAAATCTGTCGCAGCACTGGCGCGTTTTTACAAGATTCCGGTCGAGCAGATTCTCGTGGTGCATGACGAACTGGACATTCCGCCCGGCGAAACACGCCTGAAGCAGGGAGGCGGACATGGCGGCCACAATGGTCTGAAAGATATTGCCGCGCACATGGGCAGTCCGAATTTCTGGCGCCTGCGCCTCGGTATCGGTCATCCCGGCGACCGCAATCAGGTGGTTGATTTCGTCCTGAAAGCGCCCCGCCGCGAAGAACAGGAACTGATCGATGATGCGGTGCTGCGCAGCTTGCGTGAATGGCCGCTGATCGAGCGCGGCGACTTTGCCGCCGCGATGCAGCGACTCAATGCCCGCCGCACCGCCGGCGCCTGATCACACCTTGAAGCGGCCCACCGTCGACTGCAGTTCCCCGGCCAGCGATTCCAGATGATGTGCAGTGTGGGAGGTCTCTTCCACCGCCGCACTGTTTTCATCGGCCATCTGGGCGATGCGTTCAACGTTCTGGGCAATCTCGTTGCTGGCAGAGCTCTGCTCCTGCAGAGCCGAGCTGATATCGTTGATGGTGGCGAGCACCTGCTGAGCGCCGTGGTTCATTTTTGTCACCGCCTCGCCCGCCTGACCGGCCTGATCCACGCCAGCCTGCACCAGTTCTACACCGATCTGCATGCCTTCGGTCGCCGCCTGAACCCCTTCATGCACCTTGCCGATCATGGCGGAAATTTCCACTGTCGATTGCGACGTGCGCTCGGCCAGCTTGCGTACCTCATCCGCCACCACCGCGAATCCGCGCCCCTGCTCGCCAGCACGTGCCGCCTCAATCGCCGCATTCAGGGCCAGCAGATTGGTTTGCTCGGCCACTTCCTTGATCACCTGCACCACCCCGGAAATCTTCTCCGACTGCTGGCCCAGTTGAATAATGCTGTCCGACGCGGCGTGCACAGCAGCGGCAATGCGCTGCATTTCCTCCACCATGCTGCGAATGACATCGCTGCCTTCATCGGCCAGACGGCTCGATTCACGCGAAATGGATTCGGCATCACGCGCGCGGTCGGAGATATGGTTGATACTGACGGTCATCTCTTCGACAGCCGCCGCCATGGAAGACGCCGCATCATTCTGCTGCTGCGAACTGGTTGCCACCTGGCCGGATGCTGTGGCCAGTTCCGTGGCGGCCTGCGACACCTTGTCCGAACTGTCGCGCGCCTGACGGATCAGGCGATTCAGATTCTCCGTCATTATTTTCAGCGAACGCATCATGTCGGCGATCTCATCACCGCCCTCGGCAACAATGCTGCGGGTAAGATCACCGTCCGCCACCGCCCTGGAGAGATCGACCGCGTTACGCAGCGGCGCCACAATGCTCCGCGCAATCAGCATCCCGATGGTCGTAACCACTAACAAGGTGAGCGCCCCGATTGCAATGGACCAGCGAATCGCATTGGCCTTTTCTGCACGGGCTTGAGCAGCCGCCCGCTTGCCCATCTCAACGTTATAGTGGATATGCTCGACCAGCGCAGCTATAAAGGCGTTTGCAGCTACACTTTCCTGTTCCGGCATTTGCCCGGCATTCTCCTTCTGCTGATTGCGCGACTGCTCGAGAATGGACTGGAAAAACTTTTGGTATTCCGCCCATGCCGCCTTGTCCTGGGCAAATAACTCACGATCCCGGTCATCTACCAGCGTCGCCTCATAATCCTTCAGCGCCTGTTCAACGTGACTTTGCGATTCACGCAACGCCGCCTCTGTTTTAGCTATTGCTGCCGGGTCGGTTGACAGGACATGCCGCTCCATGCGCACGCGTAAACGCAGAAAATGCTCATCGGCACGATTCAAATCAACCAATGCCGGTACGATATTCACATTGGCGAAATTGGTGATCTCGTACACTGCGCCAATTTTACTTATGCCCAACCAGGCAACGATAACCAGGCCGGTAATGGCCAAAGCAATCAACAGCAGCAAACGCTGTCCGATACGCAAGTTATTTAACATTTTTTCTCCCTGAATATTCTGCACAACAGCAACGTACACATGGATGCAGCGCGAATCATAGCATCAGAAGATACATTTATTACGATTTTATTTTTATCGCTCCTTGATATGTTTGGCAATAAAACAACACTGGCACAATGGTTTTGGAACCTTCGCCGAAAAGGTATAATGAAAACAAGTCAATCGCCGTTACTTCCTGCTCCAAGACGGGGGAACACGGCATCAGTCTGCTACAAAGGAATTCCATGAGTCTCAAATGCGGTATCGTCGGTCTGCCCAACGTGGGCAAGTCCACCCTGTTCAACGCGCTCACCAAAGCCGGCATTGCCGCAGAAAATTACCCCTTCTGCACCATCGAGCCCAACGTCGGTATCGTTGAAGTCCCGGATCCGCGACTCACTCAACTGGCTGACCTGATCAAGCCGCAAAAAGTTCAACCGGCCATCGTCGAGTTCGTTGACATTGCCGGCCTGGTGGCGGGCGCATCCAAAGGTGAGGGTCTGGGCAACCAGTTCCTCGCCAACATTCGCGAAACCGATGCCATCGTCAACGTGGTGCGCTGCTTTGAGAACGACAACATCGTGCACGTGAGCGGCAAGGTTGACCCCATCAGCGACATCGAAACCATCATGACCGAACTGGCGCTGGCCGACTTGGCTACGGTGGATAAGGCCATCTCCCGCGACCAGAAAAAAGCCAATTCCGGTGACAAGGAAGCGAAAAAGGTCATCGCCGCCATGGAAAAGGTCAAGGCTGTGCTGGATGAAGGCAAGCCGGCCCGTGCTGCCAAGCTGGATGAGGAAGAGAAGGCCGCGCTCAAACCCTTATGCCTGCTGACCATCAAGCCGGCCATGTATGTCGCAAACGTTAACGATGACGGCTTCGAAAACAACCCGCTGCTCGACCGCGTGCGCACCTACGCGGCGGCAGAAAATGCGCCGGTAGTGGCCATTTGTGCCGCCATGGAAGCGGAAATTGCCGACCTGGACGACGAAGAAAAGGCGATTTTCCTCGCCGACATGGGCCTGGAAGAACCGGGGCTGAACCGACTGATCCGCGCCGCCTACGATCTGCTGGGTTTGCAAACCTATTTCACCGCCGGCGTAAAGGAAGTGCGCGCCTGGACCATCCACAAGGGCGACACCGCGCCGCAGGCGGCTGGCGTGATCCATACCGACTTCGAGCGTGGTTTCATCCGTGCGCAGACCATTGCCTTTGACGACTTTATCGCCTGCAAGGGCGAACAGGGCGCCAAGGAAGCCGGCAAGATGCGCTCCGAGGGCAAGGAATACGTTGTGCAGGATGGTGACGTAATGAACTTCCTGTTTAACGTCTGATGTGGTTAAATTATGACAAATGAGAAATCGCGAGGCCCGAGTCCATCATGCTGAACCAGAAAATTCTTGAGGAAGTGAATGCCAAGGTACAGGAAGTGCTGAGCCACAGCCCGGCCAAGGACGTGGAAAAAAACCTGCGCGCCATGATGCAAAGCACGTTCAGCAAGCTCGACCTGGTTACCCGCGAGGAATTTGACGTGCAAAGCCAGGTATTGCTGCGCACCCGCGAAAAACTGGCGGAACTGGAAGCCCGCATCGCCCGCCTGGAAGGCGCACAGGACAGCGGCAAGGAGTAAGCCGCGTGTCGCTGGCCGTTGTGCACAGCCGCGCCCTCACCGGCATGGAAGCGCCGCCGGTTGAGGTCGAAGTGCATCTGTCCAACGGCCTGCCCAGTTTTGCCATCGTTGGACTGCCCGAGGCCGAGGTAAAGGAAAGCAAGGAACGCGTGCGCGCCGCCTTGCTGACCTCGCAATTTGATTTCCCCGCCAAACGCATTACCGTCAACCTGGCCCCCGCCGATCTGCCGAAAGAAAGCGGTCGCTTCGATCTGCCCATCGCCATCGGCATTTTGGCCGCTTCCGGCCAGATTCCGGCGAAAACCCTGAAGGACTACGAATTTGCCGGCGAACTGGCATTGAACGGTGACCTGCGTGCCGTTCGCGGCGCACTGGCGATGACCTGGCGCGCCACCGAATCAGGCCGCTCGTTTGTCCTGCCGACTGCCTGCGCCGCGGAAGCTGCGCTGGTCGGCGACGCCACGATTTATCCGGCACAGTCGCTACTGCAGGTCTGCGCGCATCTGGCCGGCAAACAAGCGCTCCCGCGGCAGGAAATCGTTGCCGCGGATAGCCGGCCGCAGTATCCGGATTTTGCCGAAGTAAAAGGTCAAACCCAAGCCAAGCGCGCCATGGAAGTGGCTGCGGCGGGTGGCCACAGCATCCTCCTGTCTGGTCCGCCAGGCACCGGTAAATCCATGCTGGCGCAGCGCCTGCCCGGTATTCTGCCATCCATGACCGAGGCCGAGGCGCTTGAGTCTGCTGCCCTGCAATCCCTCACTCTGCACGGTTTCAGCAGTGACAAATGGCGCGTACGTCCATTTCGCAGTCCGCACCACACCGCTTCAGCGATCGCTCTGGTCGGCGGCAGCGCCACGCCCAAGCCGGGGGAAATTTCCTTGGCCCACCATGGCGTGCTGTTTCTCGACGAACTGCCGGAATTCGACCGGAAAGTTCTGGAAGTGCTGCGCGAACCGCTGGAAACCGGCCGCATCGCCATTTCCCGTGCCGCCCACCAGACCGAATTCCCCGCCCGCTTCCAGCTGGTGGCCGCCATGAACCCCTGTCCCTGCGGCTATCATAGCCACCCGAGCGGCAAATGCCGCTGTACGCCGGATCAGATCGCCCGCTATCGCGGCAAACTGTCCGGGCCCCTGCTTGACCGCATCGATATCCAGATTGAAGTACCGGCGCTGGCTGAGCATGAACTGGCCGGCAAGGCCGAAGGCGAATCCTCCGCCGCCATCCGCCAGCGTGTGGAGCAAGCTGCAGATCGACAGCTGCAGCGTCAGGGCAAGCGCAACAATACACTCGGCCCTGGCGAAATCGACCAGTGGTGCCAGCCGGATGCTGCCGGTCACGCCCTGTTGCAACAGGCGATGCAGAAACTCAACCTTTCGGCGCGCGCCTATCATCGCATCCTCAAACTGGCGCGCACCGTGGCCGATCTGGACGGCAGCACCGGCATCACATCCGCCCATATTGCCGAAGCCATTCAATACCGCCGGCTGCAGCTCAGTTGATGGAATCCCATTTTCTGCAAAGCTGGCGCGAAGAGAAACGCTCGGCTTACCTGTACCGGCTGATTTCCGACTGCGAATCCGGCACCGCCCGGCAGATTCTGTTTCTGGAGCTGGCCCAGTCCGCCGAGCAGCAGGCCGAACTGTGGGCCGTCGAAATGCGTAAATCCGGTGTCACGCCACCGGAAACCTACCAGCCCGACAGCCGCACCCGTCTGGTTGCCGGCCTGCTCACCTGGCTGGGGCCGCGCCGATTGCGGCATATCCTGGCGGCCATGAAAGTGCGCGGCATGAGCATCTACAACCAGACAGTGCTCGATCACCCCATGCCCACCCGCCTGAGCGATGTGGGCAAACGCCATGCCAGCGGCGTCGGCAGCCTGCGGGCGGCCGTATTCGGCATGAACGACGGGCTGGTCTCCAATACCAGCCTGATTCTCGGCATCGCCGGCGCCACCAGCAGCAGCCATGCCATTCTGCTCACGGGTTTTGCCGGCCTGCTGGCCGGCGCGTTTTCCATGGCGGCTGGCGAATACGTTTCGGTGCGCAGTCAGCGCGAGTATTACGAAAATCAGATCGCTCTGGAGCAGGCCGAACTGGAAGAGTACCCGCAGGAAGAAGCGGAAGAACTGTCACTGATCTTTGCCGCCAAGGGCCTGCCGCGCGAGGAAGCCCGCCAGTTGGCACAACGTCTGATCGCCAACCCCGACGAGGCACTCAACACCCTCGCGCGTGAAGAGCTGGGGCTCAACCCGGCGGAACTGGGTTCGCCGCTGGAAGCAGCTGTCAGTTCCTTCATCGCTTTCGCCGCAGGCGCCATTCTGCCTTTGCTGCCGTTTTTCTGGCTGACCGGCGACCCGGCTCTGTTTACCACGATCGGCCTCGCGGCACTGGCTCTGTTCGCTGCCGGCGCCACCATCAGCCTGTTTACCGGCCGGCAGGCGTGGTTCGGCGGAGCCCGCATGCTCGGATTGGGCGCTATAGCCGGCGGACTCACCTATTTGCTGGGCCATTTGTTCGGTCAGATTGCCTGAATATCGGTTCTTTGCTTGATGCCGGTCAGTGTCTGCGTCAAGACGTGCAGACAAGCGCGGGCACCTGCTCTGACCGTATTTTGCGACGGCAAAGTAGCTCTGCCTGTTCACAGATCGAGGCACTCCGGCCAAGCCGTGGCAAAATAGCAGTTTGTCCCGCGCCTTTAGACTGCCAGCCTTCGTGACTCAGACGCACAGCATCGCTCACATCGCTCTCGACGTGCCCCTTCCCGGCCCGTTCGATTACCTCATCCCGCCCGCCTGCGCCAGTGTGCAAGTCGGTCAGCGGGTGGTGGTGCCGTTCGGGCGCCGGCGCATGGCCGGTATCGTGGTGGGACTGGCGAACAGCAGTGAATTTGCCGCGGAAAAGCTCAAGCCGATCGAACAGATATTTGATGCAGAGCCCCTGCTGCCGGAAGAACTGCTCAGCCTGCTCTACTTCGCCAGCCAGTATTATCACTATCCTCTGGGCGAAACCGTCATGCGCGCCCTGCCCGGTTTGCTGCGGGAAGCCGAGCCCCTGCCGGACCAGAAGCTGGCCTGGCTGGCGTTGACCGATGCAGGACGTGCGGCGCTAACCGAGCTGCCCAAGCGGGCGGTGGTGAAACAGAAACTGTTCGCTTTGCTGAGTCATAACCAGGCTTGTTCTTATGACACCTTGCGAGAACAGGGCAGCAATGCAGCAGCACAAGTGCGCGAGTGGCTGCAGGCGGGTCTGCTGGTCGCAGCCGAAGCACCGCCGACCGACTACGCCGCCTCGCCCATCCCCTCACTCAACTCTGAACAGCAGGCGGCCGTGTCCAGCGTGACCGGCAGCCTGGGTCAGTTCAAACCCTGGCTGCTGCACGGTGTAACCGGCAGCGGCAAAACCGAGGTTTACCTCAATATCGTGGCCGAAGTACTGCAACGCGGCGGGCAGGCGCTGGTGCTGGTGCCGGAAATCAACCTGACGCCGCAGCTGGAAGGGCGTTTCCGCAACCGCTTTCCCAACCACCAGCTGGTTACCCTGCACAGTAATCTGGCCGAGGGCGAACGTTTACGCAACTGGCAGGCCGCCGCCAGCGGCAAGGCCGATGTGGTGCTGGGTACGCGCCTGTCGATTTTTACTCCGTTGCCGCGTCTGGCCATCATCATTGTTGATGAGGAACACGATGCCTCATTCAAGCAACAGGAAGGGCTGCGCTATTCAGCCCGCGACATCGCCGCCGTGCGCGCACAGCGGCGTAGTGTTCCATTAGTACTCGGCTCCGCCACCCCCTCGCTGGAATCCTGGTACAACGCCCAAAGCAGCAAATACGGTCTGCTGCAACTGCAGGAGCGCGCGGTGCGCACGGCCACGCTGCCGACCATCCGGCGTGTCGACACGCGCATCAACGAGCCCAGCGAGGGCCTCACCGAACCGGTCATCGAAGCACTGCGCAAGACTGTAGCGCGCGGCGAACAGGCGCTGGTATTTCTCAATCGCCGCGGCTATGCACCGGTGCTGTATTGCGGCGGCTGCGGCTGGAAAGCCGAGTGCCATCGCTGTGCGGCCACGCTAGTATGGCATGCGCGCAACAGGCGCCTGCGCTGCCATCACTGCGGCCACGAAGAGCGCCCGCCGGTGTCCTGCCCCAAATGCGGCAATATGGATCTGCACCCCCTCGGCGAGGGCACCCAGCGCATCGAAGACGTGCTGCAAAGCCGCCTGCCGCAGGCACGCATCCTGCGCGTCGACCGTGACAGCACGCGCAACAAGGGCAGCTTCGACAGCATGCTGGAGCAGATCCACGGCCGCGAAATCGATATATTGGTCGGTACGCAAATGCTGGCCAAGGGGCACGACTTCCCCCATGTGTCGCTGGTGGTAGTGCTCAATGCGGATGGCGCCCTCTACAGCACCGACTTTCGTGCCGGCGAACGGCTGTTTGCCCTGCTCATGCAGGTAGCCGGCCGCGCCGGGCGTGCCGAGCTGCCGGGCGAAGTGTGGATTCAGACCCAGTTCCCCGACCATCCGCTTTATCGCGCCTTGCAACAACACGACTACACCGGCTATGCCGCCGAACTGCTGGCTCAGCGCCAGAGTGCCGGTTTCCCGCCCTACGAATACCAGGCCGTGCTGCGCGCCGAGGCACATCAGGTACCGCAAGTGGAGCAATTTCTGCAGCAGGCTGCGCGACTGGCCCAACCGCTCTCCGGCGACGTGCTGGTATATGACCCGGTGGTAAGCCTCATGCCGCGCGTGGCCAACCGCCATCGCTGGCAGTTGCTGATCCAGTCTGACTCGCGTCAGGCACTGCAGAAAATGCTGTTCCAGTGGGAACCCCAGCTGTGGAAAATCGCCCCGCGTGAACTGCGCTGGAATCTGGATGTGGATCCGTTGGATGTCTAGGGCGTATGCACACGCCCTAATACGCCGCTTAAATTGGCGTTTTCCCCCTACTAGGTTAACATTCCACATTTGCTGGTCTGAACAGAGAGAATTGCCATGGCTGGTCTGGATAAAGACACTCCCCGCCCAACCGAGATCAAGCTGCATCAGGTGTCGCGCAAGCTGGAAATCGCTTTCGACGACGGCAGCCGGTTCGAGCTGCCCTGCGAGTTTTTACGCGTCTATTCCCCTTCTGCTGAAGTGCGTGGCCATGGCCACGGTCAGGAAGTGCTGCAGGTGGGCAAAAAAAATGTGGAAATCACCGGCATCGAGCCAGTCGGCCAGTACGCCATTAAGCTGATTTTTTCCGATGGCCACGACAGCGGGCTGTATTCCTGGGATTACCTGTACGAACTGGGACTGAAACAGGACATGCTGTGGGAACGTTATCTGCAGCAGTTGCAGGAAGCGGGCGCATCGCGCGAGTCGCTGATTTAAGGACGCATCATGAGCGAAGACAAAACCACACACTTCGGCTTCCAGACCGTAGCGGAAGCCGAAAAAGCCAAGAAAGTGGCCGAGGTATTCCACTCGGTAGCGAGCAAATACGACGTGATGAATGACTTCATGTCGGCCGGGCTGCACCGCGTATGGAAGCACTTTACCATTGCCCAAAGCGGTGTGCGCGAAGGCAACCGGGTGCTGGACATTGCCGGCGGCACGGCGGATCTGTCGCTGCAATTCGCCAAGAAGGTGGGCAAGTCCGGCCTGGTGGTGTTGACCGACATCAATAATTCGATGCTCACTGTTGGCCGCGACCGCATGCTCGATGCCGGTTACACCTTTCCCGCCGTGCAGGTGGACGGCGAGAAGATTCCCTTCCCGGACAACTATTTTGACTGCGTCACTGTGGCCTTCGGTCTGCGCAATATGACCCACAAGGATCTGGCACTGAAAGAAATGCACCGCGTGTTGCGTCCCGGTGGTCGTCTGCTGGTGCTGGAATTCTCCCGCGTGTGGAAGCCGCTGGCGCCGGTGTACGACGCCTATTCTTTCAAGCTGTTGCCGTTTATGGGCAAGCTGGTGGCCGATGACGCCGACAGCTACCGCTATCTGGCTGAGTCCATCCGCATGCATCCGGATCAGGCAACGCTCAAGGGCATGATGCTGGACGCCGGTTTCGAGCGGGTGGAATACCACAACATGACCGCCGGCGTGGTGGCCCTGCACAAAGGCTACAAATTCTGATGACCCCGCCCTTCTCCGCCGCGCTGGCCGCCGCCTTCATCAACCATGTGCTGAAAGACGCGCCGTCGGCGCGCTTGCGTCTGGCGGCGCAGGCAGGCAAACGCATTGCGTTTGATCTGGCCGGCCTGGTGATCCGCCTGGAAATTGATGTGGCCGGCCTGGTGGCTGAAGCCGACGCGGAAAAGGACATTCACACCACTATTCACCTGACCCCGGGACAGTGGCTGCGCCTGGCCGTAAAAGACGACAAGGTGCTGCGCGAACTGCGCGTGGAAGGTGACATGCAACTGGCGCAAACGGTGTCGCATCTGGCTGAAACCGTACGCTGGGATGTCGAAGAAGACCTGTCCAAGGTGCTGGGCGACGTGGCAGCCCACCGGCTGGTGAAAACCGTGCGCGAATGGCTGGATGCCCGCGCGGCCGGCGCCCGCTCCATGGCACACGCCGCGGTGGAGTACGCCGAGGAAGAGGCGCATCTGCTGGCCAAGCGCCGTCACATCGAGCAGTTCGTCAGGGAAGTGGATGAAGTGCGCGAAGCCACCGACCGGCTGGAAAAGCGCCTGCACATCCTGCTTAACAAGGCCAAGTAATGCGTCTTTTCCGTTTGTTCCGTATTGTCTGGGTCAGCCTGCGTTTCGGTCTGGACGAGTTTCTGCTTGGTCATGACCGCTTCCGCCTGGCCCACATGCTGGTGCGTGGCCTGCTGTTCTGGCGGCCGATTTCCCAGCCGCGCGCGGTGCGTCTGCGCCTGGCACTGGAAGCGCTAGGCCCAATTTTCGTCAAATTCGGCCAGATGCTTTCCACCCGGCGCGATCTCATGCCGCCCGACATTGCCGACGAACTGGCCAAGCTGCAGGACAAAGTGCCGCCGTTTGCCAGCAGCGCCGTGCTGGCGACGCTGGCAAAGGCCTACGGCAAACCCGTACACGACGTTTTCCGTGAGTTTGACGAAACCCCCATTGCCAGCGCCTCGGTCGCCCAAGTCCATTTTGCCGTATTGCCGGACGGTCGCGAAGCAGCGGTAAAAGTGCTGCGCCCCGGAATCGGCAACATCATCGGCAAGGACATCGCCCTGCTGGAAATCGGCGCCTGGCTGCTGGAGCGCCTGTGGTCGGATGGCAAACGCCTGCGCCCGCGCGAGGTAGTGGCCGAATTTGAAAAACACCTGCACGACGAGCTGGATCTGACGCGCGAAGCGGCCAACGCCAGCCAGCTGCGCCGCAATTTCCTCAATTCGCCGCTGCTGATCGTGCCGGAAGTATTCTGGGACTTCTGCAGCAACGACGTCATGGTGATGGAACGCATGCACGGCACCCCTATCAGCCAGGTCGACAAGCTGCGCGAGCAGGGCATCGACATCCCCAAGCTGGCTCAGGCAGGGGTGGAAATCTTCTTCACCCAGGTGTTCCGCGACGGTTTTTTCCATGCCGACATGCACCCCGGCAACATCATGGTCGCCCCGGATGGTCGCTACATTGCCCTCGACTTCGGCATCATGGGCACGCTCAACGACATCGACAAGCAGTACCTGGCGCAGAATTTCCTCGCTTTCTTCCAGCGCGATTACCGCCAGGTAGCCGTGGCCCACATTGAATCCGGCTGGACGCCGGCCGACACCCGCGTGGATGAATTCGAAGCCGCGATCCGCGCCGTGTGCGAACCGATTTTCGACAAGCCGCTTAAAGAAATCTCCTTTGGCAAAGTGCTGCTGCGCCTGTTCCAGACCTCGCGCCGCTTCAATATGGAAGTGCAGCCGCAACTGGTGCTGCTGCAGAAAACCCTGCTCAACATTGAAGGCCTGGGGCGTCAGCTCGATCCGGATCTCGATCTGTGGAAAACCGCCAAGCCGTTCCTGGAGCGCTGGATGAGCGAACAGGTGGGCTGGCGCGGGTTTCTCCAAGGGCTGCGCGACGAAGCTCCACAATGGGGTGCACTGCTGCCCAAGCTGCCACGACTGGCTTACCGCGCCCTGAATCCGGACGGCAACCAGTCTGCCGCCTTCGATGCCATTGCCGAGCAACTCAAGTGGCAAAATCGACTGTTGTTTTTACTCCTCACCGTCGTCGTCATCATGTTGGGCTTTCTCATCAGGGGCTAGTGGCTTTTATTCCATCCGGTTACAATAATGCCTAAAGCATAATTAAATGCTAATAAACTTGGTATAAACCAAGCGTGTTGGACAAAATTTACTGGGGCATTAAAAAATGGACGGGGTATTGATATGGCCAGGCTGGCTCGGCGGCCTGGCTGTGGGCGTTTACGTCATCATTCAGCACTGGGTCAGCGGGCGCATGCTGGGTGTTTCGAGCGGTTACTGCAATTTCATCAGCCCGTTTTCGCGCCTGTCATTCTTTCAGGACAACGAACACAACAGCTTTAATACCTGGCGCCTGTGGTTTTTGCTGGGCCTGCCGATTGGTTCCTTCATCGCCGCCTTCACTTCCCCCGGGTTTGAATGGCACCCGACTTTCGACATGGGCCTGTATGACGACCTGCTGCCGACCGTGTGGTGGGTAAAACTGCCGGTGCTGTTTATCGGCGGCGTAATCATGGGGCTCGGTGCCCGCATGGCAGGTGGGTGTACCTCGGGTCACGCGATCAGCGGCATCGCCCTGCTCAATCTGCCCAGCTTTTTCGCCGCTGCCCTGTTCTTCGCCAGCGGTCTGGGCTTTGTGCAACTGCTGTTTTATCTGCTGAAGTAGGCTCCACCATGAAATACAGTTTCATACTTTTCGGCATCCTGTTTGGTTTTATTCTCAGCCGGGCGGGCGCAACCACTTTTGACAACTATATCAACCTGTTCCTGTTCCGCGACCTGCAATTGCTCTGGGTGATTGGGGCGGCTGTCGTCGTGGCCGGCACCGGTGTTCAGTTGCTTAAGCTGGCCCGCGCGCGCGCCCTGTTCAGCGGCCAGCCGCTGACCTTCGTCGGCAAACCGATGACGCGCGATCTGTGGCTGGGGGCGATTCTGTTCGGTGTCGGCTGGGGCATGACCGGCTCCTGCCCGGGGTCGGCCGTAGCCATGCTCGGAGAAGGCAAGCTGGCCGTACTGGCGACGATTGGCGGCATCTTTTTCGGCACCTATCTGTTTGCCTGGCGCGACCACCGGCGCGGCAAGTCCACCCCCTGCAACCGCAGCTTCTGATGCTGCAGCAATGCCTCAAACCGGCCAGTTAACTGGCCGGTTTTTCTTTCAGCCGCCTTTGCCTGCGGCGATACAGCAACAGCAGCAGCACGCCCGCCGCATTGGGGAACCACACCCAGGGGTTGGCCCAGGAAATGCCGTCAAAGGAAACATTCGACACCGGCCACAGAATCGGCGTGGGGAAATAGGTTTTGGCGTGGAACGGTGCGTCCAGCACAATGTGAAACGGCCAGGCCAGCATGGCAAAAGCAATGTCGCGGCGCCACAGCGCAACCAGACCGATGACGGCAAAGCTGATGATGAAACTGTGGCCGATGCTGTAGCTGGTGAACAACCAGGGCGGCAACGCGGTCAGCGGCGGCGGACCGGGGTGATAGGTGCCGTTGATGACGTGCATGAGCAGGTAGATGCCGAATGACATGAGGTCCGGCATGGCGCCGAAAAACATGGCCAGCAATGGTCGCGGCTTCTGCCGGCGAAAACCGAACAGGCCGTAACCCCACAAGGCGTGGCTGACCGTATCCATTGCGCCCTAGTCGTTCATGGCCGGCAGATTGTCCGGCATACCGGTGGGGAAACCGTCCAGACTCTCGCGGTTGCGATCGTGCCAATACTGCCGGACACCGTCCGGCCCCTTCTTGTCTGCCCACTCATTCAGCTGCTGCCGTTCGCCGACATAGTCAAAGAACGGCACGGCAAACCCGCAGGAGGTCTGCACCAGATCAACGTGCAGGTCGTAAATCTGCCGGGCTCCCGGCAGTTGCGGAAAATGCGCCAGCAAGGCGCTCCACTGCGG
>JAJZTZ010000037.1 GCA_021847305.1 Pseudomonadota bacterium | reverse complement strand
ATTTCGTTGCGCATTGTGGCAACGAAATTGCACGGATTCAGCTTGAATTCGAGTTTTAACTGAATTTCGTTGCGCTTTGTCGCAACAAAATATTTGTGGAGGGATGAAGTATGAAGGGACAAATTCAGGTTGTTTCAGGGCGCTTTGTAGGCCATGGCGCGTACAAGAATTACGCGCAGGGCGGACCGATTACGATCTACGAAAGCGTCAGATTCGCCGGCGATGACGGCCGTGATGTGTTTCTCGAAAACGTCGTGGCACCCGAGATTGTGTGCTCTTACGCGCCGATAAACACGACGGGCAAGTTCTATATTGCCGAGGTTGTTATGCCGACATTTTTCTTCGGCACAGGGAAAGTGTACTGCCTGTTTGCGGTGGAGGTGGGCGGACGCACGATCGAGGGTGTTGAACGTGTGGCGAAACAGGTCAATACGTCGCGCCTGGTGCAGGCTGTACAGGCGTTTATCGGCGGTATCCCCGGCATGTTTATCTTCGGGCTGGGGTTGCTCATATGGTGGTACGCACTTCGACTGCTCTCGGTCAAAGTGCCGGAACGGGAAATGCGTGAAGCACTGAAACAAGGGGGTGGAGTGTGAAGCGGGAAATTTTGTTGGTGGGGTTGTTGGCTGGTGTGTCGGTGGCCAGCGCTGACTCGGGTGCAGCAGCTGCAGATCAGGCGGCGAGCCTTAGCCAAATACAGGCTGGATATGCCGAAAACCAAGCGCTTATCAATGCGACCTGTGGCCCGGCGCCAGATGGGCTTTCTTGCGGACCAAACAACCCATGCACGGTGGCCAAGCTCCAGGAATCCCGAGTATGGGTAAAATGCGCTATGGCCGTTTTGATGCCGAAGCCAATAGACCTGGTCAAGTAAATGTTCTGAATAACCCCAAAAACAGACGTTTTTCCGGTGCGTTTTGTACGCCCCATCCTGATTACGAGCGTGTATGGAAAAGGTGGGGACTTCCAAGAGGCATGGAAAAGAAACGGGCTGCTCTTGTGGGAGCCTAAATGACAAAGCCCCAACTCATCCACGACATTTTGGCTCTACTTGCCTGGTGTGGGACGGATTCGCTGGGGCTTTGATGTAATTCTATCGATCGATCGCATTAAATGCAATCATTATTTGTCATATTCGATCATCATACATCATCCCGCACTATCCAAGTTTCTTAGCCAGATCCTCTGCTCTCGGATGGTAATATCGGGCAAGCATCCGCGTGTCCTTATGCCCGGTAACCTTCATTAGTTCATGCATCGCCAGCTTTTCGGCTAGCCGACTCGTGGCCTCGTGCCGCAAATCGTGAAAATGCAAATCCTCAATCTCTGCTCGCTTCGTCGCCCTGGCAAAACTTTGCTTGACCGCGCTTGCCGTGGTTGGAAAAACCTGCCCACCGATAGAGCGAGGCAGGGCTGACAAGATCTCGACGGCGGTAGAGGAGAGCGGTACATCTCGCGGATCCCCATTTTTGGTTTTTGGAATGTGTGCCACGCGTTTCTTCAAATCGACGTGTTTCCATTCCAGGGCCAGAAGCTCACTCTGGCGCATTGCGGTTTCAATAGCAAAGCGCACGAGCGGTTTGATCCACGGATTCGAGCGGCCGGCGGCCGGCGAATCCATTTCGGCAAGTAGCCTGGCCTCTTCATCGCCCTCAAAACGTCGGTCGCGTGCATTTGCAACAGCCGGCAGTCGGATTCGCTTGATGGGGTTCTCCAGGTGTAGCCCCCATTCCTTCACCGCAATCGTGAAGAGGTGTGAGATGACAGCGAGATCCAGGCGAACTGTTGCCGGCGCAACGCCAGCTTCAAGCCGATCATCGCGCCACTTGGCGAAGTCTGCTTGCTTAAGACTGGCGAGCGTGCGCGTCGCGAGCTTTTCGGATTGCCAGGCTTTTATTCTGTATATCTCTTGTGTTTTGCCTTTTTTCCCCGCACTGACTTCCTTCGCGTATCGCTCAAGCGCTTCGTGTAATGTGGTGCGCTCCGCTTCTTCGCGCGGGACGAAAATCCCGCGATCAATTTGATTTTCGATATCACGAGCCCACTTCTCGGCATCGGAGTGCGACGGGAAGGTTTTACTCTGCTGTGGGTGGCCTTTTCGACGTACAACCGCTTGCCACCAACCACTTTCACGCTGTTTTATTGTCGCCATTTGGCACCATTAATAAATTTTTAAGTGTTCCCGTTTTGGTACGGAAAATCATATCAAGATTAATAAAATGGCGTCAATAAAGGCTTTCTGACAATTGCATTTTCGGATTGTGATTCCGGTTGTCGTGGGTTCGAGTCCCATCAGCCACCCCACCTAAAAATCCTTGTTGATTTAATATTCATCTCCGATCTGTCTGTAATGCATACCAGCGCCTCAGCGTTTGGTTGCTCGCTAGCATTTGCCTTTCCAATATATCTCCTGCGTCGCATAATGAAACGAACCACTCGTTACTGTTAGGGTTCGTCGCGGTCTATGGATGCTTTCGTAAAACCACTTGCCGGTCTTGAGTCCGATCGCCTGCTGCTGTCGGAAATCATCGGCGCATTGAGTTATGCGCTGGATTTGACGGAAGGGCTGCCGGCCGGGCATTGCCTGCGCAGCTGCTGGGTGGGGATGCATGTAGGGGCCCAGCTTGATCTCGATGTGGATGAGCTGTCGCATCTGTATTACACCTTGTTGCTCAAGGATGCGGGTTGCAGTAGTAACGCGGCGCGGCTGTTCGAGTTGTACGGCGCCGATGACCGGGTGGTCAAAAGCGATTTCAAAATGGTTGATTCGCAAAGTGTTCTGCACTTGGGGCGTTTCGTGCTGTCGCATGCCGGGGCGGGAGAGTCCATGCGCTCGCGGGCCAGCCGGATTCTTGATCTGGTGCAAAATGGCGAGAGTTTTGCCACCGAATTGGTGAAAACGCGCTGTGAAAGAGGCGCAGATATTGCGCGTCAGCTTGGGTTTTCCGAAGATGTGGCGGCCGGCATCCGCAGTCTGGATGAACATTGGAACGGCAAAGGCAAGCCGTCCGGATTGAGCGGCCATTTTATTCCGGTCTATTCCCGTATTGCTTTGCTGGCGCAGGTGGTTGACGTATTCCATTCTGCCGGTGGTGCCGATTTGGCGATGGAGGAAGTGCGCAAACGGGCGGGCAGCTGGTTTGACCCTGCTGTGACCGATGCGTTTGCCCAGGTGTGCCGGCAGGAAGGTTTCTGGCGCGGGCTCGATGTGGCCGGCTTGCAGGAGCGGGTATGTGCTCTGGAGCCGCTGTCGCGTGTGATTGTCATTGACGAAGAGCGGCTGGATACGATTGCTGAAGCGTTTGCCCAGGTGGTCGACTCGAAAAGCCCGTACACCTATGGCCACAGTAGCCGGGTGGCTATATATACGGATGCCGTGGCGCGGGAAATGGGTATTCCGTCAGGCAGGCGGCGCTGGCTCAGAAGGGCTGCTCTGTTGCACGACATCGGCAAGCTGGGTGTCAGTAATGGTGTGCTGGACAAGCCGGGCCGGCTGGATGAGACGGAATGGGAACAGATCAAGGCTCATGCGCGCTATTCGGAGGAAATTCTCTCGCGCATGTCGATATTTTCCGAACTTGCGGCGGTGGCAGCCGCTCACCATGAACGGCTGGACGGAAAGGGCTACCCGCGTGGTTTGCGGGCGGAGGAAATTCCGCTGGAGACGCGCATTATTACCGTTGCCGATATTTTTGATGCCATCACGGCGGAGCGGCCATACCGCGGCCCCATACCTGTGCCGGAGGCGATTGCCATGATGGAACGCGAACGCGGCTCAGCCATCGATGGCGAATGTCTTGCTGCGTTGCAGCGCTGTTTGCCGGGGCAGTAGAAAATAACCATATCTATCCAGTGGTTATTGTGGGTTGTTCTGGTATTTCAGTAGCGTAATATTAGCTATTGGACATATTCAATAAACGCGTTATACTTGCCAACTTTGTTCAAGCCCAAACAGGCTTGATTGTTATTATCCTTTTGAATTAATTGGAGATATCCATGGCTGACAAACTGATGATCATGATGGTCAACACCGATCCTTCCAACGGTTCCGAACTGGGCGCACCGTTTTTCCAGGCTACTGTTGCTGCTGCAATGGAATACGAAGTGGAAGTGATCCTGACCGCACGTGCTGGCGAGTTGGCCGTTAAGGGCGTGGCTGAGAAGCTGTTCGTCAAGGAAGGTTCTCCGAAGAGCGTTTACGACTTCATCAAAGACGCACACGAAGCTGGCGTGGTATTCAAAGTATGTACCCCGACCCTGGAACTGTGGGGCGAAGACCTGATTCCTGAAATCCAGGAAACCATCGGTGGTGCTTATGTAATTCAGCAAGCCATGGACGAAGATGTTGTTACCCTGACCTACTAAGATCCGGTCGGTAGCATCTATCCAGAAAAACGGCAGGGGAAACCCTGCCGTTTTTCATTGTGGGCTTTGATTTCAGCGGTCTCTGGTCCATAATTCAGGCTCCTCCAATCAGCAAGAAATGCAAATCATGTTGGGAGATATTCACCAGTCCGCGTGGCTGGAGCGCGCAGAATGCCTGCATGACGCTGCGACGATTCACGCGGCGCTGGATACCCTTGCCGGGCAGATCAGTGAAGAACTGGCCGGACAGAACCCGGTTGTTCTGACCGTTATGGGCGGCGCCCTGATCTTTGCCGGTCATCTGCTTACCCGATTGTCTTTTCCCCTGGAATGCGAATACGTGCATGCCAGCCGTTACCGCGGTGCCCTGACCGGCGGCGAGATCGTCTGGAAGGTGCGGCCGCCTGAGAGTGTCAGGGGGCGCACGGTGCTGGTGCTGGATGATATTCTGGATGAGGGTTTCACGCTGGCTGCAATCCAGCGGGCTTTGCTCGATGCCGGGGCAAAGCGGGTTTACCTGGCGGTCATGGTGGAAAAGCATCTGGGGCGGCAAAAGCCGATCGCGGCTGACTATGTCGGGCTGACGGTGCCGGACCGTTATGTGTTTGGTTTTGGTATGGATGTGGAAGGCAGCTGGCGTAATTTGCCGGCGATTTATGCCTTGCCGGAGTAACAGGGGAGTTTATGCTTGGTATTATCGGTGGCAGCGGTCTGACCCAGCTTGCCAATCTTGAAATTACACACCGTCAGGTGATTCGTACTCCGTATGGTGAGCCATCCGGGGCGCTGACGTTCGGTCGCATCAATGAGCGCAACGTCGTCTTTCTGGCACGCCACGGTTATGGTCACACCATTGCGCCGCATCGGGTGAACTATCGCGCCAATCTGTGGGCATTGCATGCGCAGAACGTTACTGACGTGGTCTCCATTGCCACGGTGGGGGGGATTGCGGCTGATCTGGTGCCGGGTGCCCTGGTGGTGCCGGATCAGATCATCGATTACACCTATGGGCGCGCCAATACCTTTATGGAAGAAGAGGGCCGGGCGGTGACTCATATCGACTTTACCTGGCCGTATGCCGAGCGTATGCGACAGCTGTGCATCCAGGCGTTGCGCGATGCCGGTGAGCCGTATGTGGCTACGGCCACCTATGGGGCGGTGCAGGGTCCCCGACTTGAAACGGCGGCGGAAATCACCCGCATGGAACGTGACGGTGCCAGCATGGTTGGCATGACCGGTATGCCGGAAGCCATTCTGGCGCGCGAGCTCGACATGCAATATGCAGCGTTGTGCGTGGTGGCTAACTATGCCGCCGGTCGCGGCGACAGCGGCCAGTGCATCAGCTACGAGCAGGTTGGCGACGTGCTTGATTCCGCCATGGTGCGTGTGCGGCGTGTGCTTGAGCATCTGGTGCAATTGCACGCGGACTGATGTGAGAACTGCCGCCGCGAGAGCGGCGGCAGTTCGAGATTGTCTTTGCCGGGCGGATTGCAGTATAATTCACGCTCTTTTTAGGCGCGTAGCTCAGCTGGTTAGAGCATCACCTTGACATGGTGGGGGTCGTTGGTTCGAGTCCAATCGCGCCTACCAACCTGTAACAGTGTTGGTAATCTTGAATGTTCTGACGTTTGGCACCCGCGGGGGTGCCAAACGTTTTTCTGGCGCCCAGTTTCTGGTGCGCGTGTAGAATCTTGTTTGGGTGTTAAGAACCATGCCTGTTATTCGTTTGCCCGATGGATCCGAACGTCAGTTTGAGCAAGCAGTAACCGTTGCTGAAGTGGCGCAGAGCATTGGCGCCGGTCTGGCCCGTGCTGCACTTGCAGGTAAAGTGGACGGTCAGCTGGTGGATACGTCCTACCTTATTGATCGCGACGTTTCCCTGGCTATTGTGACCGACCGTGATGCAGACGGTCTGGAAGTGATCCGCCATTCTACCGCCCACCTGCTGGCCCAGGCTGTGAAACGTCTGTTCCCGGATGCCCAGGTCACCATCGGGCCGACCGTGGAAGACGGTTTTTATTACGATTTCTCCTACAAGCGCCCGTTTACCCCGGAAGATCTGGCTGCCATCGAGAAGGAAATGGCCGCCGTCGTCAAACAGGATCTGCCGGTCAGCCGTCAGGTAATGGAGCGCTCCGATGCCATCCAGTACTTCAAGGGCATCGGCGAGGCATACAAGGCCCAGATCATCGAGTCCATCCCCAGCGACGAACCGCTGTCGCTCTACACCCAGGGTGAATTCACCGATTTGTGTCGTGGCCCGCACGTGCCTTCTACCGGCAAGCTCAAGGTGTTTAAACTGATGAAGCTGGCCGGTGCCTACTGGCGCGGCGATGCCAATAACGAAATGCTGCAGCGCGTTTATGGCACTGCCTGGGCCAAAAAGGACGATCTCGACGCTTATCTGCATCGTCTTGAAGAGGCGGAAAAGCGCGATCACCGCAAATTGGCCAAGCAGCTTGACCTGTTCCACCAGCAGGACGAGGCGCCGGGCATGGTGTTCTGGCATCCGCGCGGCTGGACGATCTGGCAGGCGGTAGAACAGTATGTGCGTCAGGTGTACCGCAATGGCGGCTATCAGGAAGTGCGCGGCCCGCAGATCATGGACGTGACTTTGTGGAAAAAGTCCGGTCACTGGGACAACTACCAGGACAACATGTTCTTCACTGAATCGGAAAAGCGTACCTACGCGGTAAAGCCGATGAACTGTCCGGGGCATGTACAGATCTACAATGCCGGTCTGCACAGCTATCGCGATCTGCCGATTCGCTATGCCGAGTTCGGCGGCTGTCATCGCAATGAGCCGTCCGGCGCGTTGCACGGCATCATGCGCGTGCGCGCCTTTACCCAGGACGATGGACATATTTTCTGTACGCCGGAGCAGGTGGAAAGCGAAGTAACGGCCTTCCATCGTCAGGCGATGCAGGTCTACGCCGATTTTGGCTTTAGCGATATTTCCATCAAGCTGGCGCTGCGTCCGGAAAAACGTCTCGGCACCGATGCCGAGTGGGATCGCGCCGAAGATGCCCTGCGCGCCGCCTTGCGTGCGGCCGGAGTGGAGTGGATCGAGTTGCCGGGTGAGGGCGCTTTCTATGGTCCCAAGATCGAATACCATCTCAAGGACTCTATCGGTCGTGCCTGGCAGGTGGGCACCATTCAGTACGATCCGATGATGCCGGAGCGTCTGGATGCGTCCTATATCGACGAGCATTCGCAGCGCCAGCGCCCGATCATGCTGCACCGCGCCATTGTCGGTTCGATGGAACGTTTTATTGGCATCCTGATCGAGAACTATGCCGGCGCCATGCCGCTGTGGCTGTCTCCGGTGCAGGCGGTGGTCATGAATATCACCGATGCGCAGGCCGAATATGCGAAAAATGTAGTGGATATTCTCAAGAAACAGGGCTTCCGTGTTGAGGCGGACTTGAGGAATGAGAAAATTACCTATAAAATTCGCGAACATAGTCTGCAAAAACTGCCTTACCAGCTGATTGTGGGTGATAAGGAGATGGCAGCAGGATTGATTGCGGTGCGCACTCGCCACGGTGAAGACCTTGGACAGATGTCGGTAGAGGCCTTGCTGGCCCGCTGGCAGGACGAGATGGCGCGCCGCGTTTGATTTTATTGATAAGGAGTTTCTGCTATAGCACAGGCAAAAGAACAACGGATTAACGGCGAAATTACAGCGCAGGAAATCCGTCTGGTAGGGATTGAGGGTGAACAGTTGGGCGTGGTCTCTCTGCGCCAGGCCATTGAAATGGCTGAAGATGCAGATGTGGATCTGGTTGAGATTGCCCCTCAGGCTGTGCCTCCGGTATGCCGTTTGATGGATTACGGCAAGTTCAAGTACCGCGAAAGCAAAAAGCAGCACGAAGCCAAGCTGAAGCAGAAGCAGATACAGGTCAAGGAAATCAAGTTCCGTCCGGCAACGGACGAGGGCGATTATCAGGTTAAACTGCGCAACCTGATCAAGTTCCTGCAAGAGGGTGACAAAACCAAGATCACCCTGCGTTTCCGCGGTCGTGAAATGGCCCATCAGGAATTTGGCATGCAGTTGCTCAAGCGGGTTGAGACTGATCTGGCCGAATACGGCGTAGTTGAGCAGTTTCCCAAGATGGAAGGGCGCCAGATGGTCATGGTGTTGTCGCCCAAGAAAAAGATTTAAACGCCAGTACGGCGTAAAGAATTTTGCTGTCCCGGCTTGCTGGGGTGGCGAAATACCGATCGGCTCCGCAAGGAATGTCTGGTCGGTCAATAGAAGTGGTGTCAGGTTGTCAAATGTCGGCAATACGCTGACTACCTGTGCATCATGCTATAAGGAGTTTGAAATGCCTAAGATGAAAACCAAGAGCGGCGCTGCTAAGCGTTTCCGCGCTCAAGGTAGTGGCGGTATCAAGCGTTCGCACGCTTTCCTGCGCCACATCCTGACCAAGAAGACCACCAAGCGCAAGCGTAACCTGCGCGGTATGACCGGTGTTCATGATACCAACGTGCGCGCTGTCCGCGCCATGATGCCCTACGCTTAAGGAGATTAGACTATGCCTCGCGTAAAACGTGGTGTTACGGCTCGTGCCCGTCATAAAAAAGTTCTTGCCCAGGCCAAGGGTTACCGTGGTCGCCGTGGCAATGTGTACCGTATTGCCAAACAGGCGGTAATGAAGGCAGGCCAATACGCCTACCGTGACCGTCGTCAACGCAAGCGTCAGTTCCGTTCCCTGTGGATCGCCCGTATTAACGCCGCTGCGCGTGAATGCGGACTGTCGTACAGTGTGTTCATGAACGGCCTGAAGAAAGCTGCGGTTGAAATCGACCGTAAAGTACTGGCCGATCTGGCTGTATTCGACAAAGAGGCATTTGCCAAGATTGTCGACCAAGCCAAGTCCGGCATCGCTGCTGCGGCCTGATAGCCGTTGGCATGTGAAAGAGGAGGCGGCAACGCCTCCTTTTTTTTCGAGATTGTTTGCGAAATGCGCCCAATGCGGCGTGTTTTGATCTGAGTCGAAGTGGAATCATGTCCGATTCAAATGAACTTCAAGCCATTCTGGCCCAGGCACAAAAAGCATTCGCCGGGGTCGATACCATCAACGATCTGGAACAGGTCAAGGCAAGATTTCTCGGCAAGCAGGGTCTGCTGACCGAGCGTCTCAAGCAGCTTGGCTCCTTGCCTGCGGAAGCACGCAAGGAAGCCGGTGCAGCCATCAATCAGGTGAAGAGCGCGGTTGAAGCATTGCTCAATGCACGCAAGGACGCCCTGCGTGATGCCGAGCTGGCTCGCCAACTGGCCGAGGAAACCATTGATGTGACCCTGCCGGGACGGGGCAATGAGCGTGGCGGCTTGCACCCGGTGACCCGCACGCTGGAGCGCATCGCGGCACTGTTTCATTCAATGGGATTTGCCGTTGCCGATGGCCCTGAAATTGAGACTGATTTCTACAACTTCACGGCATTGAACACCCCGGATAACCATCCGGCACGTTCCATGCACGACACATTCTACCTGGCTGGCAGCGCGCATCTGTTGCGTACGCATACGTCGCCTATCCAGGTGCACTTCATGGAAAATAATCAGCCGCCGTTCCGCGTTATTGCGCCGGGGCGGGTATACCGGGTGGACTCCGATGCGACTCATTCGCCGATGTTTCACCAGGTTGAAGGTCTGTGGATTGATGAGTCAGCCAGTTTTGCCGATCTTAAAGGACTGTTGACGGATTTCCTGCAGCGGTTTTTTGAAAAAGACGACCTGAAGGTGCGTTTCCGTCCTTCATTTTTCCCGTTTACCGAACCATCTGCCGAAGTCGATATGGGTTGTGTGTTCTGCAATGGCGACGGTTGCCGGGTTTGCAGCCACAGCGGCTGGCTGGAGGTGGGCGGCTGCGGCATGGTGCACCCGAATGTGCTGGCCTCAGTCAATATCGATAGTGAACGCTACCAGGGCTTCGCCTTTGGCATGGGACCGGATCGCCTGGCCATGCTGCGCTATGGGGTGAATGATCTGCGACTGTTCTATGAAAATGACTTGCGCTTCTTGCGCCAATTTCGGGGGTAAGCGATGAAATTTTCCGAAAACTGGCTGCGCAGCCTGGTTCCTGTCTCTATGACAACCGCGGAACTGTCTCACCAACTGACCATGGCCGGTCTCGAGGTCGAGTCGATGGACCCGGTAGCGCCGGCCTTCAGCGGCGTGGTCATTGGCCATGTGCTGAGCGTGGAAAAGCACCCCGGTGCTGATCGGCTCAATCTGTGTCAGGTTGATGTGGGCGAAGCGCAGCCGCTGCAGATTGTTTGCGGCGCAAAAAATGTCGCTGTCGGGGTTAAGGTGCCGTGTGCGCGGGTTGGGGCTGTGCTGCCGAAAATGAATATCGGTCAGGCCAAAGTACGTGGTGTGGAGTCGTTCGGCATGCTTTGTTCTCAGGCGGAGCTGGGGCTGGCGGAAGAGAGCGACGGTCTGTGGTTATTGCCTTCCGATGCGCCGGTAGGGGAAAACATCCGCGTATGGGCCGCGCTCGATGATAATTGCCTGACACTGAAACTGACGCCGAATCGGGCAGATTGTCTGAGTCTGAATGGTCTGGCACGCGAAGTGGCCGCACTGACCGGCAGCAGCTGGGCGATGCCGCAATATGCGCCGATTGAGCCGGCTCACGATACGGTGCGGGCGGTTAAGCTGACGGCGGCGGACGGCTGCCCGCGCTATAGCGGCCGGGTTATCCGCGGTATCAATCCGCGCGCGGCGACTCCGGAATGGATGAAACAACGCCTGGAACGCAGCGGTGTCCGCAGTATCAGCGCGGTAGTGGATATCACCAATTACGTGCTGCTTGAAATGGGGCAGCCGTTGCACGCCTTCGACCTGGCAAAAATCAGTGGTGATATCGAGGTACGCTGGGCCGGCGAAAATGAAGAGATTGAACTCCTCAACGGCATGAATGCCAAATTGCAGCCGGACATGCTGGTGATTGCTGATAGCAACAGGGCGCTGGCGCTGGCTGGCATCATGGGCGGCATGTTCAGTGCGGTAGGGGATGATACGGCGGATATCTTTCTGGAAAGCGCCTTTTTCATGCCCGATGCGATCATGGGCAAAGGGCGCCGCCTCAACCTGACTAGCGATTCGTCACACCGCTATGAACGTGGCGTCGATTTTGCCATGACCCGCAATGCCATGGAGCGCGCTACCGGATTGATATTGGAAATCGCCGGCGGCACGGCCGGTCCGGTGGTTGAACAACTGGGCACATTGCCGCAGCGCAACCCGGTTAACCTGCGCGTTGCGCGAGCAGCCCGTGTGCTGGGTATTCCGCTCGATCTGGCTCGGGTGAAGTCGCTGTTGCAGCGGCAGCAGTTTGCTTTTGCCGAACAGGATGGCGGTCTGCTGGTTACCCCGCCGAGCTGGCGCTTTGATCTGGAAATCGAGGTCGATTTCATTGAGGAAATTGCGCGAATGCACGGCTACGATTCGATTCCGGCTCCGCAACCGCGGGCCGGTCTGCGTATGTTGCCCCAGCCGGAAGCGCTGCTGCCGTTTGCCGAGCTCAAGCAGCGCCTGGCGGGCCGCGATTACCAGGAAGTCGTGACGTTCAGCTTTGTCGACGAAGCGTGGGAAACCGGCCTGATGGCTAACCGCGCGCCGGTCCGTCTGGCGAATCCGATCGCCAGCAATATGTCGGTAATGCGTTCCGGCCTGTGGGGCAGCATGCTGGAAACGCTGCAGACCAACCTTAAGCGTCAGCAGGATCGCGTGCGCATCTTCGAGTTGGGGCGCTGTTTTGCTAAAAATGCTGAGGACTTTGCCCAGTCCCTGCGTCTGGGCGGGCTGGCGTACGGCCTGGCTTTGCCGGAGCAGTGGGGTGAGGCAAAGCGTGCGGTTGATTTCTTTGATGTGAAAGCGGATATCGCGACTTTACTTGGCTCTGGTGTTGAATATGTTGCTGCCCAGCACCCGGCGTTGCATCCCGGGCAGTCAGCCCGCATTGTGCGCCAGGGTCAGGAAATTGGCTGGCTCGGGGTGCTGCACCCCCAATGGCGCCAGCAATACGGTTTGCCGACGGCTCCAGTGCTGTTCGAACTGGATGCGGCGATGTTGTCGCAGTCCGCCTTGCCGGCTTATCGGGAAATTTCTCGTCTGCCTCAGGTGCGGCGCGATATCGCTGTGCTCGTCGGCCAGGGTGTCGAAGTTGCCCAGATGCTAGCGGCCATGCAGTCCGTTGCCGAAGATTTTGTGGTGGATTTAACGGTGTTTGACATCTATCGTGGTAAAGGTATTGATTCGGATAAAAAAAGTGTTGCAATTCGCGTGTTGATGCAAGATACTCAAAAAACACTAAGTGATGAAGAAACTGAGCCGGCTGTGCAAAACCTCATCAAGATTTTGCAGGAAAAATTCGCCGCAGAACTCAGGCAATAAGGGATTCAGGTATGACTTTAACAAAGGCGGAGTTGGCCGACCTGCTGTTCGAGCAGGTGGGTCTGAACAAACGTGAAGCCAAAGATATGGTGGAATCGTTTTTTGAAGAAATTCGTGCAGCGCTGGAGCAGGGGGATGTCGTCAAGTTGTCCGGTTTCGGCAACTTTCAGCTGCGCGAAAAGCCCCAGCGTCCGGGGCGCAATCCGAAAACCGGCGAAGAGATTCCTATCACTGCGCGCCGGGTTGTGACTTTTCATGCCAGTCAGAAACTGAAACTGATGGTAGAAGAGGAATATGAACGAAACAGCCGTTAAGACTGAACTGCCTCCCATTCCCGCGAAACGGTATTTTACCATTGGCGAGGTGTCGGAATTGTGCGGCGTAAAGCCGCACGTTCTGCGTTATTGGGAGCAGGAGTTTACCCAGCTCAAGCCGGTCAAGCGGCGCGGCAACCGCCGTTATTATCAGCACCATGAGGTCTTGTTGATCCGCAAGATCCGCGAACTGCTGTATGAGCAGGGCTTCACCATCAACGGTGCGCGCAACCGCCTGCAGGAACTGCAGCAGGAGGAGCGTCACCCGGCCGAAGTGCGTCTGAACGAAAGTGATATGACTTCACTGGATGAGGAGACCATACTGGGGCCGCTTACGGAACAAACGGTTGTCGGCGCTACGCTGTTGCGCCGGGAAATCGAGTCTCTGATACAGTTTCTTAAGGCTTGAAGCGCGCCGGCGTGGACTTGTCGGGTCCGTGCCTGTATAATGCCGCAGGTGTTTCGGGGCGTAGCGCAGCCTGGTAGCGTACTTGCATGGGGTGCAAGTGGTCGGAGGTTCAAATCCTCTCGCCCCGACCAACAAAATAATGAACTGATATAAACGGCACAGCTTCTTGTGCTGTTCGGGCATCCAATCATGCGCATCCTTCTCAGTAATGATGATGGCTACTTTGCGCCCGGTCTGGCTGCTCTGGCCGACGCGCTTGCAACGATTGCGGAAATCGTAGTGGTGGCGCCCGAGCGCGACCGTAGCGGTGCAAGCAACTCTCTTACTCTCGATCGTCCCCTGACACTGCGTCAATCCTCCAACGGTTTCTATTACGTCAACGGCACGCCGACGGACTGCGTCCATCTGGCCGTCACCGGGATGCTGGAAGGGCTGCCGGATATGGTGATTTCCGGCATCAATCACGGTGCCAACATGGGCGATGACACGGTTTACTCTGGTACTGTCGCTGCGGCTACCGAGGGCTATCTGCTTGGGGTGCCGTCTATCGCTGTGTCACTCGCGAGCCATGAGGCGACCGATTTCAGCTATGCTGCCCAGGTTGCTGTCGATCTGGTGCGGCGCATCATGCAGCAGCCTTTGCCGGTGCCAACCTTGCTCAATGTGAATGTGCCGGCCGTGGCCAATGGGCAAATCGGTAATTATGAAATCACCCGCCTGGGCAAACGCCACAAGGCCGAGCCGGTGATCAAGTCGACTAACCCGCGCGGTCAGGCGATATACTGGGTGGGCCCGGCAGGCAAAGCGCAGGATGCGGGCGAAGGCACCGATTTTCATGCCGTGGCTAATGGACGGGTTTCCATTACGCCGCTGCAGCTGGATTTGACACATTATCAACAGATGAAGACTATGCAGGAGTGGATGCGTTCATGAGCACGCATCATGTGGGTATCGGCATGACCTCGCAGCGTACTCGGGCGCGCATGATTGCTCGTCTGCGTGAGCAGGGCATAACGGATGAGGTTGTTCTGGCGGCGATGGAAGTCGTACCAAGACACATCTTCGTAGATGAGGCGCTGGCATCGCGCGCCTATGAGGATATCGCTTTGCCGATCGGCTTCGGCCAGACGATTTCACAGCCGTATATCGTCGCCCGCATGCTCCAGCTGTTGCGCAGTGGTCATGCGCTGGGCCGCGTTCTGGAGATTGGCACGGGGTGCGGTTATCAGACGGCGGTGCTGGCTAAGCTGGCCAAGGAAGTCTACTCGGTGGAGCGGATTGCGCCGTTGCTGAACAAGGCAAAGCAGACTTTACGGGAACTCCGGGTTTATGGTCCGCGTCTTAGACATGCGGACGGTACGATGGGGCTCGCTGAAGTGGGCCCTTTCGACGGCATTGTCATGGCCGCCGCGGCGACTCACGTGCCTGAAGAACTGTTGGAACAACTGGCCCCAGGTGGCCGGCTGGTGTTGCCCCTGGGCGTAAACGAGCAGTTTCTTACCATGTTTGAACACACTGCGGAAGGAATCACCGAGACCGTGCTGGAACCCGTCAAATTTGTGCCGCTTAAGCCTGGGGTGTCCTGATGCTGGCGCGCAACAGTCTGATCGTTGTTGTGCTGCTGCTGTTGGCCGGTTGTGCAACGCATCCGGCCGCTCCGGTAATCGAGCGGGCACCTGCGGCACAAAAAACGGTCAAATACAAGAAGGGCCCGGCAGACTGGCGTCCGGCGACGCATACCGTCAAACGCGGTGAAACCCTTTACAGCATTGCCCTGGAATACGGACTGGATTATCGCGAGCTGGCAAGCTGGAATCAGATCGATAATTCCTTTGTCATTAAGGTGGGGCAGGTGCTGCGTCTTAAGCCGCAGGACGGCGGGGTAGTGGTCACGCCGTTGGCCAAAACACCGGCACTGGTTTTTGCCGCTCCGTCCGATCAGCTCGTGCAGGAGCCCAAGGCAGTTAAGTTACCCTACAGCGATCAGGCTTTGGCGAATCTGCAGTCGCCCGCCAAGCCGGTGCAGCCTGTTGCACCGGTCAAGCCGGCCGAGAGGGCTGCCGAACAGGTTGCTCAACCAGTTCAGCCCGCAGCTGCTGCGAGTGACGATGCAGCTGATGATACATCTGATGAGGATCATGTTGACTGGGTGTGGCCGACAAAAGGCAAGATTCTCAATGGTTTCAATGATAAAAACGGTACCAAGGGTATTGATATTGGTGGCGAGTCAGGGCAAGCTGTTATTGCTGCCGGAGCGGGCAAAGTCGTTTACAGTGGTAGTGGATTGCGCGGCTATGGCAAGTTGATTATCATCAAACATAACAAAACCTATCTTAGTGCCTATGCGCACAACCGCACCTTGCTGGTAAAAGAAGGCGATATGGTGGCTCAGGGACAGAAGATTGCTGAGATGGGCGATTCGGATGCAGATAAGGTTGCGCTGCATTTCGAGATCAGGCGTTTCGGTAAACCGGTTGATCCGGTGAAGTACTTGCCCGGGAGTAAATAATATATAACAATAGGGCAATGATACTGTCATATTTTCTGTGGCAGGATCTTCGTCAGTGAATGTTTCGTTCCGACAATAAAACCAAAGGGAGGGAGGCTGCGATGCATGAAGAAAACGAAGAACTGGAATCCGAGATACTGACCGAAGCCCCGGATCTGACAGCTGAAGAAGAGCAGCCGTCTTATCTGCTGGATTTTCAGGGTGATGTCACGCAGATGTACCTGAGTGAAATCGGTCAGAATGCCCTGTTGACAGCTGAAGAAGAGCAGCAGCTGACGCGCAGCATGAAGGCGGGTGACTTTTCTGCCCGGCAGAAAATGATCGAACACAATCTGCGCCTGGTTGTGAACATCGCCAAACACTACATCAACCGCGGTATGCCATTGCTTGATCTGGTCGAAGAAGGCAATCTCGGGCTGATTCATGCCCTGGAAAAGTTTGATCCGGATCGGGGCTTCCGCTTTTCCACTTACGCCACCTGGTGGATTCGCCAGAATATTGAACGTGCCATCATGAATCAGTCGCGCACGATTCGCCTGCCGGTTCACGTTATCAAGGAGCTCAACTGCTGCCTGCGTGCGCTGAACCACCTGGAAAGTCATGGAGAAACCGATCCCAGCCTGGAAGATATCGCCCATCTCGTCGATAAGCCGGTGGACGAAGTACGTCGAATTCTCAGTCTGAATGAGCGTATGGCTTCGCTGGATGCGCCGTTGGATATCGACCCCATGCTCTCTATCGGTGAAGCCATTCCGGATGAGCAGAGCCGTCTGCCTGAAGATATTCTGCAGTGCAACGAGGTGGAAAGCTATGTGCACGACTGGTTGGAACAGCTGTCGGAAAAACAGCGCTGGGTGATTGAGCGTCGTTACGGTCTGAATGGCAATGAAATCGCAACTCTGGAGGATCTGGCGGACGATCTGGAGCTGACGCGCGAACGTGTGCGGCAGATTCAGATGGAAGCTTTGCAGATGCTGCGCAAGATTTTGCGCCGTAATGGCGTATCCAAGGACGTGCTGCTTTAACTGCCTTGTCGCGGCCTCGTTATGTGGGGTCGCTTCAGGCGAAAATCAGCGCGGCGGCAACGAACCTGCCTTCGGACATGAGAATGTTGTAGGTTCGGCATGCGGCAAAGGTATCCATGACTTCCAGTCCGACCCCGGCCTGAGCGGCGCAGCCGAGTATCGGGCCAGCCGGGAATTTGAGCTGTTTCCCCGTACCCAAAAGAATCACTTCCGGTTTATGGCCGAGTATACGCTCTACATGTGCCACGGTTAGCTCTTCGACGTTGCGAACCGCCCAGTCGGTGAGTAATTCGTTGGGCAAAACCACCAGCGAACTTTCGTGACGTTGACCGTTAATCGCGACATGATCGGCGCCGTACGCCGTAACTATATTCTTGCCGTCGCCTTTGCTTAAATGCAGTTTCATTCTTGCGTGCTGCCGCGTTGCCTGTGGGGTTGGAGTTCGGTAAGATTATGGATTTTATACCACCGTCGAACCCGCGAGCTAGCAAAGAATTCATGATGGACGAGTTTCCACGTATCAAGCGCCTTCCTCCCTATGTTTTCAATATTACCGGTGAGCTGAAACAGTCTGCTCGGCGGCGTGGTGAAGACATTATTGATTTTGGCATGGGTAATCCAGATCAGCCGACGCCCCCGCACATCGTCGACAAGATGATCGAAACCGCGCGCCGCGGTGATACCCATCGCTATTCGGTTTCCAAAGGCATTCCGCGTCTGCGCAAGGCGATCTGTAACTGGTACAAAACCCGCTACGACGTCGATCTCGATCCGGAAAAAGAAGCCATTGTCACCATCGGCTCGAAAGAGGGTATTGCACACCTGGCGCTGGCGACGCTGGACAGGGGCGATATCGTGCTGGTGCCGAATCCCAGTTACCCGATCCATATTTACGGTCCGGTGATCGCCGGTGCGGATATCCGTCATATTCCCATGACCCCGGGCGTGGATTTTTTCCAGGAAATGGAAACAGCTATCCGTAACCATTGGCCCAAGCCGAAGATGCTGATCCTCAACTTTCCGAGCAACCCGACCACGCAGTGTGTGGAACTGGAATTTTTTGAGAAAGTTGTCGCGATCGCCAAGGAGCACAACATTTTTGTGGTGCATGACATCGCTTACGCCGACATCGTGTTTGACGGCTATAAAGCGCCATCCATCATGCAGGTGCCGGGTGCCAAGGACGTGGCCGTCGAATTTTTCACCCTGTCGAAAAGCTACAACATGCCAGGTTGGCGCGTGGGGTTCATGGTCGGTAACCAGAGTCTGGTAGGGGCGCTTGCGCGTATCAAGAGCTACCACGACTACGGTACGTTTACGCCGATCCAGGTGGCGTCGATTCTGGCTCTGGAAGGCCCGCAGGATTGCGTGGAAGACATTCGCCTGATGTATCAGAAGCGCCGCGATGTCCTGTGCAAAGGCTTGCACAGCATCGGCTGGAACGTGGAAATTCCCAAGGCGACCATGTTTGTCTGGGCCGCTATTCCGGAACAGTACAAACACATGAAATCGCTGGAATTTTCCAAGAAAGTCCTGGCTGATGCCAAGGTGGCAGTGTCTCCCGGTATCGGTTTCGGCGAGTACGGCGACGATTTTGTCCGTTTCTCTCTGATTGAAAACGAAGAACGCACTCGTCAGGCCATTCGTGGTCTGAAGGAGATGTTCAAGAAGGACGGTTTGTTGTAGCAACGAGCGTTCTTCGTTTCGGTGAAGGCTAACTTTGCGCAGCAAAGTTAAGCGCAGCGGCCGGAACCAAAATGGTTTTGAACGCACCGTCAGGCCATTCGTGGT
>JAJZTZ010000036.1 GCA_021847305.1 Pseudomonadota bacterium | reverse complement strand
ATTGTAAAACGCCGCCCGCCGCTCTTCCATCGACACACAGCCGGTCAAACTCACCAGCACCGCCAGCACAGCCAAAATGCGCATCATCATTTATCCCTCGCCAGATAGGCTCAATCTAGCAAAACCTGCTTAACCGCACCTTAAAATCCCGCCAAATCACAGCCGCTCAATACAGCGGCATCGCATGATCCACCTGATTCGCCCAGCCATCCACCCCGCCGCTCAGGTTGTATATGCGGCTAAAGCCATTGCGCTCCAGAAACACCGCCACATGCCGGCTGCGCACCCCGTGGTGACAAATCACCACAATCTCCTCGTCCTGCTGCAGCTGCCCCGCCATATGCGGCACACTGTGCATCGGCATCAGCCGCGAACCGGTGATGTGGCAAATTTCAAACTCCCACGGCTCGCGCACATCCAGCAACACGGGGCTCGGTCGGGCCGGGTCGTCCAGCCAGTCTTTCAGCATTTGGGGGGACAGGTTTTGCATAGGCTAAAATTTTCAGAATGACAGAACCAGTTTAACAGCCCGGAACAGAAAAGCTGCTATGGATATGGAATAGCCGCGTCCTCAATAGTTCAAAGTCTGCTCGAATTGCGCTGCAGGCATGGGTTTGCCGAACAGATAGCCTTGATAGTGATAGCAGCCGTTGTTCAGCAGAAATTCCCGCTGCCCCTCGGTCTCCACCCCTTCGGCAATCACCTCCAGCCCCAATCCCCTGGCCATCGCGATGATGGTTTGCACAATCGAACGGTCATTGGCATCGGTGGCAATATCACGCACAAACGACTGGTCGATTTTGAGCTGGTCAAGCGGCAGCTGCTTCAGGTAGGACAGGGACGAATACCCCGTGCCGAAATCATCCAGCGATATCTTTACGCCGAGCTTTTTCAGCGCCTTCAGGGTCTCGATCGAGCCCTCTATGTCATTGAGCAGCATGCTCTCCGTGATTTCCAGCTTGAGACAAGCCGGATCAACTGCATGGCGCTGCAGAACGCCCCGCACCTCATCAAGGAAATTACTCTGCTTCAGTTGGCGGGCGCTCACATTAACGGCAACGACCAGATCGCGTGTCGCAGGATTAGCCTGCCACCTAACCTGCTGGGCGCAAGCGGTCTCCAGCACCCAGTGTCCAATGCTCAAAATCAGGTCGGACTCCTCGGCCAGCGGGATAAACTGGGCCGGCGACACCCAGCCGCGCACCGGATGATTCCAGCGCACCAGGGCCTCTGCTCCGATTGGACGCTTTAAATCATCAACCTGAATCTGATAGTGCACCTGGAGCTGCTGCAAGTCGAGTGCAATGTGTAGATCGCCTTCCAGTGAGGCGCGCGCAGTGATCACTTCCTGCACCTGCCGGTCGAAGAATCGCAGCGAGTTGCGCCCGCTCTTTTTCGCCTCGTACATCGCAATATCGGCCTGCTTGATCAGCTCATCGGCCTGCTGCTCCGGATGATCAAACACCGTCGCCCCGATGCTGCAGGTAATCCGGAATTCCAGCCCATCCAGCAGGTAGGAACGCCGCAAGGCGTCAAGCAGCTTCATGCCCACGCGCTCCACCTGCTCAGCCGCTTCGATGATGTCCTCGCTCAACCCCTCAAGCAGCACCAGAAACTCATCGCCGCCGAGCCGGGCGGGCGTGTCGCCTTCACGCAGGGTCGCCAGCAGGCGTTCGGCCGCCTGCTTGAGCAAGCGATCCCCCATGACATGACCATGCGCATCATTGACCACCTTGAAATTATCCAGATCAATCATCAACAGCGCGCATTTCCTGTTACTGCGCATACTGGCGGACAAGGCATGGTGCAGCCGGTCCACAATCAGTCTACGATTGGGCAGATCAGTCAGCTGATCATGAAACGCCAGGTGCTCCACCTGCGCTTCCACCCGTTTTCGCTCGCTGATATCCTGAACCACGCCCCTTACACGCACCACTTTCCCGTTCTCTATCAGTGGGGTGCAGATGGCATGAACCCATCGGTGATTGCCCCTGGCCGTCACCATTTCCAGTTCCAGATCGAATGGCGTCCCGTCCTGGATTGCTGCATCGACAGCATGCTCGAGCAACCTCCGGCTCTCACCCGGGTAGAAATTCAGCGCCAGAGACAAATTCAGGGCAATTGCCGGATCAATCTCGTGAATCAGCGCCACTTCATCGGTCCAGCTGATCTCTCCTGATGCCGGGTCCAGCTCCCAGCCGCCGACATGGGCCGTCGCACTCATTTCCTTCAGCATGCTGGCCTGCACGGCCAACGCGCGCTCATTCAAGCGTCGCTGGGTAATATCCCGCGCCACCCCCAGCACCCCGATCAAATTCCCTTCGGTGCCCCATACAGGCAATTTAATCGTCTCCAGCAAGCGAGTCCCACCCGAAGGAGAGTCCGGCATCCATTCCTCCAGCGCAACCGGCTGGCCGGATTCAATCGCTTTCAGATCATCTTCTCTGATCCGAACGGCCACTTCCGGCTCCACCAAATCAGCATCCGTCTTGCCGACGACCTCCGCCGGTGTTTTGCCCAGCAACTGAGACGCCTGCTGATTGCATACCAGATACGTGCCGTCCTGACTCTTCAGCCAAATCATGTCTGGGCTGTTCTCAACCAGTGTGCGCAGCTGGGCACGCTCGCGGTCCAGCTCTGCCGTCCTCGATTTCACGGCGCGACGCAACGACTCCAGCCACACCATCGCCGCCCCAAGCAGCACGAGCAGCCCGATTACAATTTCGACCAGGAGTTTTGCATATCGGAATTGGGAATAACCTTCGCCATACCATTTTCCCTTCAACGCCGCCTTTTCAGCCGGCGTAATCTGCCGCATGCCCTGTTCCACCAGGCGCAATGTCGCCGCATTGCCCTTCTTGACCGCCTGATGGAAAGAAGCCTGATAAAGCTCAAATGCCTTGTTGAATTTTTCCGACTTGTTCAGTCTGTACAGATAATAGTTGGCCGGGGTTTCATCCATGCAAAACATCTTGATTTGATGATGCGACGCACTCTCTATCATGCTGGAATAATTCTTGAACAGCCGCAGATCAGCGACCCCGATATCTCGCAGCTTCTCGATACACGCATCGCCCGCCTGAACCCCGACCAGAAAACCTTTCAGGTCTGCGGCATTGTGAATACCGGTTATGGAGGCATCCACATAAATGGCAATTTTTTGTGTGACATAAGGTTCCGAGAAATCGTAATATTTCTCGCGATCCGGGGTACGGAAAATCATATCAATGACATCCGCCTGACCATTCAGCAGCATGTGTTGCGCACTGTCCCAGTCCGTCGCGACAAGGTCTACCTTGACCCCGGTTTTCTGCTCCCACAGCTTCCAGATATCCGCTTCATAACCCTGTACTTTGCCGTCAGGACTGCGATACAGATAAGGCGGGTAATTGTCGTCGGTAACAACGCGCAGCACTGCCGCCTGCGCACAGACCGGCAGCAGCATGAACGCCATCAGCCACCAATAAAGCCTCTTTGTCATGCCGGAAGCCGCCCCTCCGCGGTGTATTGATAATTTAAGACAGTTTAAAACATGGATTGCAAACGAAACAAAAGATTCCGTCTGCAAATCGGGCCGCAGGGGGCCAGCAAACCCTGTGCCCTGCAGACTGCGAAACTCACTTCCCCGAACTGCTCCAGCCCCATTGATCCATCATGCGCTTGCTTTCCGCCTCAGTCGCGTCGATCGAATCCTGCGGCAGTTGCCGCAGGCACTCCTCCATCGCCTTGGCATCAAGCGGCTCTGTCTGCGGTTCGTCGTCACCCGATGCCGAATTGGCATTCCGCGCAAACGGATTATGAAACCTGGGCGGGTCAGGCTGACAATCGTCTTTATAGGTCGGCGCATCATCCGATGCAAATGGGCTGAATGAAATCGTCCGGTCGAAAATCAACGGTTTGCCCGTTGGCGTGGGCGGCAAAGGCGGCATGCTTTCAATCGCCTTGCGGGCCAACCGCTCAGCAACCGGCGAAGTCGACCACAGGGTCTCCAGTTTTGCCAATTTGCCATCCGGGCCAATCTCTATGTGGAAACGCACCATCCCCTGATCCGGCCCCTCAACCGCCGTACCCATCATGCTGCGCACCTGCTTGCCCCAGTTATACCGGTAAGCCTTGCTGTTCTTGTTGGTATATTTCGCCGCAAAAGCCCACTCCTGCGCTGTAGGCGCCGGCGGCGCAGCCTTCGTAGCCGGTTGTTTTTCTACCGTATTGATAGTCGCCGGACTGTCCTGCGGCACAGCAAGGGGAACAGCCGCCACAGGCACAGGTTCTGGTGCCGCAGGCCGACGCGCTGGATCAGGTCTTGGTTTTTCAGGGGGCGAAGGCGGCGCCACCTGCATCAAAAGCGGCGTCTCCCGCGGCTTCACCACCACGGGTTTGCTGGTGGACTTGAACGAGAAATCGCCTACGAACGCCAGAATCGCAAAATGCACCGCCAGCGAGAAAAGAACAGCAAGGACGAGCTTGTCTCTGGAAAATTGCATGAACCGCCAATGCTGTGGAAATGCAGCTGAAATGAAGCTGCGTTAGGGACAATTCTCACACAAAAGCGAGGCGCGTAACATGCTACGCCTATACCGGTTTCTGGGGTGCAAATGGATCAGGGGGAAGCAGAAAGAAGTATCCTGAAAATTCAGGTCTATCTAGAAAATTCAGCGGAGCTTTTTAAGTCAATTTACTGCAAATGCCCATTCTTTTTGCCATATAACATTGGCTCGACATCACGACACTGCTGATCCAACTGATGTGCTATGCGCTTAATCAACGACTCGCTTAACGGGTCCTTCAACCAACCTTTAGCCAGAAAATTCGCATTCTTGGGATTAAACACGGCCACCTCGGACCGGCCCGTTCGCTCTACAAACCAGCCAGGCAAGGCAAGTGCAGCCCTGACAGAAACAGTGTCACCGACCGCACTGCTCAGCCATTTTTCCAACCACTTTGCCTGCCTTGCTGCCTGCTCAAGCGGTTCTGTTTCTTTCCATGTCGGGAATGAAAGGATCGAGCCATCGAAAATTACTTTCGCATCGTCCTTACCCATATCCCGAATGGGCTTCATGCGCGCCTTTGTTTCAACGGCGTAAATCCCATTCTGGCTCACCACCACATGGTCAATATTAAACCCCTCAGCTGGCACATCGTGGTACACCAAAGCGCCTTGAAGCATAAGCTGGTTGAGTTCCTGTGCAACGGCCAACTCACCTTCGTAACCCTGTTGCAGCTTTTCCCGTTGTTTAATTAGCTTAAACAGCTTGTTAAGCCCGAGTCCCAACAAGATCAGAACCATTAGTACAGAAATTACGATGCGAGCCACCGTTTCAGCTTGTCCGCCAATATAACTCTGCGATAAATGCATGCTGAATACGATGAGAACTGCTGCCGGAGTAAGCGCACAGTACGTCAATATTTCTAGTGTTATCTCATCCAACGCATTACGCAACGACTCTCCTGGGCTACGCAGCAAGTTCGATACAAGTGGCGATCGCTTTAATCTTGCACGCCTCTTCTTCCAGATAGTGACCAAAACCAATGGCAGGCTTAGTGTTACCAAAAACACTGCCACAGGCAAAACAACCGCAAGAATTAATTCCATGAATGTAGAAGCCAGGTTAATACGTATTCAATTTTCGGAACCACAACCTGCCAATAAGGCATGTAAATCGACTGATTTTTACAAATCAGTCGGCCTCCACACCCGCATAATCCACCGCAATTTCGCGGAATGCTGCCAGCGCCGCCTCCATGTCCTCAACAATCTCGGCCGCAATCACCTCCGGTGACGGCAAGTTGTCGGTGTCGGACAGCGACTCGTCCTTCAGCCAGAAGATATCCAGGCTGGCTTTGTCGCGGTTGGCCAGTTCATCGTAGTCATACACGCGCCAGCGACCTTCCGGGTTTTCGGCAGACCAGGTGGCCTTGCGCTCGTGGCGGTTGGCAGGGTTGTAGCAGGCCACAAACTCGTCCAGATCTTCACGTTTAAGCGGGTTGGTCTTCAGCGTGAAGTGCATATTGGTGCGCAGGTCGTATATCCACAGCTTTTTGGTCCAGGGCGTTTCTGCTGCCGGCTTTTTATCAAAGAACAGCACATTCGCCTTTACACCCTGGGCGTAAAACAGGCCGGTAGGCAAACGCAGCAGGGTGTGGACATCGCATTCCTGCAACAGCTTGCGGCGTATGGTTTCGCCCGCGCCGCCTTCAAACAGCACGTTGTCGGGCAATACCAGCGCGGCACGGCCATGCTGTCTTAGCAGGGTTTTTACATGCTGCACAAAATTAAGCTGCTTGTTCGACGTGGTGGTCCAGAAATCGCCGCGCTCCACGCTGTCGCGTTCCTTGCTCACCTTACCCTCTTCGCCCACAATCGTGGTGCTGCTTTTCTTACCGAAGGGCGGGTTGGTCAAAATCATGTCAAAGCGGTCGCCGGGGTCTGCCGCCAGCGAATCGCCCACCACAATCGGCTCAAAATCCTGGCTGCCAATGCCGTGCAACAGCATGTTCATGGCGCACAGTCGCGCCGTACCCGGCACCAGTTCAAAGCCCTTGAAGCTCTCTTCCTTCAACGCCTTGCGCTGGTCTTTGGTCATATGCGGGTTATGCTTCACCACATAATCGTGCGCCGCCAGCAAAAAGCCGCCCGTACCGCAGGCCGGGTCGCTGATCGTCTCGCCCGGCTTGGGTGCCATTACATCCACAATGGCCTGAATCAGCGGGCGCGGAGTAAAGTATTGCCCGGCGCCGGACTTGGTATCCTGCGCGTTCTTTTCCAGCAACCCCTCGTAAGCATCGCCCTTCACGTCGGCGCTCATCACCGACCAGTTTTCCTTGTCGATCAAGTCAACCAGCAAGCGGCGCAATTTGGCCGGGTCCTGAAACTTGTTTTGTGACTTGTTGAAAATCAGCCCCAGCAAGCCTTTCTGTTTACCCAACTCATCCAGAAGATGACGGTAGTGGTCAAACAGCGCATCACCATCCTTTTGCAGCAGGCTGGTCCAGTCATAACCTGCTGGCACCGGGCTGGCCTGGTTATACGGCGGGCGCGAACGTTCGTCCGCCATTTTCAGAAACAGCAGGTAGGTCAACTGCTCCACATAATCGCCATACGACATGCCGTCGTCGCGCAGCACGTTGCAGTAATTCCAGAGTTTTTGAACGATGGTCGCGGTATTCATTTAAGCGGTTTCAATTCCAGTATTTTTTCAGCCAATTGACCCGTAGCCCGGAGCAGATCGGTAACCAGCTGTTCATCCACTTCCAGATGCCCCTCATATTCCGCCAGATTGCGACGTTCGTGGCACAGGGTAAGAACGCGCCAAACCTCCGGTCCAAGGCCCAAGGTATGAGGCACACACTGAAAAACAGTGTAGCGTTTGTCAGATCGATAGCCCTGATAACGTAAAGCTGCCAGCGCAAAAGCATGAGCAGCGTTGTATGCCAAATCAAACCGGCTCTCGATGGAAAGCTGCGTATTACACGCATCAGTCAAACGCGCCCGGGCAGATTGCACAAGGCCGTCAAACTCACGCTGATCACCCGGCTCGCGCTTCAGACTTCCGGTATTAGCCAAATTCTCGAGATTTGATGACATCCTCTTCTCTACCCATCAAAAAAATCTTCGGTTGCTCCCACACACGGTTCAAAAAGGCATTGTCAGCAGCCAATTTGCGGGCAAAATCTTCAGGCTTATATAGAGTAGGATTCACCGTGCGCCCCAATAAATTTTCAGCTTCCGCAAAATGCACCAGCAGCTCGGCGTAAGACAGGCTCGGGGAAACAATCATCACATCAATATCGCTTGTCGCCGTATCAGTCGCCTTGGCTACCGAGCCATAAATGAACGCCACATTAATCTGGTCGGCAAACACTGCCAGCGCATGACGTAACACATCAGCCAGGCCAAATGTCTTACGCACAATTCCACGCAGCTCCTCAAAAATAGGCGCGCTACGATTCGCCTGATAATGCTTCTGATTGCCAATCTGGCTCACCGTCAGCAAGCCTGCACCGGCCAACCGTTCCAGCTCACGCTGTACCGAGCCGCTGCCTACACCGGCAAGGCGGACAATCTCCTTGGCATAGAAACTGCGCTCGGGATTACCAAACAACAACCCCAGCACCTGCCTCTGCGTCTTGGAGAACAAGACGTCACCCAATCCATCCACTGATTTATTTCCGATCTTTATCGAACCCATATTGGGTACGATAGCACCCAATATGGGTTCTATCAACTCCCCTAAATGACTCATTAAGTTTTCTCGGTGGTCAAATGCAAGACCAGGCTCCAACTGTTCTGGCAGTTCTCAGTCTGCTGGAGAATGATGACGACACGTATCTTTATGCCCAATACGGCAGATACTCAGCAAATTTATTGCCACTTCCCACATCTTTGCGTTTGATGCGCCCAGCCGCTACAGCATCGCCAATCAAGTTGGTAATCTGGTTTCGTTGTTTTTCGTGCAATTTGAAACGTTCACGCAAAGTCGTATTGGTCAGCGTCTGGCTGGAAAGATATTGCAAAACGGCATGTTGGTAGCAAGCCTCAATACGCTCGCTCTGCGACATCTCTGCAAATTTTCGGGGCGCGTATAAGGTTACACGGAAGGCATTCTCCATCTGTGCAAAGGCAATCGGCGGCAAGCCAAACAACTCAACGGATTGCACCACCTTCTGAAACCCGGTGCCCCGCTCCTCACAAATGCGATAACGTCTGAATGCAGATGCCAGCAACTCATTGCGTGACTCTGGCGTTGTACCGATCAGCCGATCCGGACGCTTGCCCGGCAACAAGGCACCCGGATTGGTAAACTCAATCCGATCGTCAAACACCTCTACCATCGGCCCGGCACCCGTAATACTGAAATCCTGATGGATCAGCGCATTGGCGATCAGTTCACGTAGTGCAATTTCAGGGTATACGCTCACTTCGGCGCGCAATGACTGCTGAATCACCTCGGAATGCGGCAACATTCGCTTTAAATATGCAATCAATCCCTCGAAACCCACCGCATAACCACGCTGCCCGGCTAATTCGTCGATCGTTTCAACCTTGTTGGTACCTCGATAACGAATCACTCGAATTCGCTTGCGTTCCAGATTGGGAAATTGTTCCAGCTTGCGCGCCGCAGAAATAGCCCCAAAATTTGTGACGTAGTAACCCCGGCCATCAGGGGTCAACATACCCTCATCAACAAGCCAATGAGCCAAGCCTTCCATTTCTACCGGCAAAGGCCTTTGAAGCAACTTGGCAATCGTATCGAGATCGAGCATCTCCACAGCCGCCTCAAGGGAGACCAAGCTGGATGCACGCAACTCCTCCCAGCGCGGTGCCGAGCTGTTCAGCATCAATGCCCCCACTTCATGGCGGGATGCCTTGCGTGTCGTGCCGCCCGAACGCACCCATGTTTCCTCGATGGATTTTCCCCGTCTGTGTGCCGGCTTATTGTTCTGTTCTGGAATATAAACCAGCAAAATCGGCACACCGCGAAACTCAACCACAGCATGATCAATCACCAGCGGCGGTTCCACCGCATCGCGCCCCAGATTGGCCAACGTATTGGCAATCTCCGCAACCGACTCCTGGCTGATAGGCTCGAGGTGCGCATCTTCATCCCCAACCCCAAAAACCAGGAACCCCCCATTGGGGTGATTGGCAAAAGCCATCAGATGCTCAGCCAAGCGGTCTTTCCGATCTGAAAGGCTAACCTTCCAGTCAATTTCATTGCTTTCATGCGGTACCGGCGCCAGACTCTCTTCCAGGCAAAGCAATGCACGGGATACCCAGTGTTTACCAACCATGGTGATTGCACCACATTGATTTACATGATGTTTTAATCATTTTCCGTTTTCGTATGTGATAAACAAATGAAGTGGATTGGGAATTCCAGCCAATCATTCTACCCCTGCTGAAAAGGCGAGACTCAATATAGACTGGCGCATGCGCTCGGCGCGCTGGAGGTTGGCGTCCACCTGGGCCTCGGTTTCGCTGAGGATAGAGAGTCGGCGATCGACTTCGGCGACGATGCGATGTTGTTCGGCTGGGGGAGGTAACGGGACGGGAAATGCGCTCAATTTCGTGAGGTTAATCGACGCAAGATTAGTCGTTTGTTTTCCCTCACGCTGAAAATAGTCCTTCCCGAACGAGTTGCCCCACCATGAAACCAACTTGGGCAGAATGTCTGACGTGATAAGTCTCGCCCGAAACACGTGATTCTGGTGAATACAGTCGACCAACTGCCCTTCCCAAATCCACCCACGCCCTAATTTATCGCGGTCACCACCTTCATTGAACAGAATGTCTCCTGGCTGTAGCCGCAACGCCTCGATATCACTTGCCGGGGCATTGATGGACTTAACCTCGGAAAGATCGAGATAGCCACGTTGGACATTGGCTACACGAAGGTACGGCACAGATTTCGCTGTTGGATCTTGCCGCTTACTATCGACTGTAAGGCCACCTTTCAGAGCAGCGATTGAGTCGAGTCGTGCCCACACCCACCCCTCCGGCAATTCGGGTAGGTCGGTGGTGTCGGGCGCGGTGGGTTCTTTGTATTTTCCCTTGCCTTGCCACTGGCTGCGGCGGGTTTCGAGGATGCGTTGCAGGAGTTGTTCGCCGGGTTCGTAGCTGCGGCCTTCGCGGCGGGCGAGTTCGGCTTCGGTTTCGACGAGGCGGCCTTCGACGGCGGCTTTGAGGACGGCGGCTTTGTAGCGCTTGAGGTTGGCCTTGACGCGCTTGAGGTTGGCGACGGCTTCGTCGAGGCGGGAGAATTGTTTTTCGATTTCCGCGACGATGCGTTTTTGTTGGTCTGGTGGTGCGACCGGAATATCGAAGTCTTTGATGCGCTTAAGCCCCAAATCGGGTGTTCCGACACTCTTGATATTGTGTTTCGCTTGCGCACGTACATCAGTTGTTTGCATCAAGTACAGAAGATACTTCGAGTCGAGATCCTGCGTCAGTGGCTTTAGCAAAGCGATGCTGTGCAATGCAACAAATTCAAACTCGAAGTTCAGTAGACGCGGTTCACCAATCGTCCCGATTCTTGAGTAGAGCACGTCCCCCACCTCGGGCTTACATTTCTTCACGAATGCGACGAGTTCGCTCCGATCAACCCTTTTGAGGTCGGTGAAGTCGATCCCATTTTTTGTGAAGTCTTTCGGCGAAATGAGGGGCACGCCGTCTTCGACATACTTTGGGGTGCGGTGGTCTCTGTCCGTAACTGCACAAATATCGCCGAGCTTTTTCCACTCCCAGCCTGTGGGTAGATCGTATTTCTTGTAGGTATCGAGTGTCATGCCGCCAACGTCTCGTTCAATTCTTCAATCATTGCCTTCAGCTTGTCGCCGAACAGTTGGTGGACCTTGCCCAGCCCGCCGTGTTGCGAGAATGGCGCGTACTCAAAGTCATCTGGTTCGATGCCAAGATTCGCGGCGATGTGGTCGCGGATCATTTCCAGCCAGCGGCGCTGTTCTGCTGTAAAGGGCTTGCCAGTATTTTCCTGCGCAGCCAGCCAGACCTTGAAGTTGGCGTTAACCCGCTCGGGGAAGGGCACCAGTTCGTTGTCCTGATGCATGGCAAAACGCACCAGCGAGACCAGGTCGGTAAGAATACGGCGGCCGCTGGCGCCTTTGACTTTGCTGGATTCCAGCGCGGCGTAGGCGTTCCACAGCTGCGATTCATTCCACAGGTAGGGCGGCTTTTCGATGGTGTCGGCCAGTTCTTTTACCGCGTTGAAGGTAAGGCGCTGTTTGTAAGGTTTGCTGTAGAGCACTTGCAGGGCAGTGATTTCGTCTTTGTGTTCGGCAATAAACTGCTCGAAGCTGTGCACCAGGCCGCGGGCGCGGTCCAGCGCGTCGCTGGAGAAGCCGGTTTCCAGCACTTCGTCGGCGCTGACGGAGTCGATAACCACTTCGTTTTTGCGTTTGATGTCCAGAATAAGCTGGCGCAGGTCGGCATTGCACAAGGCGGAAGTGGCGTTGATGCGGGCCTGCTCGGCAGGGCTGACTACCCCTGCCCCGCCAGCTGCGGTAGAGGGATAGGTGTCCGGGTCGAGCGACTGAATAATTTGATGGGCCAGGTCTTTAAGGCCCAAACCGCCACTGTGGATGCGGATGCGGGCGTCGTCTTCCGGGCTGATGGCATGCTCCATGCGGGCCAGGCGGCCGGCCAGCGAGGTGAGCACGTCGTCGTCGAGGTTGCCGTAAGCCACGGCCTGCATGAGTTTTTCAAAACTGACGGTGGGCTTTTGCTCCATGGGGCGCGAATCGGTTTTGTCTTGCTCGCACACGCCAATGGCGTCGACGATAACGAAGTGGTCTTTAACCTTGGCATCGGGCGTAACGCTTTGCAGGTCATCCGGCTTGATGACGCGCACGCCGCGGCCTTTCATCTGCTCGAAAAAGGCGCGGGATTTAACGGCACGCATGAACATGACGACTTCTACCGCTTTGATATCGGTGCCGGTGGCGATCATGTCCACAGTTACTGCCACGCGCGGCATGGGGCTGGTGCGGAATTCGTTGATCAGGTCTTTGGGCTTGGCGCCGGTTGTTCTGTAGGTGATCTTTTGGGCGAAGTCGTTACCCTTGCCGAATTCTTCGCGCACGATTTCGACGATTTTTTCTGCATGGGCGTCGTCTTTGGCAAAGATCAGCGTTTTTGGCACCCAGGTACGGCCGGGGAAGATTTCGCTAAACAATTTGTCGCGAAAGGTGCGGATGACGGTACGAATCTGGTCCGGCGCGACTACGTCGCGATCGAGCTGGTTGGGGTCGTAGCTGAAATCGTCGTCGAGCTGTTCCCAACGCTTTTTGCGGGTATCGCGTTCCAGAATCTGCACGGAATAACCGGCTTCGACCTTGGAGCCGGCTTCGGTAATGCGGGTGCGAATGCGGTAAACGTCGTAATTGACGTTAACACCATCGGCCACGGCCATTTCGTGGTTGTATTCCATGACCAGGTTCTGGTTGAAGAAACCGAAGGTCTGCTTGCTGGGGGTGGCTGTCAGGCCGATAAGGTGCGCGTCAAAATACTCCAGCACCTGCGCCCACAGGTTGTAGATGGAGCGGTGGCACTCGTCTACCACGATCAGGTCAAAGGTTTCGATGGGGATGGCAGGGTTGTACTCAATCGGGTCTGGCTGTTTGAACACCGCACCCAGATCACCCACGGATTCTTCGTCCAGTTCATCTGGCAGGTCTTTGCCTTTGAGAATGGAGTACATGCGCTGCACGGTGCAGATGCAGACCCGGGCAGTGGTGTCGATGGTGTTGCCCTGCAGCCGCTGAACAATGTATTCCTCAGTGAATTTGAAATTGTTGTAGGGCGAATCGTATTGCTGAAATTCCTTCAGCGTCTGGTCGGCCAGGTTGCCGCGATCAACCAGAAACAACACGCGCCGGGCACCGCCGAATTTGATCAGCCGGTAAATAAAGCTGATGGAGGTAAAGGTTTTGCCCGAGCCGGTGGCCATTTGAATGAGCGAACGCGGGCGGTTTTCGCGCAGCGATTGTTCCAGATTGCTAACGGCTTTGATCTGCGCCGGCCACAGCCCTTGCGTGGCTAACGGCGGCATGGCTCGCAATCGACCGAGAAAAGTGCTGGGCGTATTGTCTGCCGCGAGGGAATCGGACGTATTGACCGGCGCGGCATACGCCAACCAGTTTGCCAGCATGTCTGGCCGATGAAAGGCAAACAGCGGCCGGGAACGAGGCTCCGGGTCCAGCCCGTTGGTAAAGCGCGTTTCTACGCCGGTGGACTGGTAAGCAAACGGTAAGGGGCGCGACCAGGCCGGCAAGTTTGCGGGCAGCCCTTTGGTGTATTTGTCTGCTTGGCTTTCCACCCCGGAAAGCGTAACGCCTTCTTTTTTTGCTTCGATCACCCCGACGGCTTTGCCATCGACATACAGCATGTAATCAGCAAAACCATGCCCGGGCAACGGAAATTCGCGAATCGCCACACCGCGGGCAGCGCGGATATTGGCCTTATCCGCATCAAAAATCACCCACCCCGCTGCTTCGAGCAAGCGGTCGATAGTTTGTCGGGCAAGTTCTTCGGGTTTGGCCATGGGCTAAGCGGTATTATTGTTAGGTAAAACTATCGCACAAAATAAGTTGCAATTGTAAGTTTAAGGTCTTTTTTAGGCAAAATTTCACGCGATGATTTGTGATTTTTTTCACGCCGGCCACGGCAAGCAGCCATCCACCCTGAACTGCTCAATCACGAAACTGAATGCCGCCTGCTGATGGACAGCCCGAAATGACACACGTTCCGCACTCAGTTCACAAAGCCAGGGTTCTTGTGCAACGGGCTTATTACTGGCCAGTGCTTCAGGAACAAACAGGCCGACATTGATACCGCCGTGCGGGTCGCGGGCGGATGGGTATTCGAAGGCTTGCACGCCGGCATCGCGTAATAGCCCGCCGAGTTGCTGGGTTGCGGCGTAGTCGGATGGATGCGTGAGTTCTGCGCGGTAGCGCGAAAAGGGCATCTCTTGCAGCCGGTGGCCCTGTTTTGTCTGGTAGGGGGCTTCGAACAGGGTGTGTTGGGTATCTAGCTTGCCCGGCGGGGGCACTTGCATGCCCTGCCAGAATACAAAGCGGTAGTAGGCCGCCTCGGCCAGCACGGTGGCGGGCGACAGCGCGCCGTAAAACAGGCTGGGTTCGCTGCGCGTACCGAAGCGGGAACCGTGTTTAAGTGGCGGGTAGCGAAACGGTGTGGCCAGCAGATAATGCAGGCCTTCGGTCCCTTTGCGCAGGGGCGGCTTGGTGGCTTCGAGCATGTCTTCCAGCACGGCCTGTCGTTCCAATGAACTAACCAGGTGATTGGTAGCCACCTGCTCCTGGCTTTCCACTAAGCGAAATAGCTGGCCAGACAACTCAACGGGGGCAGACTCAGCCAGACAGGCCGCCCAGTCGGCCATTACAGTTTGCCCCGCATGGCGTCGAGGTATTCCAGCACGGCAACCAAGCCCTGCACGGATTTCACCTGCTGCGCCGGCACGCCGCCGGTATGGCGGTTCTCGGTGTGCATCCAGTGCTTCATCTGCTCATCCGCACCGCCCACCAGCACATACAGCGCGCGGTAGCAGCGGATGAACAGCAAGGCCAGCTCACCCGGCTTGCTTGCCGGATCAATGCGCCCGCGGCTGACAGCCGAGCGATCCTTGCCGATCACTTCGCCCAAATCAGCCTGGCTCATACCCAGATGCTTGCCTGCATTCAGCAGGGCCTCTGCCAGCACACTGGCTTTGTCGATATCCTGTTTGATGGCGAGATTCATGGCACACCCCACAAATAAAATGCACATATATGCACAATTATGTGCAAAACGCACAATAATTGCCAGTATTAAATTGCACACAGCCAATAAAAAACCCCGCATCACTGCGGGGGCTTTTGCATTCTGATGCCGGTAACAGGACAGGCCTCATCAACACTACGAAGAGCAGCTCATATGCGACACGCCGCCGACCGCACAGACCTCCGTCGGCTTCAGCCGATAGTATTTCTCCTCCACCGCTTTCGACTGCTCGGCGTATGGCTGTGTCATCACCTCTTGCAGTTCTCGCAGGGGTGCGTAGTTGCCCCGCTTTGCCTGTTCATAGACAGGCACCAGCAAACACTCCCGCAAGGTGTATTTGGGATTTACGCGCCGCATCTCTTCCGCTACCTCATCCAGGGGGCGGGCGGCTTGTGTTTCGGTGATTTGGGCGCGCCATCTTGCCAACCAGGCCGACCAATGCTGTTCGATCTCTTCAGGGTGGGTGGCATAGGTGGGCGCCCGGGAGACCGTGGCGTGGCTCGCATCGGTGTAGAAGCTCTTTTTCAGCGGCTCGATGCTATCCGGCAGGTTTGAGAGCTCGCGGAAGAACAGGGTGTAATCCACCGGCGTGTGCAGCATGAGCGTCACCAGATCATTAAACAGCGCCTCGTCAAATTGATTGAGGCCCAGTTTGCTGGCCCACATGGCTTGCAGCGCTGCCTGCATCACCGGCATGAACCCATCGCGTATCTCCTGCAACTGTTGCAGCGCTGCTGTATTTTCTGTCAGCAGGGGTTGCAGGGCAGTGCAGAACATGCCGAAGTTGCGTTCGGCGGCCTGCGGCTGGTTCCAGAACGAGAAATGTTCCCCGCCCCCGGTCCAGGGCTGGTAATAGGGATCAAAGACATCCATGAATCCGTAGGGACCGTAGTCGAGGGTAAAGCCACCGGCGGCGGTATTGTCGCTATTAAAATTGCCCTGACAATAGCCGACCCGCATCCAGTTCGCCACCAGTGAAGTTAAGCGACGGCGAAACGCCCGCGCCAGCAACACCACCTTCTCGGCGGTGCTCAGTGCCGAATCGATTTCATCGGCGTACTCGCGGTCGATCAGGTGCAACACGATCGCCTCGAGCTCCGCCATCGCCTCGGGGTGTTCCTGTTTACGGGCACGGCGACCAAACAGCTCGATCTGCCCGACCCGCAGGAATGACGAGGCCACCCGCGTCGAGATGGCCACGGACTCCGACACCATCATGTCGGGGTCGTACGAGCGCGAGCCCTGTGAATACCAGGGCCGCCGCACGGTCTCGGTTTTGGATACGTACAAACTCAGCGACCGCGAAGTGGGCACACCCAGCGCGTGCATATGCTCCTGCGCCAGAAACTCGCGTACACTCGAACGCAATACGGCACGACCGTCCGCGCCACGACAATAGGGCGTGCGGCCCCCACCTTTGAGCTGCATCTCCCAACGACGGCCGCCGTTCCGATCGGGGATCACCGCCTCCAGCACGGAGATGGCACGACCGTCGCCATAGCCGTTGCCGGTTTTAAACGGGCACTGTTGGGTGTATTCCGTGCCGTAGATGGACAACGCATAACCCGTGGCCCACCCCACCCTGCGCATCGGCTCAGGCACTTGCGAGAGGTCGCCACTGAACACCCGTATAAAATCTTCCGACACCGCCAGGCTGTCGGCCATGCCCAGCTCCTGGAAAAAAATCTGACTGTGCGCCACGTACTCGGGCGCCTCTATCGGCGTCGGTTTCACGGGGACATAGTGCCCGGAGAAGACCTGGCGTGGCGCGTGGTCAACACCGCTGGCTTTGGCATCCGGATCAGGTTTGAGCGTGTCCATCAGCGAAAAGTCTGCCAGTTTGGCGAGGTCGTCGAGGGTGGTGATGCTGTCTGCAGGGCTCTGAGAGGGTTGAGTCTTCATGGGCTAACGGCGTCGGGAATTAAAAGAATACCCGACTAATATACTATGGAATTTGGTGAAACTATCGCAAAAACCACAGAATACAATCGACAGCCCCTCAATTCGTCACAGGATTGTGTTTATTTAAAGCCCCAAAAAGTGCTACTATAGTAGGACTTTTTTGAGAGGAATGCCCACCATGCACCACACACTCCGGCGCGCAGGCGGCTCACTGGTGATGACCATCCCCAAAGCTTTTGTGGAACAAAATGGTTTACATGAAGGCTCTAAGGTTGAACTGCACTTATCTGGAAAAAAGTTGCTGGTTGAAGCCCCAAGCCGCCCACGCTATAAACTGACCGAACTGATGAGCGAGATGCCGACAGGTCTGCCCATGGCAGAAGGTTGGGATGAAATGGCTAGCGCCGGTCTGGAGACAGATTGATGGCGTACACCCCAAGTCGTGGCGACATCATACATTTGCAGTTCGACCCGGCAACCGGTCGGGAAATGAAGGGTCCGCATTTTGCTCTGGTAGTCAGCAGCAAGCTGTTCAATCAGTCCGGTCTGGCAATGGTATGCCCCATCTCTCAAGGCGCAGCTGCTTCTCAACGCACTTATGGAACAGTAGTCACTCTAATGGGGAGCGGCATAGACACGCAGGGTGCCGTGCACTGCCACCAACTCAAGGCACTGGACTGGAAAATCCGCCAGGCGAAGAAAAAGGAAGTTGTACCCCAATTCATTCTCGACGAAGTTCTAGGCCGCATTGAGGCGATTCTTTTTGATTAAGCCCCGCCGCCCGCCCACAAAAAAGCCCCCGCATGACTACGGGGGCTTTTACATTCTGGTGCCGGCAATAGGAATCGAACCCACGACCTTCTGATTACAAATCAGCTGCTCTACCTGCTGAGCTATGCCGGCTAATACCGAGCGGCATTATACCAAACTAAGCGATAAAGCGCGCGACCATGCCCTGGCGGCAGTCTTGCGGCACTTTGATGCGCACGCGGTGGCCGCTGCCGGGGGCGGTGTCGACTTGTTCGCCTTTGCTGCTGATGAGTTGGTCGACGGTGACATTGAAGTTGCCGGCGGGGTGGACGATCTCCAGCGTGTCACCCACGGCGAAGCGGTTTTTCACGTCCACTTCGGCCATGCCGGTGGTGGGGTCGTAGCTGGTGATATCGCCTACGTACTGGCTGCGTTGCGATTCGGAGTGACCGCGCATGTAGTTCTGGTAGTCCTGCGTGTGATGGCGCTGATAGAAACCGTCGGTGTAGCCGCGGTTGGCCAGGTTTTCCAGCGTGCCGAGCAGGCTGTAGTCGAACGGACGACCGGCTACGGCGTCGTCGATGGCCTTGCGGTAAGCCTGGGCGGTACGGGCGATGTAGTAGGCGGACTTGGTGCGGCCTTCCACTTTCAGGCTGGTGATACCCATTTTGGCGAGGGCTTCAACGTGCTCGATGGCGCGCAGGTCCTTGCTGTTCATAATATAAGTCCCGTGCTCGTCTTCCATGATCGGCAAAAGCTCGCCGGGGCGTTCGGATTCTTCAATGAGGTACACGTTGTCGGCCAGCGGGTGGCGCTGCTGCTGGCCACAGTCGGCAAAGGCACCTTCTGCTTCGGATTTGGCCTGATTGAAATTGAATTCGATTTTTTGCGGCTGAATATCGCCGGCACCGTTTTCTTCGGCGTTGTGCACCTTGTAATCCCAGCGGCAGGAGTTGGTGCAAGTGCCCTGATTGGGATCGCGGTGATTGAAATAGCCGGACAGCAGGCAGCGGCCGGAATAGGCAATGCACAGCGCGCCGTGCACGAACACTTCCAGCTCCATGTCCGGGCATTCCTGACGGATTTCGGCGATTTCGTCGAGCGACAGTTCGCGCGACAGGATGATGCGGGTGAGG
>JAJZTZ010000035.1 GCA_021847305.1 Pseudomonadota bacterium | reverse complement strand
ATCCGGTCGGCGGTTCGGCGCACTTCGCCGATTACGTTGGCGAGGCTGCGGGTGACCTGGGCAAAAGTGCGGGTCATGCTGCCGAGTTCATCCTGCGAGTTCAGTGCCTGCACTTCCGACAGGTCGCCCTGTTTCAGGCGTTCGGCAGTGTCGGACAGCTTGCGAACGCCAGTCTGGATCGAACGGGCAATCAGGGTGCCGGTAATCAGGGTGATGACAATGGCCGCGATCACCAGGGCCAATGAGGCAATCAGGGTGATACGGCTGGCTTTTTGCATGGCGGTGTAATCTTTGGCCGCTTCGTCATTCTGATACTTGACCAGCTGATCAAGAAAGACGATCGATTGATTGAAGCGGGGCATGAGGGTGCTGTTCTGCAGCTCCACCGCGCCTTTCAGGTCGTCCGTCTCCAGCAGGCTGAGCATCGGCAGTACGCCCTGGCTGCCGTAGGCCAGGCGGGCCGACTGATAGGCGTTAAACAGCTTTTTTTCATTCTTGTTCATCGGCCGTTTGGCGTAACTGTTGATGGTGTTGCTGGCCTGGAAGATCAGGCTGCGCACTTTGTCGATGTGGCCGAGGCGTTCAAACGGATCTTCAATGCCGATACTGGTTTGCAGTTCGATCTGCTGGCTCAGCTGCAGCTGACGTATGGTGGACAGTTCGCCGATGGCGGTCAGACGTTGCTGGTACAGGCTGTTGGCGGATTTGTCCGCGGTTTTCAGTGACCAGACCGAAAGCCCGCCGACGATCAGAAGGAATCCGGTGGCGATGGCAATCAGCAAATAAAGACGTTTACGAATACTCATTCTCTGTCCTCCTCCGCAGTGTCTATGACACTGTCTTTTTAGATTGTTGTTTGTGTTGGGTTTTTTGTGTGGTTGCTTCTAATGTAGCGATGCAGGGCCATATTGGCAAGCATTTGCAGGGTTTGCTAATAAAGCATGGGCCAAGCCATGATGGGAGAGAAACGGCCAGAATGGAATCATCCTGGCCGTCGGGGGGAGCTTAGCGCGATGAGCCGTCCGGCAGCTTGGACTGGCACTCGTTGAACAGACGTACCTTGCAGTCGCGGCAGATGTTGCTGTCGAGCTGACTGTAAATGGTCGGGAAAGCTTCACCCTTGGTGCGGAACACATTCGCTGGGTTGATCCGGTGCATAAATTCACCTTTGCCGAGCAGTTCGGTTACCGTCGCCTTCAGGCCGGTAAGATACAGTGCTCCGCCGATCTTCTTGCGGCGATCGGCTTCCTGCGCCAGCATGTCGGCGCCCGAGGCGTCGACAAAATTCATGCCGCGCGACAGCAGGAGCACGCGTTTTTGCGTCGGGTTCTGTTCGTCGACATCGGTCAGGGTCTTCTGCACGTGTTCTACCGCGCCGAAGAAAATCGAGCCATTGATGCGCATCACCTTGAGCTGCGGGCACTCCTTGCTGCTGTCGGTGGTTTCGATGAATTTGCGCTTGTTGTCGCTGGCGTCAGGGATAACAGAGTGAATCGCCGGACGTGAGGTGCGATACAGATAGAACACCAGCGACAGGATAATGCCGAGGAAAATGCCCTTTTCCAGGTCAAGCAGCGTACCGATCAGGGTGACCCACAGAACCACCGCTTCCTGCTTGCTGATCTTGGGCATTTCCATGATGTGATGGGTGTCGATCAGGCCCCAGGCCACCAGAAACAGCACGCCCGCCATGGCAGCGGTCGGCAGGTAGGCCGCCAGCGGCGCAACGGCAAGCAAAATGACCAGCAGGAAAAAGGCGGCAAACACCGCAGCCAGCGGGGTGCGCGCGCCGGAGGCGTAGTTAACGCCGCTACGGTTAAACGAGCCGCTGGAGGCGTAGCCGGAGAAAAAGCTGCCAACCAGGTTGGACAGACCCTGGCCGATGAATTCCTGATTGCCGTCGATACGCTGCTGCGATTTGCCGGCGATGGCGCGGGAAATCGATACTGCTTCGGTCAAGGCCAGCATGGTCACAATCAGGGAGCTGAAAAATACCGTCTTGAGCGTGTCCATGGAGAAATCCGGATGGGAAATTGGCGGCACGCTGGCCGGCAGGGCGCCAACCGTCTTGATGTGAGTCTGTTCGAAGCCGTACATATTGTTGAGTACGAAGGCGACAATGCTGCCCACCAGCAAGGCAACGATCATATACGGCAGTTTGGGGGCGACCCGACGTGAGACGATGCCGGTAATCAGGGTGAGCGCAGCTACGCCGGTGACGTAGGGGTTGATCTTGTCGGCCTGCTCGACCAGCTGGATCAGCACCTCATAGAACTCGGCACCGCGCGGAATGCTGATGCCGAAAAAGTTTTTGATCTGGCTGGAGGCGATCAGAATGGCTGCGCCGGCAGTAAAGCCGATGACCACGGTATGAGAAATGAAGTTCACCAGCGTACCCATGCGCGCCAGGCCGAGAATCAGCTGGAACAGACCGGTCAGGAAGGTGAGGGTCAGCACCATGCCGATAAATTCCGGCGATCCCGGGTCGGCGTGCGGGCTGACAGAAGCAAATACCGCGATGGAAATGGCAGTGGTCGGGCCGGAAACCAGATGCCAGCTTGAGCCGAACAGACCCGCAACAATGGCCGGCATCATGGCCGCATACAGACCGTATTCTGGAGGCATGCCGGCGATGGTGGCAAACGCCACGCCTTGCGGCAAAACAATCAGGGCACCAGTCAGACCGGCAATGCCGTCGTCCTTGAGCGACTGGCGGTTGACCATTGGCCACCAGCGCAAAAACGGCAGCAGTTTGTAAAGCCAGAGTGGGCAGTTCTGTAGCGTCGAACGGGACATGCAGAGGCTTCCTGTAGGGGGAATGATTAAAATCTGCTAATTATATCAATTTTTCCGATACTTGTCTGATGCCGAAAATTATTTACATACAAAACAATGTGTTGCGGATCGTTAAAGTTCCGACAGCGGGTGGTCTGCGGTCGTGTCCGTTGGTTGGATACCCATTTTATCCAGCACCTGCTGCAAATCGGCTTGCAATTGCAGCAGGGCGTCCTCAGGCAATTGCTCCAGGGCGTAGGGCAGCAGACCGGTGAAGGGTTTGGGGGCCCGTTGCAGCAAGGATTTGCCGCCATCGGTAATATACAGCTGCACAATGCGCTGATCGCGCTGGCTGCGCACCCGCTGAATCAGCCCCGCTGTTTCCAGCTTGTCGAGCAGATTGCTGGCAGTAGACGGTTTGATCGATATTTGCGCTGCCAGTTCCGAAACGCGAATGCCGGGCGACTGTTCCAGTACCGCCAGGACCCAGACTTGTGCGCCGCTGACGCCACAGGCTTTTTCAATGGCGTGAAAGTGGCGGCGGACATTGCCGAAGATGATTCGAAACTGCTTCAGAACGTTGCGGGCGGATTCGTGTGTGTTTGAGCTCATGGAGATAGTTTTTGTGCAAAATGAATTTGTATAATATAATTAAACGCTAACAAAGCTTCCCTTTGTGTTCGTTCCAGCTTGCCGCGGGATCTTCGTTCACGTAGCGGCGGGTGGGGCGTAATGTTCTGTCTGCAGCCGGTTATTTAACCGGCTTTTTTTTGTGGATTTACTATCGCGCCGCACTGTTGCAGCGTGAAATCTGCACCTGTCCCAAATCTGGTTCTAGCACTTGCGCCGCAAACATTCCAGATATTCCTCGGTATCCGGCATGCTCTGCGCGCGTTGTGCCTGCCAGATCACTTCCGCCAGGCATTCAATAGCTTCATGCCGCGCGCGGTGTTCATCCAGCAGCTTGTTGGCCAGGATTTGTACCTGTTCGCGAATTCCCGGGGGCTGGTTCATGGCCAGCTGTTCTTCCAGCGCAAGATGCAGTGACAGATGCAGGAAGGGGTTGCTTTCCCCCTGTTCCGGCAACCAGTCGCGCTCGCGGTATTTGTCCGGGTTATCGAGGACGGCATGATACTCCGGATGGTGCTGGATGATTTCCAGCGCCGTGGCCTCGGCACCTTCGAGCGGCAGTTGCTGGCGAAATTTTGACCATACGCCGAAGAAAAACTGGCGCACCTCATCGCGGCTGGGATTAAACACGGCAGAACGCTCCAACTACGGCGGCATACTGGAACAATTGGCTTCTGCCCTCGAAGGGGGCAATTTCTCCGTTGCCGTAAAAGCCGATCAGCGGGGTATTGGGGAAATAATCCCGGGTCAGTTCCCAGTCACGGTCAACACCGCCGTAGAAATACGGTCCGCGGCCCATGCACGGGAACAGCAGAAGGAAGTCGGGTGCTGGGGTAAGCTGCTGCAGGTGGTCCAGCGTGACGCGCATGTTGCGCTCGGCTGCCAGCGGCTGGCGCATCGCCCAGAACATGTGGGTGCCCGGCTCGATCGCTTGTGCCAGGGTAATGGATTGATTGTGCGGGTTGGTGGCAATCACCGGAACCAGACGGAACCGCCCTTCGGCAATCGCTCCGGGGACCGGGCCGACGATGACGCCGGCCATGATCAGATGCAGCGGAATGCGGTCGGATTCTCGCGCATCGAGCGGCAGTTCGCGCGCCAGTGAAGTCAGCGCCAGATGCCCCCCCAGCTGTTGCAGATCATAACCATGACTGGCAACAACCGGCAGCGGGTTGCTGATGCTGCGAATTCCCTGCGATACGCTGAAATGACCGACTGTGCCGTCCAGCAGCGTCTCGCAGCGGCCGCTGGGTGACGGTTTTGCGCTGCACCAGACGCGGAACGGCCCGCTGCCGGTGGCGTCGCCGGAAACAGCGCCGATACGCTGACCCGGCCCATCCAGCCAGCTGGTATCAAGGGCGTGCGGGGCGGTCAGACTCAGCAGTTGATCGGTGGCAGCCGGGTTTGGCGCCGGGCGCAGGGCGATGCCTTCGTCAAAGACCATCGCCGCCGCAGCCGGTCCATCGATTACCCAGTCCTCTTCGGTGAACAGACCCATGGCCGTGCAGCCGATAATCCGCGTGCTGCCGGCAGCGCGCGAGGCTGCCAGCAGGGCGGGTTGCGGGTCGCGGGCAAAATCAGCGGAAAGAAACAGCAGAATGCCGCCGGTGCCGGCATTGCCCGAGCGTTCTAGCGCCTGCACAACCGCATCGCGCGCCAGTTCCGGAGAGGCGGTGTGGCCGCGTACCAGGCCGGTGGCGACGCTCATGCGGTTTTTTCCTTGTAACGGCACAGATCGTAGACCACACAGCTGCCGCAGGAAGGCTTGCGCGCCTTGCACACATAGCGGCCATGCAGGATCAGCCAGTGGTGGGCGTCGTGCATGAACTCCTTGGGCACGCGCTTGAGCAGGGCCAGTTCAACGGCCAGGACATCCTTGCCGGGTGCCAGGCCGGTGCGGTTGGCCACGCGGAAGATATGGGTGTCGACGGCAATGGTCGGCTGGCCGAATGCGGTGTTGAGAATTACATTGGCGGTCTTGCGCCCGACCCCCGGCAGTTTTTCCAGTTCTGCACGTGTTTGCGGCACTTCGCCCTGGTGTTGCTCCAGCAGGATGCGACAGGTCTGGATCAGGTGTTTGGCCTTGCTGCGGAACAAACCGATGGTTTTGATGTACTCGCTCAGACCGGCCTCCCCGAGCGCCAGAATGGCCGCTGGCGTGTTGGCAACCGGAAACAGCCGGGCAGTGGCCTTGTTGACACCGACATCGGTCGCTTGCGCAGACAGCAAAACGGCAACCAGCAGCTCAAACGCGGTGCTGTAATGCAGTTCAGTTGTAGGCGTGGGATTTTCGGCTTGCAGACGCTGGAAGAATTCGCGTCGCTGGGACAGGTTCATGAGGGGGAATCAGAAAGGGGGCCGAGGCCCCCTTTTTATTACATGTGACGGAACCAGCCGGTTTCGCCTACTTTGGCGCGCGGCTTGCTGGCCGCTTCGGCAACCAGGTGGTCAAGCATGTGGTGATGATCGTCTTCCAGCTTGTGCAGCTGTTCGTCGTTCAGTTTCGGCATGATGGTGCCGTTGATGAACTTGCCCAGATCGATCAGAGCGGTACACCATTGCTGGTCGTTCAGGTGGAAGCCATGGTGAGCATGGTGGCCGTACATGTTACCGGCAAACTCGATGCCCTTGGCAGCAGCCAGACCGGCGTCAGCCATTACGAAAGCCTTGGCCCAGTCAAACCACCACTTGTAGTACTTGGCCTGCAGTTCTGCGTTCAGACCATAGCGTTCGAAGAAAGCGAAAACACCTACACGGTTGTTATTGCCGCTGAAGGGAAAATGCCCAGCCATCGTCAACGTCCTTCTTAAGGGTTTGCAAAAACGCTCATTCTAAGAAAAATACGGGAATATTGCCAGAGTCTTATGCACTTTCCTGCAAAACTGCAGCCGGCGGAGCGCTGGGAACGGATTTCGCCGCCCGTGCTTCACGCCAGTTTTTGGCCGCGATCAGCAGGCCGAGTCCAATGAAAGCGCCTGGCGGCAGGATGGCAAGCAGGAAACTGTAGCCGTCCGGCATCACATGAATTACCCAGGCCTTGGCATGCGGGCCGAACACCAGATCGATACCGGAGAACAGGGTGCCTTTGCCGAGCACTTCACGGATGGCGCCCAATACAACCAGCACGCCCGACAGGCCCAAGCCCATCATGGCACCGTCGAGCATGGAGGCAAGCACCGGGTTTTTTGAGGCAAAGGCTTCCGTGCGCGCCAGCACGATACAGTTGGTGACGATCAGCGGCACGAAAATGCCCAGCACCAGATACAGATCATGCACATAGGCGTTCATGGCCAGTTGCACTACGGTAACCAGTACGGCAATGATGAGCACGTAAATCGGGATGCGCACTTCGTAGGGAATCAGATTGCGCAACAGGGAAATGGCGCCATTTGACAGGGCCATCACCAGACTGGTTGCCAGTCCGAGGCCGACGGCGTTGACCACGTTGTTGCTGATGGCGAGCAATGGGCACATGCCGAGCAGCTGCACCAGCGCCGAATTCTGTTTCCACAGACCGTTAACGACAATATCGCGGTATTGGGACATCAGGCATGACCTCCAGTTTGCGTCAGCAGCTCGCCTTTGTGTTCTGCAAAATACTGCAGGGTAAGCTTGACTGCCTTGACCACGGCACGCGGTGAAATGGTAGCACCGGCATAGTAGGCGAACACACCGCCGTCTTTTTTCACTTTCCAGTTTTCCGGGGTCGGGTTACTCAGGCTGCGTCCGTCAAACTGTTTGATCCAGTTGCTTTTGGCAAGTTCAATGTAATCGCCGAGGCCCGGTGTTTCCTTGTCCTGGGTCACGCGTACGCCCGACAGGGTACCGTCGGCCAGCACACCGACCAGCAGGTAAATGTTGCCGCTGTAGCCTTCCGGCGCAATGGTCTCAAACACTACGCCGATGGTTTTGCCCTGCTTGCGCGCCACGTAGGCGTTGCTTGGCTCGGTACTGCCCAGCTCGGCGGAGGGCGGCAGTTCCAGTCGCGCTTTTTGCAGGTCGTTGTCAAACGAACCGGCCGGCAGCACTTCGGCAATCATCGCATTACGTGCCTTTTCCTCGGACGCATTGATGATAGGGGCAGTGAGTATCTGCGTTCCGGACAGCAGAAATGCGCCCACTATCGAGAACGCCAGCAGGGCCAGCGTGGTGCGCAGGGCGACACGGGCGGCAGCTTGCATCAGTCGTCGCTCCCCTTGGTTTTCTTGTGCCCGAAGATCGGCGGCTGGGTATGGGCGTCAATCAGCGGCACGCACAGATTCATCAGCAGTACGGCAAAAGCCACGCCATCCGGGTAGCCGCCGAACGTGCGGATAAAAAATACCAGCAGGCCGATGCCGGCACCGAATATCAGCTTGCCGCGCGGTGTGGTGGCCCCGGTGACCGGATCGGTGGCGATGAAAAAAGCGCCCAGCATGGCTGCGCCGGTAAACAAATGGAACAGCGGCGATATGTAACGGTCGGCGTCCACCAGCCAGAATACGCCGCTGACGGCGAACAGCGCGCCGAGCATGGCCGTCGGAATATGCCAGGTGATGATGCGTTGTTGCCAGAGAAACAATCCGCCGAGCAGATAGCCGAGTGCCACCATTTCGCTGCCTTTGCCGCCCAGCGTGCCGAAGATCGGCTGGCGGGTGATTTCGCCCAGCGTCAGGTCCAGTTTCAGCTGGGTTTTCGCCGTGTCCAGCGGGGTCGCCATGGTCAGCCCGTCAAGGTGCGGGCTGATGCCGAAAATCAGCCGCAGGCTTTCACCCAGGCCGGGGACGGCGTGCAGCGTGTCCGGTGCCGGCCATTGGGTCATGTAGGCGGGGAAGGAAATCAGCATGACGGCGTAGCCGACCATGGCCGGGTTGAGCAGGTTGTTGCCGATGCCGCCATACAGCTGCTTGGCAATCACAATGGCAAACAGGGTGGCGACCACCGTCAGCCACCAGGGCGAGGTGGCCGGCAAGGCAAGGGCCAGCAGCCAGGCTGTCACCAGGGCGCTGCCGTCCGCCAGAAACGGGGCAACCGGCTGATTGCGCAGTTTCAGCATGAACGCTTCGGCGCTGAGCGCGGTTACGCTGGCCAGGACAATTTGCACCACCACGGCGGGGCCGTAGAAGTAAACATAGGCCAACAGGGCCGGCAGGAGCGCCAGAATGACCTTGAGCATGATGACGTTGACGCTGATGGTCTGGCGAAACAGGGGGAGCCGCATGTTCAGTTACCTGTCGTGTCGGGAGGCTGCTGCGCCATTTCGCGGATTTGCGCGCGGCGTGCCTCGATTTCGGCGATTTCCTGCTGCTTTTCCGGCGGCAGGTTGTCGGTGTTCTGGGGCTGTACCTGGGCCTTTTTGGCTTTGGCCCGTTCCAGTGCAGCTTCAATAGCGGCCTTTTTCGCCGCCTTTTCTGCATCGGCTTCGCTGCTGCTTTCTGCCGGCGCATCACTGGTTTTCGCGCTGGCGGCCTTTTGCGCCAGCCGCTCGGCCCGCTCCTGCTTCTCGCGTTCCAGGCGGAAAGTGCGGAACTCGTGCCGGTTGCGGGCATTGTCGGCCGCGGCTTTTTCCTGTTCGCGCGCCCAGATTTCGCTCTTGGCAAAACGGTAATATTCGACCAGCGGAATATGGCTCGGGCAGACATAATCGCAGCAGCCGCATTCGATGCAATCGAAAATGCCGTATTCCTGGGTTTTGCCAAAGTTGCGCGATTTGGCGTGCCAGTATAGTTCAAATGGCTGCAGGTCGGCCGGGCAGGCCTGCGCGCAACGACCACAGCGAATGCAGGGCATGGCCGGCGGAGGCTCGGGGAACAGCGCGTCGGAAGCAGCAATTACGCAATTCATCGCTTTGGTGACCGGCAGCGCGGCCGAGGTCAGCGGGATGCCCATCATCGGTCCGCCCATGATATAGCGCGAGGTGTCGCTTTTGGCGCCGCCGGCGGCCGCAAGCAGATGCTCCACCGGGGTGCCAATCAGCGCCTCGAAATTACCGGGCTGGGCAACGTTGCCGGTCACGGTAACCACGCGCGACAGCATCGCTTCACCCAGATGCACCGCGCGGTGCAGGCTGTAGGCGGTGGCGACGTTGAAAATCTGCACGCCGATGTCGGTTGAACGGCCGCCGGCGGGCGGCTCCTTGCCGGTCAGCACGCGGGTCAGCTGGCGTGCGCCGCCGCCGGGGTAGACGGTGGGAACGGCAACCACTTCGACCGGAAAGGTCATCTTGGCGGCTGCGGCCTGCATGGCGGCGATGGCTTCGGGTTTGTTGTCTTCAATGCCGATCAGCACTTCGCTGGGATGCAGCATGTAGCCCATGATTTCGATGCCGCGCATGATGTCGTCAGCGCGCTCGCGCATCAGGCGGTCGTCACAGGTGATGTAGGGTTCGCATTCCGCACCGTTGATGATCAGCGTTTCGGTTTTTTGCTTGGCGCCGGGGTTGAGTTTGATGAAGCTGGGGAATACGGCGCCGCCCAGACCGACCACGCCCAGGTCGCGAATACGGTTGCGCACGGCGGAGGGGTCCATTTCGCGGTAGCGCAGCGGCGCATGTTCGCCCCACTCTTCCTCGCCGTCCACTTCGATGATGACGCACAGGTCCGACAGGCCAGACGGGTGGGGTACCGGGGCGGGCTCGACGGCAATGACCCTGCCGGAGGTCGGCGCATGTACCGCTGCCGATACGTAGCCTTCGGCCTTGCCGATGAGCTGACCCTTGAGAACGCGTTCGCCGGCGCTGACCAGCGGCTTGGCCGGGTTGCCTATGTGCTGGCGCAAGGGAACTGTCAGGCGTTCCGGCAGCGGCAGGCTGAGGATGGGCTGCTGGTTGGATTCGTTTTTGTGCTGCGGCGGGTGTACGCCGCCGTTGAACTGCGCCAGTTTTCTCATTGCGGCTGGCTTCCCGTGGCGATGGGGCGGATGGGGATGACCGGGTACTTCCACTTCCAGTTGTTCAGTGTTTCCGGAATCGGCTGCATGGTGATGCAATCGACCGGGCACGGTTCGACGCACAGTTCGCAGCCGGTGCATTCGCTGCTGATGACCGTGTGCATGTGCTTGGCGGCGCCGAGAATCGCATCCACCGGGCAGGCCTGGATGCACAGGGTGCAACCGATACAGGTGTTCTCGTCGATAACGGCAACCGACTTGGGTTTTTCCGCGCCGTGCTCGGCATTCAGCGGCTTGTATTCGCGGCCTAGCAATTCGGCCAGCTTGCGCACACCTTCGTCGCCGCCGGGCGGGCATTGGTTGATTTCCGCTTCGCCACTGGCAATGGCCGTGGCGTAGGGTTTGCAGCCGGGGAAGCCGCACTGGCCGCACTGGGTTTGCGGCAGGATGGCGTCGATTTTGTCGACCAGCGGGTCGCCTTCCACCTTGAAACGTACCGAGGCGACGCCGAGCACGACGCCCAGCAGCAGCCCGAGAAAGATCATGACGAGAATGGCAGACAGCATTTACTTGACCAGTCCGGCAAAACCCATGAAGGCGATACTCATCAAGCCGGCCGTGATCAGGGCGATGGGAGTGCCTTTAAACGGCGCCGGCACATCGGCCCCCTCCAGTCGTTCGCGCATGGAGGCGAACAGGACCAGCACCAGGGAAAAGCCGATTGCGCCGCCGGCGCCGTAGAACAAAGATTGCAGGAAGTTGTGGTTATTCTGCACGTTGAGCAGCGGAATGCCCAGCACGGCGCAGTTGGTGGTGATCAGGGGCAGGTAGATGCCGAGCACCTGGTACAGCACCGGGCTGGTTTTCTGGATGAACATTTCGGTGAACTGCACGATGCCGGCGATGACGACAATGAAGGTCAGCGTGCGCAGGTAGAACAGTTCCGTACCCAGCAGGTAGTGGTTGACCAGGTAACTGGCGCCGGAAGCGACCGTGAGAACGAAGGTGGTGGCGGCCCCCATGCCGATGGCGGTTTCCAGTTTTTTGGACACGCCCATAAACGGACACAGGCCAAGAATTTTGACCAGAACGATGTTGTTGACCAGCACCGTACCGATAAGAAGAAGGATGTAGTCTTCCATGGAGCCCGCCAGTTTGCAGATGGCGCTATTATCCCTTGCCTGATGCGGCGCAGGCAAGTATTGGATCGTTAGCGGTTCTTAATTGTCCGGTGCGGTCAGCTGTTCCAGCGGAATCGGCGGGCGGATGCCATAGCCTTGCGCGTAATCCACCCCGAGTTGACGCAGAATGGCGAGAATTTCGTCGTTTTCAACAAATTCGGCAATGGTTTTCTTGCCCATGACGCGGCCTATATGGTTGATGCTCTGGACAAAAGCGCGGTCGAGCTCATCGGTGACGATGTCGCGCACAAACACGCCGTCGATCTTGATGTAGTCGATCGGCAGGTGCTTGAGGTAGGCAAAGGACGACATGCCCGAGCCAAAGTCATCGAGCGAGAAGCTGAAACCCAGTTCTTTCATTTCGCGAATGAACTCGGTTGCCATCGACAGATGGCTGATGGCCGCAGTTTCAGTAATCTCAAAGCACAGCCGGCTGGTGTCGACCGGCTGGCTTTTCAGTTCCTGACGAATGAAATCGGCGAATGTCTCGTCGGTGAGCGACTGGCCCGACAGGTTGATGGAGAAATGCAGAAGACTGTACTGGCGCGCTGCCTTGAAGCTGTTGCGTACCACCCAGCGGTCGATTTCGCTCATCAGACCGAAGCGTTCAGCGGCCTGGATAATGCTGGCGGGCGGCTTGAGCTTGCCCTGTTCATCAATAAAACGTACCAGTATCTCGTAATGGCTGCTGCCGGCAATAATGGGGCGGATTTCCTGCGCATACAGCACCAGCCGGTTGTCCTTGAGCGCTGCGCGAATGCCGGCAGCGGCTTCCAGTTCCATGGCCTGGGTGGTCTCGCCAGCATCGTCCTTGTGATACAGGTGCACGCGGTTGCGTCCCTTGCGCTTGGCATCATAGCAGGCCATGTCGGCAGCGGACATGATGCTTGCGGCCGACATTTCGCCGGCCTTGAAGGCGACTACGCCAATGGAAACACCGACATCAAAGAATTTTCCTTCCCAGGAAAAACGGAATTCGGCAATCAGGCTGCGCAATTGCTCGGCAATTTCCAGTGCCTTGGCGGTAGGGCAATGATCGAGCAAAATGCCGAACTCATCGCCGCCCAGACGCGCCAGCAGATCGGCATGGCGGATTTCGTCCTGCATCAAATTGCCGAGCTGGCGCAACAGTTCGTCGCCGGCGGTATGCCCTACGGTATCGTTCACCAGTTTGAACTGATCCAGATCTATGTAGAGGCAGGCATGGCTGTCATCCGACGGGGCGGATTCGAGTTCATGCAGCCGCAGTTCGAAAGCGTAGCGATTGGCCAGGCCGGTCAGTACATCATGGGAAATCTGCCAGAGCATCTGGCGCGTCATGGCACGCTTTTCCGATACGTCGTGGAATACCATGACGGTGCCGATCAGCTCGTGCGTACGGCTGAAAATCGGTGCAGCCGAGTCTTCGATGGCGTATTGGTGGCCATTGCGCGAGATCAGCGCGGTGTGTTCCTGCATGCCGGTCATCATGCCTTGCCGGCGGCAGGATTCCACCGGGTTTTCCAGGCTGGTGCCGGTTTCCTCGTTGATCAGGGTCATGATCTGATGGACCGGAAGTCCGATTGCCTCGAATTGGTGCCAGCCGGTCAGAAGTTCGGCGATCTGGTTCATGAAGGTGACGCGTCCGGCGGCATCGGTGGTGATGACTGCGTCGCCGATGGATGAAAGCGTGATCTGCGCCAGTTCTTTTTCTTCGAATAGCTGGGTTTCCAGCAGTTTCCGCTGGGTGATATCGGCATTGATGCCGGTCATGCGCACCGGCTGCCCGGCTACATTGCGAATCACCGCCCCGCGATCCATGATCCAGAAGTAGTAACCATCCTTGTGGCGGGTACGGTACTCGGTCTGATAGATTTCCGTGGCACCGCCCAGATGCTGGTTGATGGTTTCCTGAACGGCGGCAAGGTCGTCCGGATGGACATGGCTTTGCCACACAGCCAGTGTGTCGGCCAGTTCGTCCGGTTGGTAACCCCGTAGCGCTTTCCATTGCGGTGAGTAGTACACTTGATCGTGCAAATCCCAGTCCCACAGGCCAATATTGGCGTTTTGCAGGGTCATTTCGAAGCGCGCTTCGCTCTCTGCCAGTTCCAGGCGGGTTGTTTCAAGATCTTGCTCGCGGCTCGCCAGCCGGTCGAGCATGGTGTTGAAATCATTGGCCAGGCTGGCAGCTTCGTCTTCGCCCGGCAGGTCGACGCGGGCATTGGTGGCGCCCTGCTGTACCCTGTCCATGGTGGCGCGCAGGATTTCCAGGCGCCGGGTAATGCGCTGGGCCATGAGCCAGGCCATGATGCTGCCGATGAGAATGGCCAGCAGGGTGTAGGCGATGCCATTGATACTGGCTTGACGCAGTTTGTTGAGCGTGGCCTTTTCCGTCATGCCGATACGTGCCCAGCCGATGATCTGGCGGTTAACAATGATTGGCGCTGCCCCGTCAGAGAGCGTTTGGCTGCGCACATTCCAGTGAAATTCGCGGGCCTGCAGCATGGCGCGGCTTTTTTCATCGGCCAGGGTTTTGCCGATCTTTGAGCTGTCGCTGTGAGCCAGAACCATGCCTTTCGCGTCAGTTAGCATGGCGTAGCGAATTTCCGGGTCCTTGTCCTGCGCATCGATGAGTTCGGTCATGCCGGCATAGTCGCGTGACAAGACCCAGGCGGCGGCGGCAACCGCCAGGTTTTCCGCGCGGATGCGCGTCTGGTCGAGCTGACGCTGCATGAGAAAGTCACGCTGGCGTTCCACCAGATCATAAACGAAGATGCTCATCATGACCGCGTGCACCAGCACAACCCCGAGGATCAGTTGGCGGCGCAGCGATTTATTGAGAAAACGCAACACGGCTAATCCTGTCTGCCGGCCGAAGCCGGCTGGGGTTGAGCATCAAAGGTGTCCAGCGGCCGCACTGCCTTATTGAAGCGGCGAATAAACTGGCGCACCGGGAGGTAGGTGTTGTCATCAGCCATTTCGAACGGGAACATCGCCATTTGCTGCAGCACCTTTCTGCCGACTGGGTCGGTGGGCATGTCGAGCAGCGCCTTGCGCACTTTCTGCACCAGGTCGGCGGCAACATCATTGCGCGCCATGAATGAGTTGTTCGGCAGTGAGGGGGTTTGCCACAATACTTTCAGCTGTGCGGCTTCACGCGGGTGGTCCTTGACGAAATTTCGCCAGGGGGGCGGCCAGGTGGCGGCCACGTCCGCTTGCCGGTGGTAAGCGGCCAGGATGGAGGACTCCTGCGAACCGACATAAATATTGGCGATATCGCTGTTGACGTCGATGCCGTGATCCTGCAGGAATTGTTGCGGCAGCATGGTGGCAGCAATTGCGGTGGGGGCGGGGTAGGAGATGGTCTTGCCTTTGAGCTGGCTGACTGAGTGAATTCCGCTGTCACGCCGGGTAATGAAAATGCCGTGAAAATCAGCATCATTACCCATTTTGGCAAAGACATGATAACCGTTTAGTTGCCCCAGCAGAGTTTGATATGGATTAGGCAATAAAAATTCAACGCTGCGGCGGCGGATCTTGTCCTCAAATGCCGTGTAATCGCGCGACGCCTCGAGCTGGAAAGTGGCATTGGGGATGCGTTCGTTCAGGTATTCCATCAGTGGGGTGAATACGCTGCTGAGCATTTCCGGGTTGTACAGCGGGTGAACGGCGAAATGATACAGGTTGCGATCACGGAACGTGTCGGTGTACTGCGGTTCATAGGTCTGCGCCTCCTGCTTGTGGCAGGCAGCGTTGAGAAGAACCAGTCCTGCCAGCAGGAAAAAACGCCATGCTTTGGCTAGGTTCGGCATTCGGTGGCCTTGTAGTAGAGACTATATTTATTTTATGTATCAAATTTAACTTGCTTGTCAGTGCTTGTCAAAGTGTGTCGTCTTGGCTTGCTGAGGCCCGCCCCGGGGAAGTTCATAACAATTGATCGGCCTTACTGTGTGGCTGAAATGACGGACAAACTCCCGCATTGAATCATAGGTGGCATTGCTGGCAATGGTGAAACTGTCTGTCAGCATTTGTTTTAATACGGCCCGTCCTTCCGGATTGTTTGGCATGTCAAAAATGACTTGCTGCAATTGGCTGACCAGTTCTGGTGCAACATCGTTACGCGCCATCAATGAATTGCTCGGCAGATTGGCTGTTTGCCACATGATCTTGATGGCGGCGGCCTGCTGCGGATGCAATTGCTGGAAGGCTCGCCATGCAGGCGGCCAGCTGGCGGCTACATCCACTTGTCCAAGGCTGAGTGCCAGGATAGTGGACTCCTGCGAGCCTACATATTCGGTCTGGGTGTCATGCATGACATCAATACCGTGGGCCTGAAGAAAGGCTTGCGGCAACATGGCTGCGGCCACGGCAGTGGGAGAGGGGTAGGCAATTCTTTTGCCGCGCAGGTCTGCTGGAGAATGAATGGTACTGTCGCGCCGTACCAGCAAAAGGCCGCGAAACTCCTGATCATCCGCTTGTTTGGCAAAAACGGAATAACCAGACTGGATGCCGAGCAATGTATGGTAAGGATTGGCTAATACAAATGGCGTAGCGCGCTGGCTGATTTTTCGCTCAAATGCAGCAAACGTCGCCGAAGACTCCATTGCAAACGTCGCATCGGGAATGCGTGCACTGAGGTAATCCATGAACGGGGTGTACAGTCGGCTGAGCAGTTGCGGGTTGTATTGCGGCAGAATGGCAAAACGATAGACCGTTTTATCGTTTACTGTGGTGGCATAACGCGGCGTGTAATGATCTTCCGGGGCTTTGCTGCAGCCGACAAGCAGAATCAGGAGGCAGTAAAGCAGCAGAAGGGAGTGCCCAAGACGTCTGCTGTTACAGAAAGGCATGCTCATGCGGCTTGATTTTGCCGCGTCTGCAAATCCGCCGCCAGTCCCGCATGTCTGATTTCGCCATGATCAATATTAAGACCATCGTTAAAGCCGGGATCTTGCGCCAGGGCTGCCAGGCCTTTTTGCGCCAGTTTGTGCACATAGGGTCGCACGGCCTGGGTGAGCGCCAGCGTGGAGGTGCGGGCGACGGCGGCCGGCATGTTGGCAACGCAGTAATGCACCACGCCATGTTCCAGGTAGACCGGCTGGCTGTGAGTGGTGGGCCGCGATGTTTCGCTGATTCCCCCCTGATCAATGGATATGTCAACCAGAACGGCTCCGGCTGGCAGCAGGCGGATATGCTCGGTACTTAGCAGCCGCGGTGCGTGCCGGCCGGGAATATAAGCGGCGCCAATTACCGCATCGGTGTCCGGCAGCAGATGGCGGATGGTGTCGTCGTGGGAAAAGCCGGTTTTGAGCGCAGGGCCGAAACGTTGTTGCAACTCGCGCAGCCGGCCCGGGTCGCGGTCCAGCAGCGTGACATCGGCGCCCATACCCAGCGCGATCTGGGCGGCATTGCTGCCCGCCATGCCGCCGCCGATGATCAGCACGCGGGCCGGCGGGACGCCTGCCGCGCCGGCGAGCAGCACGCCCCGTCCCTGTTGCGGCAGGGTGAGATAATGGGCCGCCATCTGTGCCGCAAGGCGGCCGGCAATTTCCGACATCGGCGCCAGCAGCGGGGTGTGGCCGGCTTTGTCGGTAATGGTTTCAAACGCAATGGCCGTAACCTGTCGCTCTATGAGTTCACGCGCCAGTTCCGGGGCGGCTGCCAGGTGCAGATAGCAGAATAGCAGCTGGCCCGGCCGCAGCAGGGCATACTCGGTTGGCTGGGGTTCTTTTACCTTGAGCACCAGATCCGCGGCATAAATGTCGTCGGCCTGGCCAATGCGGGCGCCGGCAGCGCGATAATCGGCATCGCTGAAACCGATGGCAGCGCCGGCCTCCTGGCCCACGCTGACCTGATGTCCGGCGGCAATGTAGGACGCTACGTCGGCCGGCGTGGCGCCGACGCGAAATTCGTGGTCTTTGATTTCTTTGGGGATACCGATGTGCATGTCGCCTCCTGTGCTTTCACTATAGCAGTGCCGGAGGCGCCATGCAGGGGTGGCTTAGCGTACAGCCAGCAATTCCACGTCGAATACCAGTGCGGCGTTGGGGGGGATCACGCCGCCGGCACCGTAGGTACCGTAACCCATTTCAGCAGGAATGATCAGGGTGCGCTTGCCGCCTACCTTCATACCGGCGACGCCGACGTCCCAGCCCTGAATCACGCGTCCGGCGCCGAGCGGGAAAACAAACGGTTCGCCACGTTCAACCGAGCTGTCGAACATCTCGCCTTTGCCATCCGGCTGGGCGGCATCGTACAGCCAGCCGCTGTAGTGCACGGTAACGCGGGTGGACGGTGTGGCTTCGCTGCCATCGCCGACTACGTGATCGAGGGTGATGAGTTCGGTAACGATGCTGGGCAGATCCATGGTGTGTTTTCCTCGGTGAGCGTCAATAAACAATTATTTCAGATTTTGCAGGGCATCGGCCACTTCGCGTACCAGGCCGGGGCCGCGGTAGATCAGGCCGGTATAGATCTGCACCAGGCTGGCGCCGGCGTGCATTTTCTCGGCCGCGTCGGCGCCTGAAAGAATGCCGCCCACGCCGATGATCGGCAGACGACCTTGCAGGTGTTGCGCCAGCTGGCGGATCACCGTTGTAGAGGCAGCCCGGACCGGGGCGCCGGACAGGCCGCCGGTTTCGTTGCCGTGCGGCAGATGGGCGACCGCATGGTGGTCGATGGTGGTGTTGGTGGCAATAACCCCGTCAAATTTGTGTTTCAACAGCAGGTCGGCGATATCAGCGATCTGTTCGCCGCTCAGGTCGGGCGCAATTTTGAGGGCGATCGGGGTGTATTTGCCGTGCTGGCTGGCCAGCTTGTCCTGCTCTTCCTTCAGCAACGACAGCAGTTTCTCCAGCGCGTCGCGTTCCTGCAGCTGACGCAGGTTTTTCGTGTTGGGCGAAGAAATGTTGACGGTGACGTAAGAGGCACTGGCATAAACGCGACGCAGACAATGCAGATAGTCCTCATGGGCGTTTTCCACTGGCGTATCGAAATTCTTGCCGATGTTGATGCCCAGCACGCCTTTGAATTTGGCGTAGTACTCGACATTGTGGATCAGTGCTTCCACACCGTGGTTGTTGAAGCCCATGCGGTTGATGATGGCCTGCGCCTTGGGCAGGCGGAACAGGCGCGGTTTGGGGTTGCCCGGTTGCGGCCGCGGAGTGACCGTGCCGATTTCGAGGAAGCCGAACCCCAGCTGTGCCAGCGCGCGAATGTAGTCGCCGTTTTTGTCCAGACCGGCGGCCAGGCCGACCGGGTTGGGGAAGGTGATGCCCATGACTGTGCGCGGGCTCTCTGGCACAGGCAGGGTGTGCAGGAGACCAAGGGCGTTCAGACGATTGAGTGCGGCAAGCGTCAGGTTATGTGAGGTTTCCGCATTAAGCTGAAACAGGAATGGGCGGAGCAAAGAATACATGAAATCAAACCACGGTTAATTGAGATAGCGAAAACCTAAAATGCCAGCCCAGTATAGTCTCTCTAAATGAAAACGGCGTGGCAAAAGCCACGCCGTTTTCATGCATTGCCATTTCAGGCCGATTTGGCCGTGCGGCGCAGGCGCGACTGCAGGCGGCGAGCCAGTTCGCCGAACAGTTCGGTCTGAGTCGGGTGCGGGAAGATCGCTTCCGCTACCTGGCTCAGCGTCATGCCG
>JAJZTZ010000034.1 GCA_021847305.1 Pseudomonadota bacterium | reverse complement strand
CTGGTCGATGGCAATGACCTTGTCGAAGTGTTCCAGCCCGTCTATGCCGGTATACGGTGCCGGCTCGGTGTTGCTGTTATAGAGGTGGCGCGAGACAACCTGATAGAGCGTGTCGTTGATCAGTGTCGATTTGCCGGAACCCGACACCCCGGTGACGCAGGTGAGCAGGCCGACCGGCAGATTCAGGGTCACGCTTTTCAGATTGTTGCCGCTCGCTCCGGTGAGGGTCAGCATGCGCTCACTGTCGGGCAGACGACTGCCCGGCGGTGCGCTGATGCGGCGCGCGCCGGACAGATAGAGGCCGGTCAGCGAGGCCGGGTTGGCCATGATGTCGGCGGGCTTGCCTTCGGCAACCACGCGGCCGCCGTGTTCGCCGGCGCCGGGGCCGATATCGACGACGTAGTCGGCATGCAGGATGGCATCTTCGTCATGCTCTACCACGATGACGGTGTTGCCCAGATCGCGCAGACGCTTGAGCGTGGATAGCAGCCGGTCGTTGTCGCGCTGATGCAGGCCGATGGAAGGCTCATCCAGCACGTACATGACGCCGGTGAGACCGGAACCGATTTGTGATGCCAGTCGGATGCGCTGGGCTTCGCCCCCCGACAAGGTGTCGGCAGAGCGCGACAGATTGAGGTAGTCGAGCCCGACGTTGTTGAGAAACTGAATGCGCTCGGCGATTTCCTTGAGGATTTTTTCCGCGATGGCCTGTTTGTGACCGGTAAAGCCCAGTTCGCGGAAGAAAGTCTCAGCATCGCGCAGCGGCATGGCTGCCAGTTGATGCAGACTGTGGCCGGCCACCATAACGTGGCGCGCCTCGCGCCGCAGGCGGGCGCCATGACAATCCGGACAGGGCTGCTGGTTGAGGTATTTGGCCAGTTCTTCGCGCACCACGAGCGAATCGGTTTCCTTGTAGCGCCGGTCGAGGTTGGTGATGATGCCTTCAAACGGGTGGGCGCGGCTGATCTTGCTGCCGCGCTCGTTGAGGTACTGGAATTTGATCTCTTCATGTCCGCTGCCATGCAGGATGACGTTCTGGATCGATTCGGGCAGGCTCTCGAACGGCACATCCAGATCAAATCCGTAGTGCATGGCCAGGCTTTGCAGCATCTGGAAATAGAACTGGTTGCGTTTGTCCCAGCCCTTGATGGCGCCGGCAGCGAGACTCAGATGCGGCAGGGCAACCACGCGCTTGGGGTCGAAGAAGCTGATCTGGCCCAGCCCGTCGCAGCGCGGGCAGGCGCCCATCGGGTTGTTGAAGGAGAACAGACGCGGTTCCAGTTCCGGCAGACTGTAGTTGCATACCGGGCAGGCGAATTTTGCCGAGAACAAATGTTCCTTGCCGCTGTCCATCTCTACGGCAAGGGCACGGCCGTCGGCGTGGCGCAGGGCAGTTTCAAACGATTCAGCCAGGCGTTGTTTGACGTCAGGACGCACTTTCAGGCGGTCGACGACGATTTCCACCGTGTGTTTTTTGTTCTTGTCCAGCAAGGGCGGGGTGTCGAGGTCATAGACTTCGCCATCCACGCGGATGCGGACAAATCCCTGGGCTTTCAGTTCGGCGAACAGGTCGTGGTGTTCGCCTTTGCGACCCACGATCAGCGGCGCCAGTATCATCAGGCGGGTGTCTTCGGGCAGCTCCAGAACCGTGTCGACCATTTGCGACACGCTTTGCGCTGCCAGGGTGATGCCGTGGTCCGGACATTGCGGATCACCCACGCGGGCGAACAAAAGACGCAGGTAGTCGTGGATTTCGGTCACCGTGCCCACGGTGGAGCGGGGATTGTGCGAAGTGGCCTTCTGCTCGATGGAGATGGCCGGTGACAGGCCTTCAATCAGGTCGACATCCGGTTTTTCCATCAACTGCAGGAACTGCCGGGCATAAGCTGAAAGCGATTCGACGTAGCGGCGCTGGCCTTCGGCGTAGAGCGTGTCGAACGCCAGCGAGGATTTGCCGGAGCCGGACAGGCCGGTAATGACGATCAGCTGGTCGCGCGGAAGGTCGAGGTTGATGTTTTTGAGGTTGTGCGTGCGTGCGCCGCGAATCTTGATGCCTGACATGGTTGCTTCGTATCTCCAACACAACCTGATAATATACGCAAATTGAAAGGGTTTAGCTAAATTATGTCTGTCTCGGAACGAATGACGCCCGTTGAGTGGCGCACCAGCATGGGTTTGGCCGGTGTATTTGGACTGCGCATGGTCGGCCTGTTTTCCATCCTGCCGATTTTTGCCTGGCATGCAGAGCACATGCCGGGCGGTTCCAGCCAGATTCTCATCGGGCTGGCACTGGGGGCTTACGGTTTAACCCAGGCCTTCCTGCAAATCCCCTTCGGTATGGCGGCCGACCGCTTCGGCCGCAAGCGCGTTATTTACCTGGGGCTGGTGTTATTCGCGCTGGGCAGTTTTGTCGCCGCTGCCGCCACCGATATTCACGGTATTATCCTCGGGCGCTCGCTGCAGGGGGCCGGAGCGATTTCCGCGGCGATTACCGCGTTGCTGGCCGACCTGACTCGTGAAGAGCACCGCACCAAGGCCATGGCCGTGATCGGCATGACCATCGGCGTCACATTTTCCGCTTCCCTGGTGATGGGTCCGCTGCTGGATCATCTGATCGGTCTGTCCGGTATTTTTGCCATGACCGGTTTCATGGCCATTCTGGCCATGGGCGTAGTCAAATGGATGGTGCCGAATCCGCAGATTTCGCGTTTTCACTCGGACGCCGAAACCCTGCCGTCGCAGTTTGTCGGCGTGTTGAAAAATACCCAGCTGATGCGTCTCAACTTCGGCATTTTTTCTCTGCATGCCGCCCAGATGGCCATGTTTGTGATTGTGCCGGGCATGCTGCACGATATCGGTAATATGCCGGTTGCCGAACACTGGAAGGTATACCTGCCGGTGACCGTGGTGTCTTTCTTCCTGATGGTGCCGTTCATCATCTATGGCGAGAAAAAGGCCAAGCTCAAGCAGGTGTTTGCCGGTGCCATTGCTCTGATGATGGCTGTGCAACTGGGCTTCATGACCCAGCCGCCTGCACTGATGGAAATCATCGGCCTGTTGTTCTTCTATTTCCTCGCCTTCAACGTGCTGGAAGCCACTCTGCCGTCGATGATTTCCAAGATCGCCCCGGCCATGAGCAAGGGCACCGCGATGGGTATCTACAATACTTCGCAATCACTTGGCCTGTTTGCCGGCGGCGCTATCGGTGGTTTTCTGGCGCATCATTTCGGTCCGGCCGTTGTGTTTGGCTTTGCTGCTGCTATGATGCTGACATGGCTGATGCTGGCCCTGACCATGCAGCCGCCCCCGGCTGTCAGCAGCAAGATGTATCATGTGGAAGGACTGACCGGCGAGCAGGCCCGCGGGCTGGCTGCCAAGCTGTCCGGTCTGCAGGGTGTGCGCGAGGCGATCGTGTTGGCCGGCGAAGGTGTGGCTCTGCTGAAGGTTGACCAGAAGGGCTGGGACCAGGCCGGGGCAGAACAATTAATTGGAGTGGGAGAGACGAGCTGATGGCATCCGTAAACAAAGTAATTCTGGTAGGCAACCTGGGCGCGGACCCGGAAATCCGTTATCTGCCGAGCGGCGACGCAGTCGCCAACCTGCGCATTGCCACTACTGACACGTGGAAAGACAAGGGCGGGGAAAAACAGGAACGTACCGAATGGCACCGCGTGTCCATGTTCGGCAAGCAGGCCGAAATTGCCGGCCAGTACCTGAAAAAAGGCAGCCAGGTATACATTGAAGGCAGCCTGCAAACCCGCAAGTGGCAGGACAAGGACGGCAAGGACCAGTACACCACTGAAATCCGCGCCGACCGTATGCAGATGCTGGGTGGCCGTTCCGGTTCCGGCGGCAGTGCCGACTTTGGCGGTGGCCGTAGTGGTGGCGGCAGCTACGACAGCGATATGCCGGCCAGCAAACCGGCTTCCGGCGGCGGTGGTTTTGACGGCGGTTTCGACGACGACATTCCGTTCTGATTTGTGTCGTCACGCAATAAAAAACCCGGCTTCGGCCGGGTTTTTTATTGCGTACAGCGGTACTGTTTCAGTCTGTTCAGCTTGCCAGCAGCAGCCACATTCCCGTGGCCGAAATCAGGCCACCGGCAAATTTTTGCCACGGCAAGGCCGCGGCATGGATGCGTCGGCCGAGCAGGATACCGATGCCATGCAGTGCCACGGAGGCGATGACAAAGCCGATGGCGTAGCCTGCCGGAGAGGCCGCTTCCGGCAGTTCCGTGCCGTGCGCGTGGCCGTGCCACAGGGCGAACAGGCCGACCAGTGCCGCGCCGGCAGAGACGGGCAGGCGGGCCGAGGTGGCGATGAGCAGACCGAGTACCAGCAGCGAAGCGGCAATACCGGGTTCGACCAGGGGCAGGTGAATACCGTTAATGGCCAGCAAGCCACCGGCGACCAGGGTGCCGACAAAGGCAAGCGGAATCGCCCACAGGGCGCGGCCACCCTGCTGGGCAGCCCAGATGCCTACGGCGAGCATGGCGAACAGATGATCGAGGCCGGAGAAGGGGTGGGCAACACCAGCCTCGAAACCGGCGCCGTGCATGCCGAGCAGGTGAGCGGAGGCCGGTGTGGAAACGGCGGTCAGCAGGCCGGCAAGCAGAAGGGTGGGGCGGATACGCATGAATGGCTCCTAACGCACTTTGACTTTGATGAGTTCTTCGCCGTCCGAGTCGGTGACGTGGACGGCGCAGGCGATGCAGGGATCGAAGCTGTGGACGGTGCGCAGGATTTCGATCGGCTGCTTGGCATCGTGCAGCTGGTGGCCTTTGAGCGCCGCTTCATAGGGGCCGTCCTGGCCGGTGGCATCACGCGGTCCGGCATTCCAGGTGCTAGGCACGACGGCCTGATAGTTGTCGATTTTGCCGTCCTTGATGACGATCCAGTGCGCCAGCGCGCCGCGCGGTGCTTCCATGTAGCCCACGCCCTTGCTCACGGCCGGCCAGGAAGAGGGTTCCCAGAGTTTTTCGTTGAAGGTGCGCACATCGCCCGCCTTAATGTTGGCGATGAGGTTGTCGTACCAGGTTTGCATGGCATCAACGATGATCTTGGTTTCCAGCGTGCGTGCGGCGGTGCGACCCAGCGTCGAATACAGTGCGCTGACTGGCAGATCGAGCTTTTTCAGCGCCATGCCAACCAGTTCCTTGGTCTGCTCGTGGCCTTTGGCGTACAGCATGAGAACGCGGGCGAGCGGTCCGACTTCCACTGCATGGCCGCGCCAGCGCGGCGACTTGAGCCAGGAGTAGGACTGGTCCACGTCCAGCTGCGCGTAGGGCGGTTTGGGGCCGGTGTAATGCAGGTTGGTTTCGCCGGCGTACGGGTGCAGACCGGTGTTTTTGCCGCCGCTGTAGTCGTACCACGAGTGGGCAACGTATTCCTGAATCTGGTCCTCGGCATTCAGGTCCACTGGATGGATGGTCGACAGATCGCGGTTGAGGATGACGCCGGAGGGGATGAGGAAGCTGGCCGGGTCGGACATGCCTTTTTCCGGGAAATCGCCGTAGGTCATGAAATTGCCGATGCCTTCGCCCTGCTTGAACCAGTCTTTGTAGAAACCGGCGATGGCAAGGGTGTCCGGCACATAAACCTGGTCGACGAAGTCGCGCATCTGATGAATGATGTCCTGCACTTTCTGCAGGCCCAGCACATTCAGCGAAGTGGCGCCGGAACTGGCGCCTTCATTCTCGCCGCCGGGGTGGATGCTGATAGCGCAGGGTACGCCGCCGACGAGGAAGTTGGGGTGCGGGTTTTTGCCGCCGAAAATAGCGTGCAGCTGAGCCACGTTGCGCTGCCAGGTGAGCGCTTCCAGATAATGCGCCACGGCCATGAGGTTAGCCTCTGGCGGCAGCTTGTACGCCGGGTGGCCCCAGTAGCCGTTGGTGAAAATGCCCAGTTGCCCGCCCTCGACAAAGCCCTTGAGTTTTTTCTGCACGTCAGAGAAGTAACCCGGCGACGACTTGGCGTAGCCCGACAGACTCTGTGCCAGCTCCGAGGTGGCCTTGGGGTCGGCCTTGAGAGCTGAAACCACGTCCACCCAGTCGAGCGCATGCAGATGATAAAAGTGCATCACATGGTCGTGCACGAACTGTGCTGCGATCATGAGGTTGCGGATCAGCTGGGCATTGGCGGGGATTTCATAATTGAGCGCATTTTCCACCGAGCGCACCGAGGCGATGCCGTGTACCAGCGTGCACACACCGCAGATGCGCTGGGCAAAGGCCCAGGCATCGCGGGGGTCGCGGCCGCGCAGGATCAGTTCGATACCGCGCACCATGGTGCCGGCACTGGATGCGCGGGTGATGCGGCCTGCGTCGTCGGTTTCCGCCTCGATACGCAGGTGGCCTTCGATGCGGGTGATCGGGTCGACGACCACGCGTTGTGTGCTTGAGCTCATTTATCCTCCAGATTATCTGCAACCAGTTCGAGCAGGCTTTGCATGGTTTTGTCCCAGTGAAAGTGCGCCTGACCGTCGTCAAAGGTCTGACGGCAGTTGGAGCAGCTGGATACCAGCATTTCCGCGCCGGTGTCGTCCACCTGTTTCATCTTGATCTGGAACGCCTTGTAGCGCACCGGGTCGGCGCGGCGGATGGTGACCACTCCGCCTCCGCCGCCGCAGCACCAGTTCAATCCCTTGCTGTCCTGCGTTTCGATCAGTTCGGCCCCCAGTCCCTGAATGACCTCGCGCGGCGCTTCAATGGCGCCGCCGCGGCGCGAGACCTGACAGGGATCATGGAATGTCAGGGTTTTGCCCAGCGGCCTGGTTTTGATGGCACCGCTGCGTACGTTTTCCGCGAGGAATTCGGAGATGTGCTGTACCTTGAACGGCAGCGGCTTACCGTACACATTGGCACCCTGCCAGCGCAGCGCGCCGTAAGCGTGACCGCATTCGGGCAGGATCAGCAGCTTGGCGCCGGCGGCAATAGCGGCGTTGATGAGCTTCATGCTCATGTCTTTCTGCCAGGCGCTGTTGCCTGCCAGCATGCCGAAGTTGGTGGCTTCGTAACCGTCACTGCGGAAGGTCCAGTTCAGCCCCAGGTAATTGAGCACCTTGGCGGTAGCGACGATGGATTCCGGGTACTTCATGATTTCGATGGAGGACATAGCGGCGATGACGTCGGCCTGGGGCTTGTCGACAGGGATGGCGACGTCGTGTTCATCTGCCAGCCATTCGCAGCGTTCCTTGAATACTTTGGGGGTGGCGCCCAGCGGGCTGCCTTCGCGTTCGGCGCGTTCGGCTACTGCCCACAGCTCGTGCGGCACCAGGCCGGCCTGGTGCATGCCGTGACGGGCCAGGCCGACCAGGGTGGCGATGTCGATGCCCATGGGGCAGATCAGGCTGCAACGACCGCACATGGTGCAGCTGTCGTAGAGCAGTTCCTGCCATTCCTCCAGTTGTTCAACGGTGACTTTTTTCTTCAGGTTAAGCGCGCGGTAGAGGAAGGCAAACGGACCGGCCTCGCGTTTGTAGGCCTGTTTGAACGGTTCCAGCTTCCAGATCGGCGTGTATTTCGGGTCTTCGGTGGCGACATAGAAGTGGCAGGCTTCCGCGCACATGCCGCAATGCACGCAGGCTTCCATATAGGTGGCCGCCACGGCGCCGAAATCTTTGACGAAATGGCGCATGGCCGTTTCGACCCGCTGCGCGTCGGGCATGTCGCCCTGCTTGTCATAGCGCTGTTCGGGTTTTTTGATGCCGAAGCGCGGCTGGTCGAGTTCCAGCGGGTGGACGCTGTTGATATCGGTTTCGCTCATGTTGCCGCTCCCTTGCGTTCAAACAGTGCGCCGGTGGTGCCGCGGGAAATGAAAATCAGGGTGGCGTGCATCAGCTTGCCGAAGGGGAACCACACCAGCAGCAGCGCGACGGAGAGAATGTGCACGGCCAGCAGGGTTTCGTAACGTGCCCCCAGGTGGGCCGCTGCCAGCAGGCCGGTGAGCACCGGTGTGATGGTGACGAACCAGCTGAAGTAATCGTCAAAATTGGACAGCAAACGCAGTACCGGGTGAGTCAGCCGGCGGATCAGCACCACCAGCAGGGCGGCGATGGTGACTGCGCCGCTGAAATAGACCACGCCATTGGGCAGGTGCGGCCATTCAAGTCCGGTGAGGGCCTTGAAGAACAGAATGTGCGGCGCAAAGGCAAAAACAACGATGCCCAGGCCAATATGAAACACGTAGCCGAGTGCCTCGCCGAGAAAAGTGTGGCGGATGAATTCGCGCCGCGGCCAGGAACGGCTGACGATCAGTTTCAGGGCGCCGAGCCAGGTGCCGGTGTGGCGCGCTTCGCTGTAGTCGGGCTTGCGCTTGAGCAGCAGGATGCCGGACAGGCGCCACAGCATGCCGCAGACGAAAATGGCGGAGGCCCAGGTCAGGGCGGGGCCGCGGGCGAATTGCAGCAGATCCATGTTATTTTTTCTCCCCACTGATATTTTCCTGGCCGATGTGTTCCTGATGCTTGCGCGACACCGCTGCCGCCACCGCACCCGCAGCGATGCCTGCTACGGCGGCACCGGCAATGATTTTATTGTTGCTGGTCAGCGGGGTGGGCAGGGCCTTGTAGAAGCTGCCCTTGTCCCAGAAGTCCGGTTCTGAGCAGCCCAGGCAGCCGTGGCCGGATTCGATCGGGAAACTGACGCCGCCATTCCACTTTACCGTGGCGCAGGCGTTGTAGGTGGTGGGACCCTTGCAGCCAAGTTCGTAGAGACACCAGCCGTTGCGTGCGCCCTCGTCGTCGAAGGTTTTGGCGAACTTGCCCTGCTCGTAGAAGGGGCGGCGGTAGCAGCGGTCGTGAATGGTATCGGCGAAGAAGATTTTCGGCCGGTTCAGGTGATCCAGTTCCGGCAGTTTGCCGTAAGTGATGAAATAGGCCAGCGTGCCGGCGATCACCGAGGGGATGGGCGGGCAGCCCGGCACGTTCATCACCGGCTTGTCCTTGATGATGTCGGTGACTGCCACCGCCCCGGTCGGGTTGGGGTTGGCATGCGGGATGCCGCCGAACGACGAACAGGTGCCGACCGAGACAATCGCGGCGGCGCCCTTGGCGGTGTCGACCAGCATGTCGTAGTTGCTGATGCCGGCAATGGCGGAATACACGCCGCCGTCCTTGGTCGGGATCGAGCCATCCACCACCAGCAGGTATTTGCCCCAGGAAGCCTTCATGGCTTCCTCGCGCGCCCGCTCGGCGGCTTCGCCCGAGGCGGCCTGCAACGTGTGCTGATAGTCGAGTGAAATGAGCTCGAAAATCAGCTGTTCCAGAGTCGGGTCAAACGAACGGGTGAGCGATTCGACGCAACCGGTACATTCCTGGAACGACAGCCAGATGACCGACTGACGCCTGGCCTTGGTCAGGGCTTCGGCCATGGCGTAGGCGGCGCTGGGCGGCAAGGCCATGAGCGAGGCCATGGCGGTACAGAACTTGAGAAAGGAGCGCCGGCTGATACCGTGGCTCGTCAGGCTCGCGCCCAGTGTGTCGGTTTCTTTCATGACGGCTCCTCTTTAGAGTTCTGCTATTCGGATTTTTCAGTCGTTCGTGAGATGTTCGCGCAACCGTCCCAGTCCGGCGCGGATATCTTCCGCCTGGGCTTTGAGAATCTCCGGTACGGCGGCAATTTCCAGCAATTCCGCCACCACGTCGCCGCTTTCGTTGTAGTGGGTGACCCACCACACGCCGGGAAAACGGGTTTCATGCACACGGGTGTCGCCGGTAATGCTCAGCTGCGCGGCCACTTCGCCGTTTGCCAGCGTGTCGCGCAGCAGGGCGTAATCGGCCGGTGTCAGCGGCAGGCTGCGCAAGTCGATGGCGGCGGTCTGGCCGCGGTTGATGAAGTCATCCAGCAGGGCGGCGACTTCGTGCAGCAGGGCATCGGCATTGCCGGACAGCCCGTCTATTGGGAGGGATGGCGGGTTCACGACTTTGATGCTGATCGCTTCAATGCTGCTCATGTAGATTCTCGCCAGGTAGTAATCAATTCCAGCGCCCGTGTGCAGGCATGGGGGATGGCCCGGGCGACGGCCTCGGTCGGGCTGTCGCCCCAGTCCACTTTGTCCGGCTGCACACCGATCAGGGCGCGGCGTTGCGGCAGGTGGCCGGCAAGGTGGGCAACCGCCATCAGGTCGAGCAGACCGACTTCGTGCACACTGCGCTTGCGGTTGCTACCGAGGAAGGCGTCCATCTGCTCGCCCTCGAAAACCTGCACCGTGCCCGGCGGGTGGCCGAGTTCTGCTGCATCAATGACGATCAATTCACGGCTGTCCTCGATTTCCCCGGCCAGCGTGAAGCTCAGTGTGCCGCCATCCATGAACTCGACATTGTCGAGGTGCGGGTGATCCTGTGCCAGCGCACGTATGGCATGTACGCCGACGCCTTCGTCGCTTAGCAGGGTGTTGCCGATACCGAGTACTAGAGTCTGCATAAAAGTTGTACTAAGATGAATCGAAGAAAAATTGAAGCAAAAGAAAAAATACGAATCTAATCGTAGCAGGCGGTTTGTGAATAACAACCTAGTAAAATAGTGGGTTATTCCATTGCCGGTTACGGGCGACAAGGAACTTTCCCGATGTGTCTGGCGATTCCCATGCAAATTACCCGGATTGACGGTCTGGTGGCCGAAGCCACTGCCAAAGGGGTGATGCGCGAAGTGAGCCTGTTCATGCTGCAGGACGATTTGCCGGTCGTGGGCGATTTCATCATGGTGCACGTTGGCTATGCCATCCAGACCATGACTGAAGCCGAGGCGCAAAGTGCCTGGGAGTTGTACGACGAGATGCTGGCGGCGGAAGCGGCGCAATCCGATGCATGAGTTGTCGGTTTGTCAGGCACTGATCGAGCAGGTGACCGAGATTGCCCGGCAGCACCAGGCCTCCAGCGTGCCGCAGATTACCTTGCATATCGGCCCGTTGTCCGGCGTGGAGCCCGCCCTGCTGCTGAATGCCTTTCCGCTCGCTGCGGCCGGTACGGTGGCGGAAGGGGCGCAGTTGCTGATTGAGCCGCAGCCGCTGCGGGTGCAGTGCGAAACCTGTGGCGCAGAAACTGAGGCCAGCCCCAACCGTTTGCTGTGCGGCGTATGCGGCGATTATCACACCCGTCTGCTGAGTGGCGATGAGCTGCTGCTGGCAAATCTGGAACTGCTAACGTAAACAACAAGTAGGTATCTTCTTATGTGCGATAACTGCGGTTGCAATGTGACGCCGGGAAACCGGCACCTGGCCTACAAGCCGGCCAAAGGCGGCAGTGCCGTATCGGTGCTGCAGAAACTGCTGCAGCACAACGACGACCAGGCGGCACACAACCGCGAGCATTTCGACGCGCGCGGCATTCTTGCTATCAATCTCATGTCCTCGCCCGGTTCGGGCAAGACGGCATTGCTGGAAGCCACGGTAGACGCCCTGAAAGACGAGCTGAATCTGGCCGTGATCGAGGGCGACCTGGAAACCGAGAACGATGCCGCACGCATCCGTGCGCGTGGGGTGCCGGCCTACCAGATTACCACCGGCAGCGCCTGTCATCTGGATGCACATATGGTGCATGACGGTTTGCACCATCTTGATCTGAACGGCGTGGATATCCTGTTTATCGAAAATGTCGGCAATCTGGTTTGTCCGGCCAGCTTTGATCTGGGGCAGCACCGCAACGTTACTCTGCTGTCAGTGACTGAGGGCGACGACAAGCCGGCCAAATACCCGGTCATGTTCCGCGCCGCCGATATGGTGGTGCTAAGCAAAACCGACCTGTTGGCGGTACTGGATGATTTTGATCCGGCGCGTGCCGAACATTGCCTGCGCGATCTGGCCAGCCAGGCGCCCGTGCTGCCGCTGTCGGCCCGCAAACAACTGGGGCTGGATGCCTGGTTCAACTGGCTGCGTCAGGAGCTGGCCGCCCAGCGTGCTCGTGTGGCGGCGGGCAAGACCGTGCGGCCGGCCATTCAGCCGGATGGCGCCCGCCTGCATGCGCCTGCCGGAGCCTGACGCGATGCACCGCGACGCAGCCGGCTGGCTGGAAAAGATCCGCGCGCTGCCGCTGCCGGAACGGGTGAAAATCATGAACGTGTGCGGCGGACATGAACGCTCTATCACGCTCGCGGGGCTGCGCAGCGCCCTGCCGCACAACATTGAACTGATTCCGGGGCCGGGCTGTCCAGTGTGTGTCTGCCCGGAAGAGGATGTCTATCAGGCGATCCAGCTGGCGCGGCAGGCACAGGTTATTCTGGTCGCATTCGGCGACATGCTGCGCGTGCCGGTCAATGCACCAAAAGACGAGCCGCGCTCGCTGGATGCCGCACGTGCCGCCGGTGCCGACGTACGTCCGGTGGCAAGTCCTACCGAAGCGGTGCGCATTGCCTTGGACAATCCGCAGCGCGAGGTGGTGTTTTTTGCCGCCGGCTTTGAGACCACCACAGCGCCGGTGGCCGCCATGCTGGCCGAGGGCGTCCCGGCGAACCTGTCAGTGCTGCTGTCCGGCCGTTTGACCTGGCCGGCGGTGGCCATGCTGCTGGAAGCCGAAACGCCGGGCTTTGATGCCCTGATTGCCCCCGGTCACGTGGCTACGGTCATGGGGGCGGATGAATGGAATTTCGTGCCGCAGCAGCATGGTTTGCCAGCGGCCGTGGCCGGGTTTACGCCCGAGTCGCTGCTGGCGGCCACCTATTCGGTGCTGCGCCAGCTGCTGTCCGGCCGGGTGTTCCTGGATAACTGCTATCCGCAGCTGGTGCGGCCGCAGGGCAACCCGAGTGCGCGCCGCCAGCTGCAGCAGGTGCTGCAGGTGAGCGATGCCAACTGGCGCGGCGTAGGCCGGATTGCCGCGTCGGGGTTTACCATCCGTCCGGAACTGGCGGCGCACGATGCCCAGGTGCGTTTTCCTTCCTACGCTGACCCGGCACGCCGGCGCGCCGGGCAGATGCCGCCCGGTTGCGACTGCGCCCGGGTGGTGCTGGGCAAGATCTATCCCGATCAGTGCCGTCTGTACGGCAGTGCCTGTACGCCGCGCACGCCGGTGGGGCCGTGCATGGTGTCGGACGAAGGCGCCTGCCGCATCTGGTGGGCCAGCGGCATTCGCGAGGCCAAGGTCGCTTGAGTTCGCCGGCGGCTGCGGATTTCATCGTATCTGGCCGGGTACAGGGGGTCGGTTTCCGTCCCTTCGTCTACCGGCTGGCGCAGCGTTTTGAGCTTACCGGCTGGGTACAGAACCGGCAGGGCTGGGTGGAGATTCATGCCGAGGGAACGGCGCCGCAACTGGAGCGGTTTGCCAGGGCGTTGCAGGATGAAGCGCCGCCGCTGGCGCAGCCGAGCGTCCGCCGCCAGCCGGCCGAACCGCTCGGAGCTGCTGACTTTGCCATCCGTTCCAGTGTGCAGGACGCTGCCGCCGACATTCACCTGCCGCCCGATTATTTCGCCTGCCCTGACTGTCTTGCTGAACTGTTTGACCCGCACAACCGGCGCTACCGTTATCCCTTTATCAACTGCACCCAGTGCGGCCCGCGCTATACATTGATCGAGCGCCTGCCGTACGATCGCGCCGCGACCAGCATGAAAACCTTCGCCCTGTGTCCTGACTGCCGGGCAGAGTACGAAAATCCGCTCGACCGGCGCTTTCACGCCGAACCGGTTGCCTGCCCCCGCTGCGGTCCGCAACTGTTTTACCGCGACGCGGGTGCGCCGGCCGGGTGTGCTGGCGAACAGGCGCTGGCCGCTGCGGTGGCGACATTGCGCGCTGGCCGCATCGTCGCGGTGAAAGGGGTGGGCGGATACCACCTGCTGTGTGATGCGCGTTCGGCTGCCGCAGTGGCCCGTCTGCGGCAGCGCAAAGCCCGGCCGGACAAACCTTTTGCGGTAATGTTTGCCAATCTTGAAGCGGTAGGGCACGTGGTCGAACTGGATAAGGCCGAGGCCGATTTTCTCGCCAGCCCGTTGCGGCCGATCCTGCTATTGCGCTTGCGCCAGCAGGCTGATCTGCCACCAGGCCTTGCCCCCGGCCTGAACGAGCTGGGCGTGATGCTGCCCTACAGCCCCTTGCACCATCTGCTGCTGGCGGATTTTGCCGGGCCGCTGGTGGCAACTTCGGCCAACATCAGTGGCGAACCGGTGCTTACCGCAGCGGCTGAAGCCGAGATACGCCTTGCTGCCGTCGCCGATGGTTTTTTGCATCACGACCGTGGCATCGTGCGGCCGGCCGACGATCCGGTGTACCGCTGGATCGCCGGTGTGCCGCGGCCGTTGCGGCTGGGGCGGGGTAATGCACCGCTGGAACTGGATTTGCCGTTCACGCTGCATGAACCGTTGCTGGCGGTAGGGGCGCACAACAAAAACACCGTGGCGCTGGCGTGGGGCCGGCGCGTGGTGGTGTCGCCGCATATCGGTGACCTGGGTTCGCAGCGCGCCCAACAAGTATTCGAGCAGGTGCTGGATGACTTGCAGCAGCTCTATCAGGTCCGCCCGGGCCGCGTAGTGTGTGATGCCCACCCCGCTTATGCCAGCAGCCGCTGGGCACATGCCAGCGGGCTGGCGGTGAGTACTGTCTGGCATCATCATGCCCATGCCTCGGCCCTGGCGGGTGAGTATCCGGACAGTGGCAACTGGCTGGTGTTTACCTGGGATGGCGTGGGTCTGGGGCCGGATGGCACGCTCTGGGGGGGCGAGGCACTCTATGGCCGGCCGGGGCGCTGGCAACGGCAAGCCAGTCTGCGACCATTCCGCTTACCCGGCGGCGAAGCGGCCGGGCGGCAGCCGTGGCGTTCTGCCGCCGCGCTGGCATGGGAGTGCGACAGCCGCTGGCCGGAAGTGCCGGATGCCTCAGGCATGCTGCGGCAGGCCTGGCAACAGGGGCTGAATGCGCCGCTTAGCTCGGCGGCGGGCCGCCTGTTCGACGCGGCGGCGGCTTTTGCCGGTCTGGTGCGCGAAACGACTTACGAGGGGCAGGGGCCCATGCAGCTTGAGGCGGCGTGCAGCGGCGCCGCCAAGGCAACCCCGCTGCCGCTGGCACGTGACACGGAGGGCGTCTGGCGCAGCGACTGGGCGCCGTTGTTGCCTCTGTTGCAGGACCCGGCTGCCAGTATCGCTGCCCGGGCGGAAATGTTGCATGCCAGTCTGGCGCAGGCCCTGGTCGACCAGCTGCAGGCTGTGCGGGCAGAGCGACCGGTCGATTGCGTCGGCCTGAGCGGCGGAGTGTTCCAGAACCGGCGTCTGACCGAGTTGGTCGTGCAGCTGCTGCAACAGACGGGCCTGCCGGTCAGGCTGGCGCGGCAGGTGCCGGCCAACGATGCCGGCATCAGTTTCGGACAAATTATAGAAGCAGGTGCAATTCTCCATGAGTGAAACCCACATTACCCTGGCGCACGGCAACGGCGGGCGCTTCATGCGCGAACTGATCGAGGGCGTGTTTGCCCGGCATCTGGGTAACCCGCTGCTTGATGTCGATGCTGACGCAGTGCATTTGCCGACTGATCCCGGCGAGCTGATGTTTACCACGGACGGTTTTACCGTCCAGCCATTGGAGTTTCCCGGCGGCGATATCGGCAGCCTGGCGGTGCACGGCACAGTTAACGATCTCGCGGTAGCCGGGGCTGTGCCGCGCTACCTGTCGCTCAATGCCTTCATTGAGGAAGGTCTGCCGCTGACCCAGTTGGAACGCATCGTCGCCAGTCTGGCGCAGGCAGCCCGCGCGGCGGGTGTGGTGGTGGCGGCGGGGGACACCAAGGTGCTGCGTCGGGGCGAGGGTGGCGGCCTGTATCTCGCTACCACCGGGGTAGGTCTGCGTCGTCCCGGCCTGGCGCTCGGCCTGCGGCAGATCCGGCCCGGCGACGCGGTGTTGCTGTCAGGTCCGGTAGGCGACCACGGCATTGCCGTGATGCTGGCCCGTGAACAGTTCGGTCTGAAGGGAGCGTTGCAGTCCGACTGTGCCAGCGTGTTGCCGTTGACCCAGGCTTTGCTCGATTTTCCCGGCTTACGTTTTATGCGTGACCCCACGCGTGGCGGGCTGGCTACGGTGATGCACGAAATCTGCCGTGCCACCGGTTTGCAGGCCGACATGCAGCAACAGGCCATTCCGGTGCGCGAACAGGTGGCGTCGGTGTGCGAAATGCTGGGATATGATCCGTATTATCTGGCGTGTGAGGGGCGGGTGGTGGCCGTGGTGGCAGCCGATCAGGCCGATGCGGCGCTGGCGGCCTGGCGGGCTTTGCCGCAGGGGAGTGAGGCAGCCATTGTCGGCCACCTGACGGCAGGGCGTCCTGCAGTCGTCCTGCATACCCCGCTGGGGGGCACACGGTTGCTGGACGAGCTGGAGGACGACCCCTTGCCGCGGATATGCTGACGGTTACTCAGTCATCATCATGCTGCTGTTTGGCGTCATGGTGTTTCGGCGCATTGGCTTCCTGGGTGTAATAACTGGCCCAGAAGCCGAGTACGGCGAGCAGAATGACAATGCCCAGGGCTTTGCTGGCTGCTGTGATCGCATCTTTCTGCTCACCCTGCTTGTAGCCGGTGACCATGGCGCGGGCCAAGTTTTCCTTGTGCAGACGGCTGGAGGCAATCACAGCCAGGATGTGGATGATGACGACAGTCAGCAGCACGTTGCCGAGCACCTGATGCAGTTCCTCCATCCACTCGCCGGCCAGTTCCTTGTAGTGCATAAAGCCGCTTGCGCCGGTCAGGATAATCAGACCCAGCAGGGCAAGAATGGCAAGGCCGCCGGCGGGGTTGTGACCGACATAATGCTGCGGCTGGCTGCTGTGCAAGGAACGCAGGTAGGACAGCGCCTTGGCCGGACCGGCGACAAAATCGCCGAAACGGGCATAACGGCTGCCCATCAGACCCCAGATGATGCGAAAGGCGGCCAGGCCGAGCATGGTATAGCCGAGCATGAAGTGCACTGTTTGCCAGTCGTCCTCACCGCTGGTGACGTAGGCGCCCAGGAAGGACAGTGCCAGCAGCCAGTGGGTGATGCGGGTGGGCAGATCCCAGACCAGTACGGTGTTGGTGGGGCGTGATTGCATTGAGGACTCCTCTGTTGTTACGTTTTTGTTAATTGTGCGCCAGCCTGGTGTATTGCGCAATCCGCGTAAATGCCTTGCTGCTGCCGGCCTGATGTATAATGTCTTATATAAGACAACGGGTTGGGTGAGACAACCTTCTGCCAGCGAGCCTGTCAGAAACTTGAAATGGTGCCGTGCTAACCTTATATACGGTAACGTTGACCGTTACCGCTGGAGAAAGAAATGCCGATTTACGAATATCGTTGCAGTGATTGCGGATTCCAGAAGGAATTCATTCAGAAAATGAGCGATGCCCCGCTGACAACCTGCCCGCAGTGCGGCAAGGAAACGCTGGGTAAACTCCTGTCCGCACCGGGCTTCCAGCTCAAGGGCAGCGGCTGGTATCAGACCGACTTCAAGGGTTCCACCACTTCGTCTGCCGGGGCGGCGTCTTCCCCGCAGGCTGACGCGGCACCAGCTGCGCCGGCGTGTGGCGCGGGTTGCGGTTGCCACTGAGCGCAGCCCAAACGAGCGGAACCTCCTTTAAATTCCCACAAACCGACTGATTCGACTACATGAAAAAATATTTTGTCACGGGTTTGCTGATCTGGGTTCCGCTCGGCATCACCATCTGGGTCCTGCATCTGCTCATAGGCACGCTGGACCAGAGTCTGCTGTTGCTGCCGCCGCATTATCGTCCCCGCTACTGGCTGGGTGTCGATGTGCCGGGTCTGGGGGTGATTCTGACCCTGCTGATCATTTTTCTTACCGGTCTGTTTACTGCCAATATCATCGGCCAACGCCTGATTCGCTTTGCTGAGGGTTTGCTGGGACGCATTCCGGTCGTCAAATCGATCTACAACAGCGTTAAGCAGGTGAGCGACACGGTTTTTTCCGGTTCCGGCGATGCATTCCGCAAGGTGCTGCTGGTCCGTTATCCACATCCGCAGGCCTGGTCGCTGGCTTTTCAGACTGCCGTGCCACCGGAAGTGCAGGAAAAACTTGGCCCGGACGAAGTGGCGGTATTCATTCCCACCACCCCCAGCCCGGTCAACGGTTTTTATTTCTTTGTGAAAAAATCCGAAACCATGGAAGTGGATGTCAGTGTTGATCAGGCGCTCAAATACATCATCTCCATGGGCGTGGCTACGCCGTCTGAGCGTGCCACGATCATGAATTATCCCGGCGACTGATTGGGGCGTGTTAACACTTATTTCGCGTCTGCGACGGGGGTCAATTGGGATGCCGCCTGCGAAGCAAGACGCGCCGCATTGCAAGCCACTGCAAGCGGCTTGCGACAAAGGGCGGGACCCAATTCACCCCCGTCCCGCAGGGTTGCAACAAAGAGACGCATCTGCCGCGTTGTCTGGCTGGTGAAGGGAGTGACCCTTCCCTGCGCCAGACGCCTTGCATCTATCGCCTCTTTGTTGCAACGCAGGCGTGAAATAAGTGTTAACACGCCCTAATTGACCGGAGCCGTTGCCGGCAAGCACCGGCTCCGGTTTCTGGGTAAAATTTGGCCTGTTCGGGGCGGTCACCTTGCCCCTGTCGTCGCCGGCCTTATACTTTTAACGCCTCACGCCTCACGCCTCACGCCTCACGCCTCACGCCTCACGCCTAAAACTTGAACTTCGTCAGCATGTCGTACACCGGCATGAGCACGGCGTACATGATGAGGCCGAGAATGGCGCCGAGGATGATGGTCAGGGCCGGTTCCAGGATTTTCAGGGCTTTTTCGATCGAGTCTTTGACGTCGCGGTTGTAGAAGTCGCTGATATTGAGCAGGGCGGTGTCGAGCGCACCGGTTGACTCGCCGATCCGCAGCATGCGCAATACCAGGGGCGGAAAGATGGCCAGATTCTGGAAACTTTTCGACAGACTCTCTCCGGCTATGATCTGCTGCTCGGCATCGTCCAGTGCCGCGGCAATGGCCGTGTTGCCCACGACCTGTTGCGCCAGGCGCAGGCCTTCCAGCACCGGGATGCCGGATTTGTAAGTGGTGGCAAAAACCGTGGCAAAACGCGACAGAATAATCTTGCGCAGAATCGGCCCGGTCAGCGGCAGATGCAATTTGAGACGATCCCACCACAAACGGACTGCCGGATCATGCCGTAGCGCAGTATTGAAGCCAATCACGCCGACGATGGGCAAGACCAGAAACGCTCCCCACCAGTGGCCCAGCAGATCCGACATGCCGATCAGCAGGCGGGTTTGCAGCGGCAGTTCACCGCCCATGTTGCGGATCAGGCCGACCAGTTGCGGCACCAGATAAAGCAGCAGAAAGGTGAGCA
>JAJZTZ010000175.1 GCA_021847305.1 Pseudomonadota bacterium | reverse complement strand
GGTTTTTGGCAAATGATACAAAGATACCAGCAACAGACTGATGTAGGAGGACATGCCCACGAAACCGCCGAACGTGATGCTGTAGATGAGGATGATGACCCAGGTGTCGCGCTCTCGGAGGGCTAGGCGGTAACGCTGCGGTAGCACCGAACCCGCGAGCAGCACTCCGAAGACTGGCAGCATCAGCAGCGCAGCCTTGCCGTGTAGTCCGAGCCAACCCAGCGGTGTCGCCACCGCCAGAAAGGCCAGTCCGGCCAGTGTTGCTGCAAAACTTGCCAGCGCCTGTCCGACGTGCCCGCTTTTCGGCGCGTTGTCCTTACCCCAGAAGAACATCATTACTCCGGCCAGTGCCAGCAGGGGCAGAGCGGCGGCCGTAGCGTGCGCCCAGCCGAACTGGGCGGCCAGCGGCGGAAACAGAAAGCCATCCAGTACCGCGCCAATGTTACCGGCCGCCGCGATCCCCAGGACCGTCCCCTGTACTTTGGCGGGATAATTGCTCCCCGCCATCGGCAGCGCCACCGCAAAACTGGCACCTCCCACACCGAGCAGAATGCCGAGGACAATCAGCAGGGAAAAGCTTGGTGCCAACGGATAAAAAAGCAGGAAAAGCGGCGGAATGGCCGATAGGGCAATGCCGCCCAGTGCTAGCCAGCGCCCGTCCATGGTCTGATAGAGATTACCCATGGCGACGCGTAGAATCGCTGCCGCCAGTACCGGGACGGCGACTAGAAAACCCTGTTCCGCAGGGGTGAGTCCCAAGGTCTTGATCATGTACGGCGCGAGGGGGCCGTAGAGCAGCCAAACCGTAAAACCAGTATCGAAATAGAGAAAGCTGGCAACCAGCGCCCGCCAGTTGCCGGTGCGCAGCAGCGTCAAAAGTTCTTTCATCATGGCCTCCTTGAAGGCAGAGTGCTGGACATGAAAAAAGGCGCTCCTGGCTGGTGGGCCAGGAACGCCTTCGTTCCAAAACGCTGTCCGTCGGTGAACAGTGCTTGTGGGTCTTTAAGCAGTTATCATGCCATTATTTGTGTAGTGCCGCCGAACGTGCCGGCGCCGTGCCGTCGTGCGGCATATTCATAGGCTTTTCTGTCAAAGGACCACAAGAATGCGGGGGTGCGAAACCTCTCCGGGAAGCGCGTGCGATGGGCAATACCAGTGCGGATGCACCAAAATTTCGCGTTATCATGGTGCAAGCAGCTTTACGGCAACACGCCGCTCCCATCAAAAATGCGGCTGGCACCCATGCGGATCGTGCCCCCCTGATCATCCGCCAGCAACCAGGGCTGCGCTTCGCCGCCCCAGGCGACGAAGTCCTCTTTCGGCACGGGAATCCGCAGGGCATGCGCCGCCTGCCGGTATTCGGCGCTGCGATACACCCGCGGAATGAGTATCGCGGCATCCGCACCCTCCGGCCATTGACCTGCTGCCTGCATCTGCCGCACCAGCCAGTGCGCATGGGAATGCCAGGGAAAATTCGCTGAATAGCGCGTAAACACATGGAAATCCTCCCGCTGCGGTAAGCCCGGCACCGAGCCGGTCAGTGCCAGTGCGACGACTTCAGCAGGTACATCAATGGCCGCCGCCACCCAAGGTGCTGCCTCCAGCCGATGCTGTGGATCATCCAGCCAGTGCCCTGCCGCCAGAACCGCGCGAATCAGGGCCTGATGTACCCCAGGCTGCGCCAAGGCCCAGTCCTCGCGCACGGCGAGTACCTTTTCCATCATGTTGTTCCAGAGAGCGTAACTGCTGACGATGGGCATTCCCACCCCCTCCACCGCGGCCAGAGTTCCCCAGGGCTCACCAACACAGTAGCCATCGATCTCGCCGGCGCGCAGCGCCTCCACCATGTAGCGCGGTGGCACCACGCTGATCTGCACCTGCGTCGCCGGATCAATGCCCGCCGCCTGTAGCCAGTGGCGCAGTTGATAATGATGGTTGGATACCGGCGATACCACCGCGAAGCATAGTTTGGTGGCAGGATATGCCTGAATGACCCGGTGCAAAGCGGTGGCCGCCAACAGGGGCTGATCTCCGCCTGTCAGACCTGCATCCGTCAAACGTTGGTGCAGCGCGCTGCTCACAGTGATCGCATTGCCGTTCAAGGACAGTGTCAATGCCGTTATCACCGGTATTCGCGGTGAGGCGATGCCCAGTGTCGCCGCCAGCGGCAGCGGTGCCAGGGCATGCGCTGCCACCAGATCACCGAAAAGTAGATGGTCACGCAAACTCGCCCAGGACGGTTCCCGCTGTAAGTCCACCTGCAGACCCTGTTCGGCAAAGAAGCCGCCCTCGCGGGCTACAATCAACGGTGCGCTATCGACCAGAGCTACATAGCCAATGCTGAGAGAGTGTTCATGCGCCATGATAGATTCTCCAAAATAAGCGGCACCTACAAAAAATCCTCGCGGCCTAGAATCAGGTGGCGAGGACGTCGTTGTCCAGAACGTTTGAGTCAAAGCAATAAATACGCCAACCGTTTCACTCGCGCCGCCATCTGGAATTTCATCTGCGTAGTTTCTGACATCGGTCATGGTGGTTGACGTCGAGCAAGTGGCAAGAGATGCTGATCTTTCTGCCCGTCCCATATTCTGGAGAAAGTGCTGCCCATGGAGAATAACAAGGAGGCGTTGCTCCCCCGCCTACGGCAAACCCCGCTCTTTGCCGCCTGGCCAGAGGATGTCATCGCGCCGCTGCTGGCGCAGTCCCGACCGCTGACTCTGGAGTCAGGGGATATCCTCTTTGCCGAGGGATCGTCAGCCCGATCCTTCTATTTCCTGGCATCGGGGCGAATTGATCTGATTGCGGCGGCGGCGACCGGGCAGGAGAAAATTGTCGAAATCATCCAGCCCGATGACCTTTTCGCCGAGGCGGTGGCCTTTCTCGGTGGCCGTTATCCGGTGACGGCGCAGGCCGATGTTGCGACCACGGTGCTGGAGATTCCACTGGACCTCTTCGTCGAGAGCCTGGAGCAACGGCCATTGTTGATGCGCCAGATGCTGGCACGCCTCAGTATGCGCCTACATTTTCTGGTCAAGGAACTGCGTCATCTGAGTGTGGAATCGGCGGAGCAGCGGCTAGTGAGTTATCTGCTGGATCTGTGCCCGATGCTAAATGGTCCCGCGGCCTTCGAACTCCCTGCCAGGAAAGCGGCGGTGGCGGCGCGTTTGGGCCTGGCGCCGGAAACCCTGTCGCGGGTGTTGACCCGCATACGTAAGGCCGGACTCATAGAAGTGGAACGCCGGATGATTATTGTCCCCGACCCGCCTGCTCTACGGCGCTGGGCCGAAGGGCATTGATCCGCGCGATCCGCGTCAAGGACTGGGCTGCTGCACGCTTTTACAATAATCGTGCGACTTGGTTAGGGTCGTTTGCAGCAAACAGCCGAAAAGTGTGGGTGTGCAGCCTTTGGGCGAGCTGGCCGCTTAGGCACTGCCGGAATCTGATCCCGCGAATGCCCGTAAAAAATCGCGGAGCACCAACGCACCGTTGTGCTCTTGGTCGTGGGCAGCGTAAAGCAGGATAACAGGTGCCCCGGCGGCTTCGGCCAGCAGCGTCAGAGCGGCTTCTTTTCGTGTGGCCAGTTCCGCCAGGTAGCGGCTGCGGAATTCGTTCCAGCGCTCGGGATCGTGGGCGAACCACTGGCGCAGGGCGGTGCTGGGGGT
>JAJZTZ010000033.1 GCA_021847305.1 Pseudomonadota bacterium | reverse complement strand
CTGTGGCAACCGTGGGCAACATGCGCCAAAATCTCGCCTTTGCTTTCCTTTACAACTCGCTGGGCATACCCTTGGCAGCCGGAATCTTCTACCCCTTCACCGGCTGGCTGCTTTCACCTTTGATTGCGGCGCTGGCAATGAGTTTTAGTTCCGCTTCAGTGATCACGAATGCACTGAGACTGAGAAGGGTCAAGATTTGAGAAATGCTTGGCATAAAGGAGGTCCAAAATGTGGGGATATATGCACGAATATGGCTGGAACGGAATTGGTTTTGGCATGGTAGGAATGTTGCTATTCTGGGTGTTACTGATCGTTGCTATTATCGCCCTTATAAAATACACACTAAACACAGGGAAATCATTTGAACGGACTCCAGAGAAGACGTTGCTCGACATTCTCAAGGAACGATATGCTCACGGGGAGATCGGACGGGAAGAGTTCGAGCAGAAAAAACACGACTTGAAGGATTGAGGCATTGTGATGAAAATCATTAATTTCAAACGTGAGATTACAGATACTTTTGACCATGCAATCGAACGTGTCATAAAAGCCCCTGCAGTAGAAGGCTTTGGCATACACACCCGCATTGACATGCATAGCAAGATCAAGGAAAAAACCGGAAAGAAAGCAGTTGTGCCCACCGTGATCCTGGGCGCGTGCAATCCGAACATGGTATACGAAGCCTACACCACGAATAGCGACGTAACAGGCCTGCTACCCTGCAATGCAGTGATCCGCGACATAGAGCCCGGAAAAATTTCATTAGAGTATGTGAAACCGACTGCCTTGATGCAAATTATGGGCGACAGTAAACTCCTCGAACTGGCTTCTGAGGCTGAAGCAATAATCCAGCGTGCGCTTGAACGTACTTGATGGGTTTCCCCAAGGGGGGTAGATGTTTCCGTTTACTCGCAAGACCGGCTCAATGGCGTAGCAAGGAATTTAAATCAGCGTCCAAGGAAGACGCTAAACTATGAAACACCGGCTGAAAGATTTGATCAACTTGTTGCATCGACCGGTTGAAACCGCACCGAAAAACGGCCATTGCACATGTCTAGCCCCAACGGCTGCAATATGGCTAAATGCAGCCAGACATTACTGTGGGGTTGGTTACAATCACGAACCGCGTTGCCATGCCTCCATGACAGGTTATTTGCTGTCAATTGGCTACCTGAACATAGGAAGCTAGATTTCCATGTGAAAGCGGACGCCGTACACGCTGACTGGCCCGCGACCCTGATTGTAGGCGGGATTGTCGATGTGCTGCCAGTCCAGGGTGAGATGCACCTCTTTCATGATGCCGATCTTGTAATAAGTTTCCAGCACAGACTCCGGGGCATACACCAGAAACCCATCCCCGATGAACAGGTCGTAATTCCCCGCAGCCAGAAAATTCTGGCGGGCCTGGCCGATCTCATTGCGCGCATAGCCCATTCCGATGCCATCCAGAACCCGTCCCCACAGGTTACCTTCAAACACCACGCCGGCACTTTGACTGCGGTCTGCTTCCGTGAACGCCATGCTTTCGCTGTGACCGCCGGTCCAGAATAACCGGGCAAAGAATCCGATGTCGGGGGAAAGAGCCTGCTGCAGGTTAAGGCCCGCGCCCCCGCGCTTGGTATCCACCTTGGGGGCATTCTGGACGAACACTCCGCTCTGCCCGGCAAACTGCGTATATTCCGACAGCTTCATGCGCCCCTGGTAGGCCAGGAACTTCAACGCGCCACTGACCCAGCGCCGCTCCAGCTCCCAGTTGACCCCAAAGTGCTGGCCGATGGAGCCGTCTATTTCCAGCTGGTTGGGCAGGCGCGGCATGGCAAACCAGCCCGCCCGCGTGGACCATTCATCCCAGTCGAGCGCCTCGTCGATGCCCCAGGTGTAGCCTCGCGCATCAGCTGCAAAGTCGTAGGCGCAACTGGTCATGAAACACCAGTTCAAGAACTGGTCGTCCGACTTGTGGGCATAGGCATTGTCGTCAAAAAGATCCAGCACATCCACCTTGCCTACCGTCAGGCTGGCGCGCCGCGAAGAGGTGTCCCGTGCCAGACGGGTGCTGTCCGCGTCGAGCCGGACGCCATCCCCGCCCAGCGACCAGTACTTGGTGACGAAAGCAAGGGCCACATAGGAGACGAAGCGATTCTCCATGATGCGTTGCATGTCGTTGTTGGTGAGCGCAGCCAGCCCGCCGGCATCGCTCAGCGGAATACCGCGGATGGTTTCAACGCGCATCCAGGCTTCGGCCTCCGGCCCGAGGGCATGCCCCAGATCGATTCCGGTGACTGACGAATAGGAACGTTCCGAATGTGACAGAAAACTGTTGGCGCCATCCGGGCGCGACGAGTAAAAGCTGCCGTGCTCCTGCCCAATCAGGGTCTCATCTGCGTGCCATGCCCAGTCGCTTGCGGGATCAGCCGCAAGCGCCAAGGCTGGTAGAAACAAAAGCAAAGTCAGGATAGATTTCATTTTTATGGACGAATCAAATTAAGAGGTCGATATAAAGGAAGCAAATTGAAACAGCTTGAACAAGAGCAGGCCAGCCGTGCTGGGCGGCTTTTACAACGGCCCTAAGGTAAAGATGAGTTTTCGCGGGGGCCTGAAATGAAAGAATGCGGGTCATGATGGGTACCGCCTTGTGGCTAATGAAGGCTGGAATCTTGTGAAATTTGTAAGTCATTCCATCACCTTTTGGCCTGAGTGAAGGCGAACACCTTCCGCAGTCAGACCGACAAAATAATTCCGGATGTATGCTTCCGCAACAGCCGTTGAGAAACCTCATAGCGAAGCGGTCGTATACGGTATCCAGGTTCAAATTTATTAAATTTGAGCCAAATCACCGGATTTGTTTGGGTGGTGGTTAGAAGACTGGCTAACTTGGCGCACCATCCCGCTTGTTCAGCGGAACGGCAGCATTAGAATGGAGTAGGGCTGCAAATTCCGCTGGTTACTTACTGGAACTACTAGAGCAACTGTCCATCAGGATTTTCCTCGCTGTTAAGGCGGCTGGATTATGTATCCGCCGTCTTCGGATTGTCAACAAAAAGTTTTGTTCAAACCCGCATTACCAAGCCACAATCAGCAGCCTAGAAATCAACAAGTTAAAGACTGCAACCGGCCAGTACCTGGCCTGTCACGAACGACTGGTATATCGACGTCCCCTCCAGATTCGAGTAGCGCCTGATTTTAGAGTCCAATCTCAAAACTGGAGGTTGGACATGAAAAAGCGGTTCACGGAAGAACAGATCATTGGGTTTTTGAAGGAAGCGGAAGCGGGGTTCCCGCGACTGAACTGTGCCGCCGGCATGGTTTCTCGGAAGTGAGTTTTTACCTCCGGCAAAGCAAATTTGGCGGGATGAATATTTCTGATGCCAAGCGGTTGAAAGAGCTTGAATCGGAAAACACCCAGCTAAAGAAGATGCTAGCTGAATCGCTCCTGAAAAACGAGGTGACGCGGGAAGCCCTCAGAAAAAAGTGGTAGCCAGCCAGCATTAAAGTTATGTCGCCTGAAGACTTGTCCATCATGGCGGGCAGCGTCAGGCCCATAGTCGACCTCAGATAGATTTCCACCAAACAAACCTTCAATTGCCGAACCGTGCTGGACAGATTGAATCATACCCAAGTATGATGGCCGCGCTCATTGGGGAGTAGCCGCCCTCTGCACAAGAGGGGAGCGCGTCAACATACTTGATCCTAGGATCATGGCGCGCTCGACCATTTGGATTGGCGAGACCTTTGACGCATGGCCTTGTCCTGGGTTGGACGGAGGGCCGTGTGTCATTGTCTACTCTCGTCCGACCTAGGAGCCCCCAATGGAAGCTTTCACCATCTCTACCACTTCAATCGCAATCGGCGAACTTGGCGACAAGACACAGTTGCTTACCCTGATTCTCGCCACCCGTCTGCGTAAGCCAATCCCTATCATCGCTGGCATCTTTGTGGCGACACTCATCAACCACCTCGGCGCATGTCTCGTCGGGGAATGGTTGGGCAAATTAATCACACCGGAAATATTGAGGTGGGTGATCAGCATTTCATTCATAGCGGTCGCGGCTTGGGCGTTGATCCCCGACAGACTGGATGAAGATGAAGACGTAAAAACACGCGGTCACTATGGCGTCTTCATTTTGACCGCAGTCACATTCTTCTTTGCCGAAATGGGTGACAAAACACAGATTGTCGCAATGGCGCTCGCAGCCAAATACAATGACCTGTTCTCTGTCGTTGCAGGCACCACCCTCGGCATGATGATCGTTAATGTTCCAACTGTGATATTTGCCGAGCGTGCGACGAAGTGGATTCCCATGAAAGTGGTGCGCATCATCGCAGCGGCGATTTATGCCATGCTGGGCATCGTGACTCTTCTTGGCTATGCAAATGCAAACTTGTAGCGTTGGGAAGCGTCCGGTTATGGCCGATTGTACGCGCACGAATGCTCTCCCTGGAACCTGCCATCGAGTTACCGGGACGTGTGCCAACGTCGGCAATGTGCCACACTTTGCGAACTGGAGCTGCCGGTGATCTGGGTATCTTTTTTTGTAGCCAATCAGGCCGTGAGTTGAACGCCAATTGATCGGCTCCCGATTTTGTAGCCAATTTGAGCGTTAGTCTGCGGCTCTATTTTCCACTGTCAATGAACTGGTTGCCCTGTAACGGCGGGCATATTCCGCGGGTGGGATTTCTCCTAAAGACCTGTGAGGGCGATACTCGTGGGCATCCGACTCAAAGGGTTTGATTGCCGTATCAAATTGCATCGTGTCAACTGTAAATCCACCAACCCCGATTATTCTTTCGAAAGTATGTGCTTAAAAACCCGCCTAAATAAGTTTAAAACTCTTCTCCTGTGCGAAAGATAGTGCCTAATGCGTCAGAGGATTAGCAGTACCCGTCTGCCATTTTGCTGCATGGCTAAAGGTGCGGCCTAGCGTGCCTCACCAGGTCAGTGTTAGCGCCACAAATAACCGATAACGAAAAATACGCATCATCGCCTTACCGTGACTGCAGCTCGATTGGCAGAACATTCCCCCGGCATTGTTCAGGGAGGCAAGTCATGCAGACCGGGAAGCGCACCGGAATTGGTTTGCCCGAAGACTGGGATTACAAGGGCATCAGTTTTCGATATCGCCACTAACGACCAAGAACGCACCCCAGGTTTGGCTCTTCTGGAGGGCACGTTCCACGGCTTGCGCGAAGTACGTGCCTGACGGAAGAAATATCGCGGTGCTGAAATGGGTGCGTCCGACCGGCAGTTTATTTAGAACCTCATCAAGTTGTCTCCGGGTGTGCCAATGAGCTCCCTGATAAGCACCCTTGCCGCCACCCCGCCCCTTGTCGATCCACAGTAAGCTGTACCGGTTAAGCAATCCGAGTACGAATCGGCGCCGTGTCACCCGCACGATCTCCGCAATCGCACGAGGCCAATCGTCTACGAAGCACAGCGCAGTAATCGAGATGACTTGATCGAAGGATTTGTCGGGGAAAGGCAGGCGACAAGCTTCACCTTCGAGGTAGGAGATACCGTGATCCGATCGCGCTCGGGCGAAGTCGAGCGCAGCGGGATCGACGTCCAGGCCGGTCACATCCAAGCCCGCGGCAGCGAGGCGACGCGTGAACCACCCAGTACCGCAACCCACATCGAGCAGGCTTGTGCCAGCCTTCGTATCGAGGTGGCGACATAGAAGCTCGAATTCAACATCTCCGATCCAGCGTCCGCGCGGGCTGTCGTACCAAGCGTCGTAATCTTCAGGTTTCATCGAGTGGCTACTATCCGCCAGGCCTCAATCAAACCGTTGGCAGCGCGGCACACCTCGTCAGGCGTCGTCATGGTGCCTACGGACAATCGCACTGCCCCAGCCGCACGCGCGGGATCGACACCCATCGCGGCCAATACCCCACTGACAGCGTCGTGTTCCGAATGACAAGCCGAACCGAGCGATGCAGCGACGATGTGACTGGCTTGATCCAGCAACCTGCGTCCGCTAACCCCCGGAAACGATACATGGAGTGTATTGGGTAGCCGCTCTTCAGGATGGCCATTGAGGATGAGGCCCGGAACCGCCTCGATCAATAGGGCATGGAGCTGATCACGCAGTTCTCGAAGATAGCTGGTTGCCTGAGGCAATCGTTCCCCCACAAGGTGTGCTGCGACCCCAAAACCCACAATGGCAGGTATGTTCTCGGTGCCGGGTCGCAAGCCATGCTCATGGCCAGCGCCGAAAGTGATCTTTCGCACGGGTGTGTTCTGGCGGATATACAGCGCGCCCACACCCTTGGTCGCGTAGAACTTGTGCCCGGCCAGTGTGAGTAGGTCCACGCCAAATGTGTCGATATCGATCGGAACCTTGCCTGCCGACTGGGCCGCGTCGGTGTGAAGTAGAACGCCGCGTTCACGCGTGATGCGCGCGATCTCCGGTATCGACTGGATGGTACCGACTTCGTTGTTGGCGTGCATTATCGATACCAGAACAGTGTCAGGACGTAAAGCTCGCGCAACGTCGTCTGGCGAAATGCGGCCGAACCGGTCCGCCGGTATCACTGTCAGTCCCCAGCCTTGCTCTGCAAGATGCTTTGCCGGCTCCATGACTGACGGGTGTTCAATCGCACTAACGACAATATGATGCTTGGTGTCACTGAGGGCTCGCGTGACACCAAGCAGGGCCAGGTTATTGGCCTCGGTAGCGCATCCAGTGAACACAATCTCCTGGGGCCGTGCCCCGATCAGCGCAGCGACATGGTCACGTGCTTCGGCGACAGCCTGCTCGGCAAGGAGTCCGAAGGAGTGCGGGGACGAAGGGTTGCCGAAGTGCTCGCGCAGAAATGGCAGCATGGCATCAGCCACTTCCGGCGCGACAGGTGTTGTGGCGTTGTAGTCGAGGTAGATAGGACGACCCACGATCATGGCTCCAGATCCCGTTTCTTCTGTTCGTATGCATCGCGGCGTCTACGGAATGGCCCATGACGGCGATCTTCTCCAGGTGCAATCCCCGGCTGGGCATCTAGCCAATCGATGGCGTGCCCCAAATCCTCGGAAAATTTCGGCATGGAGGAGAAATCATCCGGATCGCTTTTCCCATGATTCCTCGCGTCAAAAAGCAGCAGTGCGTAACCCGCGCGATGCAGAACGGATGCAAAAGGCAGCATCAGCTCCGTATTTCCGCCCCAGCCGTGGACAATTGCTATGGCAGGCACCGAACCACCGTGTGAAGCCGGGACATACCACGCGAAGAGCCGCTTGCTCCGTTCCGTGGCGATGGCCACCTCCCGGTAAGGTAGACTGAAACTCGCCGGGGTGTTTTTTTCCACGATCCGCGGCGCGCGAAAGGCCTGGCGAAGAAGCCACGGAAGAAATCCACAGAGCCCCAAATGTTCCCCGCTATGTCGAGTGGGTAAGCCGGCCGGTTGGCGCCCAGACTTTCTTGCTGCCGTTATTCATACATAGGCAACGAAGATTCATTAGGTGGTATAGCGTGAGTCATCATTCGCCCAATCATTCTGCCAGAACGGTAAATGCGTAATTCACCCGGTTTGAAGGTAAGCCACCCCTCGTTCTCGTCCAGGGGTTCGGTTGCAACCAAGGCGCTATTAACAGTTGCGGGCGGGTCATTGGGTTGGCCCGCATTTGGCCTCTCCAAATAATGAAGTCGGTCATGTCCGTAGGCTATCAAATGTTCTCCATCTGACATCAAGAAGTTGAATTTGCCGAGTGAGGCAACAACCCCACTCGCTGTTGCCAGATTTTCAAACCAGGCAGTCGGGGCAGCGGAAGCCAAACTATCAAAATGCTGCGCGATATGGCCAAGGAGATGGCAAAAAGCGTACTCAGAATCTGTCTCACCCAGGGGACGGCACACTGGATTATCGCTAGATAATTCCATATCTACGATATCGGGCACCATGCCGTTGTGGGCGAACACCCATTCTTTACCGCAGCACACGCGCTGAAACGGGTGAGTATTGCTCATGGCTCGGATGGGCGGAAATTTCGCCTTGCGAACATGTGAGATAACCAGTCTTGAGCGCATGGTTTCGCATAGGTGCGCGAAGAGAGCACTTTGATACGCCGGGGTCGGCTCCTTGGAAAGCTGGAACTTACCAGTATCCCACCAAGCGAGGCCCCAACCGTCAGGATTATCTGCTGTTTGACCGCCACGAAGTCGAAATGTGTTGAGTTCCTGACTTTCATCTATAGGGTAGTCTGATGAAATACCAAAGAGCTCGCACATAGACTAATCCCTCTCAGCTATAAAATCCACGCTGCGAAGCATTTCAACCCTCCACATGGGTGCATTTATGGTGTCACGCAAGCGATGCGTGTGCTTTGGCAGCTCATGATTTGCGCTTCGTGAGCGTTTCACTCATCCTAACGGCTGCCACAGCGCCGGATATCAGAGTTAGCCCCGCTACCAGCCAGATCGCCGCAGACAATCCGAACAGATCAGCAGTGATTCCTGCCAACAGGGCGCCCACAGCGTAACCTAGATCGCGCCATAACCGGTAGACGCCTACGGCGGATGCGCGCCAGGATGGATGGGCGACATCTCCAATGGCTGCCAGCAATGTGGGATAGACCATCGCCGTACCCAGACCTAACATCACCGCGCCTGACCCAAACGGTAGAAAATCGGTGGAAAGCGCCGTCACCGCAATCCCGACAGCCTGTAGCCACATCCCCCCAACGATCAGCCATTTTCGACCAATCCGGTCGGACAGGCCACCCGTAAAAATCTGTGAGATGCCCCAGACCGAAGGATAGATGGCAGCGAGAATGCCAATTTGGGTGAGCGACATCCCTGCGGCGGCAAACACCAAGGGAAATAGGCCCCAAGCCATGCCATCATTCAGGTTGTTGACCAGGCCCACCTGGCTGACACTGGAAAGATTATGGTCGGTCAGCGAAGTGCGGCGAAAGATATCGCTTTGGGCCAGTCTTGGCGCGTCACTGCCCGCGTGGTGCATTTTGACCTCATGGGTCACATGATGCTGAGTCTCTCGCACTACCAGCACCGACAGCAGCAGCCCGGTAATGACATAAACAACGCCCAAATAGAATGGTTCTGGTCTCAACCCGTATCGCGCCGCAAGCCAGCCCGTTGCAAGTGCGCTACCCGCCACGGCAAAATATCCTGAAAATTCGTTGAGCCCCATGGCCAGACCGCGTCGTTTCGGGCCTACCAGGTCGATTTTCATGATCACGGTGGTGGACCAGGTGAGCCCTTGGCTTAACCCCAAAAATACATTAGCTGCAACCACCCAGTTCCAGTCCGGAGCCCACATCAACATGAACGGTACCGGGATGGCTGTCAACCAACCAGCCACCAGCACTTGTTTGCGTCCGAAGCTATCGGAAAAACGACCAGCAAAATAGTTTGTCAGCGCCTTGGTTACACCAAACACTACGATAAAGGAAAGAATTGCTGTCCGCGCCACGATATGAAATTCGTGTTCAGCAATGGCTGGGAGAATGCTGCGCTCCAACCCCACCATGGCGCCTACGAAGGCATTGACCAGCAGCAATAACGAAAACTGTCCCAGGTTTTCACGCAGTCCCAGTTGCACGGCAGTGGTCTGCAGGGTCATGCAGAGATACCCAGGTTGGCCCGCACTATTTCGTCCATTTGCGCGGGACGCGGAGGAATGTCCCTGATCAGAGTCTCGATGAATGTGGGTTTATCCATGGATAACCCAGGATTCCAGCGCTTCTCGTACCCCAGAGTGGATGAAGGCTTTCCAGACAGGCCGGCGCCGCAAGCGCTGCCCGCCTGATGACCCGGGTAGACTTCCAGTTCGTCCGGTAGTACCAGCAGCTTGTTGTGCAAGGTGTCGTAAAGCATACCTGCCATCTCGGCTTCTTTTCCGGCGAGATCGGGGCGACCCGCCGCACCAACGAACAAGGTGTCCCCCGTAAGGACGAACCAGGGAGCATTTCCACGACGCTTATCCGTGACCAGCAGACAAATGCTGTCCAGAGTATGGCCTGGGGTATGCAATACCTTGATGCTGACGTTGCCTGCATCAAGCAACTGGCCATCATGCAAAGGTTCGAAGCTGTAGTTCACCAACCCGCGGTCTGAATCGTGCAGGCAGTAGGGAATGCCGAGGCGTTCAGCCAGTGCCCGACCACCTGAAAAGTGGTCCGCATGAACATGGGTGTCGATGACGTAATTGATGGGGACATTTGCCTTGCGGGCTTCCTCGACAAACCAGTCCTCATCTCCGGCAACCACATCCACGGCCACGGATTTTCCAATTCCAGTGCAACCGAAGTAATAGGAGAGTGATGATTCCTTCGTGGCCAGTTGTTTGAAGAACATAGGAAGGTCTCTCCTAAAACACCAGAACCTGGTCTGCTTCAGCCGTCCATTCGGCCAACTGCGCCAGAGTGGATCGCTTTGCTCCTTCGATGATTTCGGTTTCGGTTACGCCACGCGCGTCCATGCAGGTACCGCACAGACCAACCTCACCCTTACGTAGTACTTTGCCCAGCATGAGCTGCAGGTTGTAGTAACCTTCTGGTACTTTTTGGCCTGTCTTGGCGACCGCTACGGCATCCGCCATCAAAAATACCCGCACCTGCTGATCAGGACGGGCAGCCAGGGCGCCCGCAAGCCGCAGCCCGTTGTAGGAGCGTTCGCTGCCATAGGGTGCTTCATTCAGAATGAACAATGTGGTTTTCATGATGGAACTCCTTTGGGTTTCCCCTGCATGCTGGATGAACGGATTAACGGAAGCCCTGCGGCCTGCCACTCACTGACACCGTCGGGCAGTTTGCTTGCCAAAAGACCATGCCCCGCCAGAATGGCGATGGCCTCATCAGACATCAGGCAGAAGGGGCCCCGGCAGTAGGCAACGACCTCCTTGTTCTTTGGTAATTCGGCCACGCGCTGCTTTAGTTCTGACAGCGGCATGGAGCGGGCAAAGGGCAAGTGTGCCGTGTCGTATTCGTGTTGTGGACGAACGTCGATCACGATAATTTCACCTCGCTGGACACGCTCCAGCAAGACTTCACGCGCCAGTGGCGCCAAACGCTTCGGATCAGCCACCATCTGGTCCAGCGCCATGCGAAGTTCCAGCAAATGCTCCTCAGCCACTTCCCTCAGCATGACCCATAGTCCGGCAACGTCGCTGCCGCTGAGCTTATACACCACGTATTTTCCGTCACGCCGGGAAGTGACGAGCCGCGCTGCTTTCAGGGATTTGAGATGCGCACTGGCCAGCCGGATGTCCACACTGATTTCGGTAGCCAGCTGTTCAACGGTTTTTTCACCCTGGGCCAACAGTTCAAGCAGCTCCAGGCGCTTGGGGCTCGACATGGCCTTGCCAATGCGGGCAACAAGTTCGTAGAGAAGATCTTTAAGGTCACGGCTCATGATGATATATTCTAACGATTATTAGAACATAGTCAAATTAAACACCCTCTGATCCTGGTTCTACCCTTACCCCCGTTTACAACGATCAGACATTCTGGCAAAGAGGTCCATCAACTGGATTTTCAATACTCTGCGCAACGGCCGAAACCAACGCGTGAATCTCCGCTGTCGTGAAGTGTTCTGAGAGGCGACGCCCCAGTGGTCCATGGATTCGAACAACGCAGGGTAGGCTATTGGCAAGGGTGACCGTTACGCCCAAAACCTGATGGCTTGCCCCTCCTTCCTCAGATTCGGACAGGAGCATTTGTTCCGTTATCAGCGCATCGTACTCGGCCTCTATGGCATCCGAGAGGGCCTCGTCGTAGTCTTCTGGCAATTCGGCCAGGAACCCTTCCATTAGATCCGTTTTCTTCTGACATGCAATACCCTTGGCTAAAACGTACTGAACGAAACGATCGCGCAACGCCTCGTTGAAGAAAACAAACTCAACGCTCATGATTTCCTCATCCTTATGTTATCTCCGTAAGACAGAATGAACTGGTCGCTTTTCATTTGAGTTTCTTGATACCCAAAGCACTCAGCAGATATTTTTCATACAGGGGCTCTGTTGTCCCTTTCTTCATTTTGCGAAGGAAGTATTTTTCAAAAGCAACCTTGGCCAGGTGAACCCACTTACCTTCCTTGAACCAATTTACATTTCGCGGCGGAATCTGTGGGATTGCCACAAAGGCGGCTCCGGTATCGCCAAAATCAGCAAGACAAATCGCATTCCAGGTCGCCTTCTCGTTAGGCTCCCTGCCATCCAGAGCGCTTCGTATATTGTGCGCTACCGTAGTCACCATGGACTCAATCATATAGCCCGTCTTGGGAACGCCAGTGGGGACTGGGGTAGCCTCCACCGGGGGGATGGCGATGCATACACCCAATGAATAAATGTTCTGAAACTTAGGATTGCGCTGATGCTGATCAATCAGGATGAAACCACGGGGGTTGGTCAAACCTTCAATGCCAAAGACGGCATCGATGCCTTTAAATGCCGGCAGCATCATGGCGTAGTTGAACGGCAGTTCGTGTTCTTTTTTTACACTACCGTCATCATGAAGCTCTGTAACAAACATCTTTCCTGCTTCTATTTTGGTGGTTTTCGCATTGCATATCCACTTGATGTGGCGGTCGCGCATGGCGGATTCCAGCAAGCCCTTGGAGTCGCCCACGCCACCCAATCCAAGATGCCCGATATAGGGCTCGGCGGTGACAAAAGTCATCGGCACCTTGTTGCGAATCTTGCGGCGTTTGAGGTCGGTATCCATGATGAAGGCATACTCATAAGCCGGACCGTAACAGGAAGCCATTTGCACTGCACCGACCACAATTGGCCCTGGATTGGCGCAGAAATCATCCCATTGCTTAGCCGCTTTTTCAGCATGATCAATGTGGCAAATGGAGTGGGTATAGCCTTCAGGGCCTAGCCCCGGGACTTCATCGAAAGCTAGTTTTGGACCTGTAGCAATGATCAGATAGTCGTAGTCAATGCACTGTCCATCCATGAGTTCAACCTGGTTTTTATCCGGATGCACGCGCTTGGCGCCAGTCGAGATGCAATCAATACCTTTCTTGTTCAAGTAAGGGGCAAGCGGGATGGAAATGTCTTTCCGCGTACGCCATTTCACGGCCACCCAAGGATTAGATGGGACAAAGTGAAAAATATCGGTGTCAGAAATGACTGTGATCTTATCTTCCTTGCGAGCCTGCTCTCGCATCTCGTAGGCCATAGGCATGCCGCCAGTGCCTGCGCCGATAATAACGATGTGTGACATTTACACCTCCTTTGGAAACAATAAATGTCGGTTCTTCGGTAATCCCCCCATTTGGGGGTGTCCCGAATTTTATGTAAACGGAATTACTCTATTGCTGCAACATCCGGTCTTCAAACTGGATACTACCCTATTTAGCGCAGCCTTCCATCCAATCCCGGATCGGCATCGTCCATTTCTTGCTGATGTTATTCAGCGCTAGGTAGAACAGTTTCAGCAGCGCATCATCGGTGGAGAATGAGCCCCGGTTCTTGGTGATCTTGCGCAGGCTCATGTTCACCAATTCAATGGCGTTGGCAGCGCCCCATTTTTCGTCGAACTCGTTCAGATGCTTTTCGGCTTCTTGAACCGTGCCGGCCGCATAGATGCTGCGCAGGCTAAGGGCGTGTAATGACCCACTAAATTTCTGCTCATGTCACTTACTCTCCGTAATTATGACCTGAGCAGAAATTTAGTGGGTCATTACAACACCACCTTTTTGAACGCCATCCTTGGTGTCATTTTTCACCCTTATGGAGCCACCGATTTTCGCCGTAATGGCGCCACTGGGTGGTGCTGTTTTCAGGGCTCGAACAGGGGGTTAAGAATGGGTGGTTTTTCCTCCTTTTGCAACTGTTGATTTGGATGATTCCGGCAAGGATTTAGGAACACGATAGCTTTCCCCATCCAGCACGACGCGGTAAGCCCCATGGCGTAACCGGTCCAGCGTGGCAGAACCCAGCATCTTGTTGGCAGCGAAGGCGTCTCCCCATTCCCCGAAGTCCAAGTTGCTGGTGAGGATGGTGGCGCCACGCTCATAACGTTCCCCGATCAGGTCATGGAAGACCTCGTCTTCGGTGGGGCGCAGGGGTTTGAGCCCAAAGTCATCAATGATCAGCAGATCGGTGCGCACCAGCGCCTGCAGCCGTCGCTCCAGCGTGCCCACTGCCTGGGCCTGACGCAGGGTGGCCAGGAGTTGCGTTTGGGTAGTGAACAACACGTCATATCCCTGACGGGCTGCGGCATGGCCCAGGGCTTGGGCCAAATGACTTTTGCCCGTGCCGCACGGCCCCACGATCAGTACCGCCACCCGCTCCTCGATGAAGTGCCCGGTGGCAAGATCATGGATGAGTGCCCGGTTGACCGTGGGCAGACGGTCAAAGTCAAAGCTCTCCAGGGTTTTGTGGCTGCGGAAGTTGGCCCGGCGCAAGCGCAGGGAGAGTTTCTTCTGGTCGCGCCGGGCCACCTCGTCTTGTACCAGCAAGGCCAGGAATTCGGTGTAGGCCAGCTTGCGATCAATGGCCTCGCGGTTTCGGGCTTCCAGAGAATCCAGGATGCCGGACAGGCGCAATTGCTTGAGATGGGGGGTGAGTTCAGGAATCGAGTTCATGGGCAGTTCCTTCAATGAGTGAGCAGGGTCTGCGGATCACGGCAGAAACACCCGCCCTGGGTATAGGTATGGGCCAGCTGATCGAAGGCTGGCAATTCGGCCTGCTGATCCAGGCCTTTCTGCAGGATCGCCTTGACGGCCCGCAGGGTCGGCGTCTCGAAGTGCAGCGCCCGAGCGCAGGCGGCTTCCAGCCGCCCGGCGCCATAGGGCTTGGCCAGGCGCAACAAGCCCTGCACCGCCCGCAGCTTGATCAGCACTCGGTCGGCAAACAGGGTCCGCACCAGGGACAGGCAGTGGGGGCCCATATCTTGCGCCCGTGTCAGGCACCATTGGGTATCCTGCAGGTTCCAGGCCAGCGCCTCAGGCGGCAGATGGTCCACCGTGGTGGCACGGCTGCCCGGTGCAAGACGCCGGATGTGGGTGGCCACCAGTTCATGCTCACGGTAGAGCCACACCGCATTGCCCGTGGCCTTGAGCCACAGACCCTGTCCCGCCAGCCGGAAGGGGACGGAGTAATAACAGCGTTCGAATTGCACATGGGCATCCCGGGGCACCTTCACCTTGGCCCATACCGCCAGTTCAGGCGGAACGTCCGGCAACGGGGCCAGCAGGGCCTGCTCCACTTCCGCGAAGACCGTCAGGGGCGCCTTGCGGGTGGTGCCGTGGATGCGGTTGCCGGCTTCTCCCATGACCCAGGCCTGGGCCTGGCGGTTGGCATCGGCCAAGTCCCGGAAGGCGCGCAGGGGCAGGAAGTTGTGTTTCACGTATTTGCCCCCCGATTCCACGATGCCCTTCTTCTGGGGATCCCGGGGCGGACAGGGGTCGATCTTGAAGCCATAGCCTTCGGCGGCTTCGGCATAGGCGCGCTGGACTTCCGGTTCATGGATGCAGGCCCGGGTGATGGCGCACTTGGGGTTGTCGATGATGAGGCGGCCAGGAACACCATTGAACCACTCCAGGGCATGGCGGTGGCAGGCAAGCCAGGTGACCACGCTCTGGTCACGCACGAATTCCACGTACTGGTGGCGGGAATGGCACAGGGTCATGACGAAGAACAAAGTCTTGTGGATCTCACCGCTGCTGGCATCGGTGAGCCATCCTGAAAATACTATATTAAAGAGATCGAAATGAGAATCTGCATATATGCTCGCGTATCAACTGACCGTCAGGTCGTTGAAGGAATGTCCATGGAAGACCAACTCAATCAAATTCGGACATGGGCGAAAAATAGTGAATTTTTCATTATTCAGGAATTCTTAGAGCCAGGAGTTTCAGCGTACGATGACCAACGTCCCGTCTTCGATGAAATGATAAATATAGCGACAACATACCCTCCCATTTTCGATGCAATTGTAGTCCATTCAAGATCTCGGTTTTATCGAGACAATGCTTTGCGCGAACTTGTCGAAAGAAAACTAGCTAAAAACAATGTGAAGGTTATTTCGATAACTGAACCACTTCCTGAAGAAGAGGCCGCAGCCCAACTCATGCGAAATGTGGTTGGAATAATGGGGGAGTGGCAATCAAGGGAAAACGCAAAGCATGTTCTTCGATGCATGCGCGAAAACGCAGTTCAAGGTTACTACAATGGGGCTCCAACCGTGCGCAATTGGCTGCAGCAGTCGCATCTTGGAAGCCGGGCACAGTACCAGTAGTGCCCAGCTTCGTATCAAATTGGCGCGCCTGTTTGGGGCAATAGCCGCGTCGACCATGGCTTCTAGCAAGCTCCAGGCTAATGATGGACGGGCATCGTTCCAGCACGTCCGCAATTTCTTTTTGTGTATGTCCTGCCTTCTTCAAGGCGTAAATCTGGTATCGTTCTTTTCGGGTGAGGTGTCTGTAGTTCATTTTTGCATTTTCGATCGGCTGGTCAAAAGAGCTTGGATGCTACCGCATCCCACCCACCGACCAGCAATTACTCAAAATTGCACTTCATCCTAAAATCCGACGAAGCAAATTTCTAATCTTCTGCACCAGCAGATGTTTTATCCGAACCCACTGTCTCTGGAATAACTAGCTTTGCGGGTACAGTTTCCGTGTAAAAAAACTCATAGGCAGGTCTGACTAAGGCGGCACCATTACTTTTTGGATTTTCTTTCACGGCAGTAATTCCCTCTGGAATGTTCCAGCCTTCCTCTGGAACATTCTTTAAGGCAGCGGCCATGTACTTTGTCCAAATTGGTAACGCAGCTCGTCCACCGACTTCACCCTTTCCTAGGCTATGCGGGCTATCAAACCCTACCCAACTGACAGCTACTAATGAAGGACTGAAACCGGCAAACCAGGCGTCCACATAATCCGTTGTTGAGCCGGTTTTTCCTGCCAGATCGTGGCGCCCGAGCGCTTTGGCTCCAATACCTGTTCCGGACTGGATGACGTCCTGCATGATACTGGTCATGATGAAAGCATTGCGCGCGGCTATAACCCGCTCAGCATTCTCGCCAGCAACGATTGGGGATGTTCGCATCAAAATATTTCCTTTGATATCGATGACCCTACTAATCAGATAGGGAGTAATTCGGTAGCCACCGTTGGAAAAAACCGCATATGCCGAAGCAACTTGAAGGGGGGTAACGGAGCCCACTCCCAGAACCATAGTGAGATACGGAGGTACTTGTTCTTTGGAGAACCCAAAACGAGAAATGTAATCTTGCGCGTAGGAAACTCCTATCGCATTTAAAATGCTGACTGAAGCAACATTCCTTGATTTTGCCAGCGCGGTGCGAAAGCTGATTCGTCCTAAATAGTGGCCATCGTAGTTTTGAGGGGTGTACTTCTTGCTGCCATTTGACCCTGGCACAACGAACTCGGTCGGAATGTCGTTCACGAGTGTCGCCGCAGTAAATCCTTCCTCAAGCGCTGCAGAATAAACAAATGGTTTGAAGCAGGAGCCAGGCTGACGCATCGCTTGCGTAACGTGATTGAACTTGTTTTGCGTGTATTCAAATCCACCCACCAATGCCAACACGGCTCCATCTTTGGGATTTATTGAGACCAACGCTGCTTCTGCCTTAGGCAGCTGGGTTATTTCCCACCCACCATTATCTATTTTTCTCAGCCAAATCACGGAACCTTCCTGTAACACATGGGTTGAGTGCTCCTTGGCGCGCCCCTCCCGAGCGAATTGAAGGCCCTCATCTCCCACAGTAACGTCCCCTTGCTTGAGCGTATGTGCCAGAAGGGAGCGCTCGCCTGCTTTGATTACAACGGCCGGAACCAGCCCGTTTTGATGACTAAGAGAACGCAGAATCCTGGCAACCTGGCCATTATTTTTAATGGGCCCAGGAGGGATATCAATATGGCCTTCCGGGCCGCGATATCCATGACGGCGGTCGTAGTCGAGAAGACCTTGCCTCAGCGCCCCTGCAGCGGCATTTTGTTTGTCATCCTGAAGAGTGGTATACACACTAAGCCCCATGCGATAGGCAGCTTCACCAAATTCTTCATACATCTGCTGCCGAACCATCTCGGAAACGTAGTCAGCCTGTACGCGGTATACCCCTCTTTTGGGGCGAACATCGAGTGATGCTTTCAAGGCCGACTCATAGTCGTCTTCGCTGATGTACTTTAAATCCCGCATACGTCTTAGCACATAGCGTTGGCGCTCTTGCGCGCGTTCCATATTCGATATGGGGTTGTCCCGCGAAGGGGCCTTTGGAAGACCTGCTAGCAGTGCCATCTGTGCCAGACTGAGCTGATTCATGGGAATGCCAAAGTAGATTTCCGATGCGGCGGCAAAACCATAGCTGCGCTCACCCAGGTAAATAGTCGTCCCTGAAAAACCCATTTTCTCAGCTCACCAGTTGCAGGTTGGGAGTCATGCTGTCCAGCAACTGTTTTAGGCTGATTGCGAAACGGGCGCACAAAAGCGCCAGTTGGCGCAGGATCTTACGCAGGTTGTGGCCGGCACCGCACAGCAGGGCATTCATCGCATCGCCTGCAACGCCTTTCAGGAAGTTTCTCCCCAGATGCCCATCGTTCTTCATGTGCCCGATCACCGGCTCCACCGCATTGCGACGCTTGAGCTTCCTGTGGATGGCCACTGTTACTCCGCGTTTGGCTCCAGCAATCCACACCCTGGCTTCATGCATGATGCCGTGACCACGGTAGCCCCGATCCACATACGCTTCCTTCGGTACGATGCCCGTCAGCCGTTGGGTCTGTTCCAGCGATGCCTGGAGCGTGTGTCCGTCATAAGGATTGCCGGGTAGTGATTTCATCCCCACCACGAAGCTCTCCTTGCTGGTACTGACCACGCCCACCTTCACCCCGAACTCGTAGGGCTTGTGTACCTTGCCCTTGGCGATGCATTCCACTTCCGGTGCATGTACGCTGTACACCTTGCTTTTGTCTTGGCGCTGCTGTGCGTGGATGCGTTTGGCAACTTCGAGCAGTCGGTGCAGCTTGGGGTGTTCTGCCTGCACATTGGCGACCTTGCGCTCCATATCTCGAATCACGCGTCCAAGGTAGGTTCTGAGCCGTTTCTGTTCGCGTCTTGCCCGTTGCATCTGGCGAGCATGGGCATAACGCCCGTTCATCATCAGTGCGCGTTTCGACAAGCGCTCGTAGTTCTGGCGCAGCTCGATCCCATTCCGCTTCGCCATCCGCACCAGGGCGCCTCGTGCCTTGTGGTACAGCCTGGCATCGGTAGGAAAGGCAATCGCCTTGTCCTGTACCGTGGTATCCACGTTCACCACAGCCAGTGAAGCCCTGGACACCGTCTTGGTTTCAATTCCCGCCAGCACCGTGAGACCCAACATGAACTCGCAGCCCGCCTCTCCAATGCGGTCACGGAAGCGCGTCATCTGGCTGGGGTTGATGGGCATCTCGTGGCGGAAGTACTCCTCGCCACAAAAATACTGCCAGTAGGGATTCTCCACCCAGCGTTCCACCACAGTTTCATCGGACTCGTTGAAGGCGTGCTTCAAATAATGCAATCCCACCATCAGGCGGATCGGAATTCCGGGGCGGCCTTCCTCGGCATACAGTCCGCCAAAGCGCTCTTCAACCGCTGCCCACCCCACATTCCCCGCCAGTCGATACAGCGGATGGCGCTGGTCCAGCATCTGTTCCAGACGCATCCGAAAAAGATCATCACTGGCACTGTGGGCTTGCAATTTTGGCTTCATAAATCCACCAGAAATCAGGAGGTAACAGCCCCAATTCTGGCAAATTCTGCACCCTTTTAACAGCCCTCAACATCAATATTTATGCGGGTTTCAAGGGTATTTCAGGGGCGACTA
>JAJZTZ010000032.1 GCA_021847305.1 Pseudomonadota bacterium | reverse complement strand
CAGCCAGATCGTTTCCGTAAGGTAGTTGCTGTACAGACGGTTTGACTCGCTCAGCATATCGACAAACATGACTCCGGGCTGACCGCTGGCGGCAAGAGCCTGCTCCAGGGGCAGCGGGTCAAAAAATTCGGTGTTCGGCGGAATGCGCAGCGGAAGCAAGGCGCTCCAACCCTGCTGACGTTTGAGCAGCAGCGAGTCTACCGCCAGGCCGAGTGAACTGCCGGCAAGCTGTTGGTCGGATAGAAGCGGCAGATGACGAGAGCGTTCGACATCATCCACAAAGCCAGCGAGCTTTTCCGCGCGCAAGGGCAGTTTTTGGGTCGCCAGTTGCAGGTTTTGCTGCAGTCGGGCGCGCTCCGGCAGGGCTGCCTGGCGGGCCTGCTGGGTTGTCTGGCTGGGAAGGAAGCGTGCCGGGGTGTCGAAACCGGCGAGATAGCCTTTGTCCACCAGCGGCTGGAGAACCTGGCCCAGTTGTTCGGCCGCTTGCAGCGTGGATTCGCGCGCAGGCGTGGTGACTACAACGAAATAGCGCAGGTCGGGTGCACCCAGATCGGCGCGCAGCGATTTGTCCAGTGCCTGTTCGGCCGACGAGACCGGGCTCAGCCCCGACAAACCTTGCTGCCAGATCCGATCATGGCGCGCCAGCAGCAGGGCGAGCGCCAGCAGGGCAAGCAGATAAAACGGTTTGCGCCATTGCGCCAGATGTCGGGCAGCGGGCATGAGGCGCTCGCCCAGCGGGCGTATATCGCGGGTGGTCTGAGTGCTGCCCAGGTGTGGCAGGACAAAGCGGGTGACACCGGCGGCGGTCAGCAGACCGGCGATGGAATACAGGCCGATTTGCGCCAGTCCGGGAAAGCCGGAAAACAGTAGCGAGGCGAAACCGCACACCGAGGTCATGACGCCGAGCCGGATGGTGGGCCAGAAACGCTTCACCCAACTGCCGTCCTGACGGGTATGTGACTGGATGAAATAGTAAATGGTGTAATCGACCGCTTCGCCGATCAGCGTGGTGCCAAAGCCGATGGTAATGCCGTGTACCGTGCCGAAAGTCAGGCTCACGGCAGCAATGGCTACCAGTATGCCCGACAGCACGGGCAGCAGGCCCATCAGCAGCAGGCGGCCGGAGCGGTAGATAAACAGCAGCAGCAGGACAATGCCGACCGTGCTGATCAGGCTGAAACGTTTGACCTCGGCTTCGATCGTGGCGCGGGAGTGCACGGCAAAGGTCGGCGCGCCGGAGATCAGCAGATGGGCCGAAGAGATGCCTGCGGCGGTTGAGGTGGCGGAAAACTGCCGTTCGATCGTGCCTATGGCAAGCTGCATGGCATCGGTGTCGGAGCCGTTTGCCGCGGTTTGTACCATGAGAATGGCGCGCTGCATGTCCGGCGAAACCCACACGCCATCGGCTGTGCGCGGGCCGCCGCTACCGTACCCGCCGAGCAGCTCCAGCATTTCACCGGTCGGGTCGCGCAACAGCAGTTTCTTGATCAGCATGCCGGCTGGTGAGGTGAGCAGATCAATGCTGTTGCTGATGGCTTCCTGCAATCCGGCTGGCGTGAAATGCTGGGGTGTGACAGCAGGGCTGAGCAGGTAACGGTAGTTGAACAGGATATCCCGGTCGCGCTGTTCGCTGGCGGCATCGCCATTGCGTACCACGGTGAACTGCCGGCTTGCACACAGCTGCCGGGCCAGCTCTTGCGATAGCCGGGCCCGCTCCGCCGCACTGCCGCCGTCAATGCCCAGCAGCAACATGCGCGAGACAGCACCGCCCTTGAGCTGGTCCACGAGAAATTGCTGCTCGATGCTCGGATGCTGCGGCAGAAAGGCCGACATGTCGGCGGTGAAGCGGGTATGCGCAATAACCACGACGCTGGTCGCCAGCACCAGCAACCAGATCAGGAGGGCGCGCACCGAGGCCGGCAATCTCATCGGCTGTCCGTTTCCTCAATGGCCATGACCGAGCGGTCGCCATCTTTCAGGGTGTATTCGATGGTTTGCACACGATTATTGCTGCCGCTGACGCTGATTTTGCTGACCAGCGAGGCGATGCGGGTATCGCTGGGTAGCATCTGCAGGGTCCACTTGCTGCGGTCGCCCTGCAGCTGCAGTTTATAAGTCTGCTCCAGCACTTTCTGGTTGCCGGACAGGGTGCCGCGGATGCTGTCGGCAAAGGCGATGGCTTCCGGCCGGTCCTGCAGCCTGAGGGTGTAGGTGCGCTTGCCGCGCTCTACGGTAAGTGTGTCGCCATCCAGCGTCAGCCGTTCCGCTTTGGGCTGCACGGTCTTCTTTTCCAGTTGGTCTGGAGCGGTATAGCTTAGCTCACCGGAGGAGACAACCGGCTGGTCGAGGATGCTGATGTATTTGGTTTCGACAAAAGTGGCATGGCCGCCCTTGTTTTTTGCCAGCAATTGCATCAATTGGCTGATGTCCCAGCCAGCCCAGGCCGCGGGCGAAAATAACAGGGAAAGCAGCAGGGAAAATAGCAGTGGTCTCATGTCACAACCTTTGTTCCGGCGCATTGGTGTGCCAGAAATCAAAAAAATTGAACCAGTTGTACGGCGCCTGGCGGCAATAATGCTCCAGCAGTTCGACATAGCGGTCCTGGGCGGCCCGGATGGCTGCCTCACGCTGCCCGCGCGGAATGGCAGAAAAATCAGCGAGCCGGTCAAAATGGATTTCATAGCGGTTGCCGCCCAGGTAAAGGCCGGTCATGAAAATCAGCGGGTGCTTCAGCATGGCCGCCATGCGGAACGGACCCAGCGGCAGTGCGGCAGTGTGCCCGAAAAATTGGCAGTTTCGCAGGGTATCGCCACCCAGGGTACGGTCGGCAAGCATGCCGACAAAATGGCCTGTTTCCAGCCGGTTCAACGCTTCCAGCATGGAGTCCATTTTGCCCAGCGGGATGATGTCGGTCAGCGCGTGCGGGTTGATCGCCGCCAGGGCGGCATTGACCTTGCGGGCATTTTCCTCGTACATCAGCATGGCAACCCGCAGATTACGCTGGCGGCCAAGTGAGCGCATCACCTCGAAGCTGCCCAGGTGCGCCCCCATGAGGAGGGCGCCACCCTGTTCCGGCAGATGCTCGCTGCCGTACACGCGGATGTCGAACAGGTCGAAGCGGTCATTCAGCAGATACAAGCGGTCGTGTACGGTGGCGGCGAAACTGAAAACATGCCTGAACAGGTCGGTAAATCCTGCCGGGCGGGGCAACACACGATTGAGGTAAGTACGCGAAGCGTGACGGGTGCGCGCGGTGAACAGCACATAGTAGAAGCAGATAGGATACAACAGCAGGCGACCGACAGGGCGGCCGAGTCGCAGCGACAGCCAGACCATGAGGCGCAGCAGCAAGGCATTGCCGCGCTCGGGCGCACGGGTCCAGTCGGTTTGTGCAGCTTGTCCGGTATCCGCGTGGCTCATGGTGTCAGGGCAGCCAGAACGCCTGTGGCGACCTGGGTTGAGCCGCTATGGATGGTGAAAAGGATGGAACCGTTCGCTTTACGGTTGAAGGCAAACTGAAGCACTTCACCCGGCCCGGCCGGATGAAGAAATTTGGCGTTGCCGATTTTGAGCGAAGCAGCCGGCAAATCCAGTTGTTCGCAGGCCAGATAGACCGCCTGGTCGAGCAGCAGTGCACCCGGAATGATCGGGTGGCCGGGAAAATGCCCGGCAAACACCGGGTGGTCAGGCGGCAGGGTCCAGGTTGTCGTCATGTCCATCGTGTTGCTGTCTATGCTTAGCGGTCCAGTCAGGTTAGGTTCGATGTGACCGGTTGTGCTCATCAAGCAGCTGTTGCAGGCTGCTGCGCGTAAGTTTACCGGTGGCATTGTGCGGCAGGGCGTCGACAAATACCAGCGGGCGCGGCAGAAAAATCGGGTCGACCCGTTCGCGCAGCCCGTCCAGCACTGCTTTGGCCGACAGAGTGGGTGCTACGACAAAGGCGCACAGGCGGGTGATATGGCTGTGATCGGGCTCGTCGGGCATGAAAAATACCCCTGCCTGAACGCCGGAAATGGCTTGTAGCTGCGCGTTGAGGTAGCCCAGCGAGGTGCGTTTGCCGGCAATGTTAATCAGGTCGGCCTGGCGGCCGAGTAACTGAAATGTGCCGTCGGGCTCCAGCTGCAGGATGTCGGATAGGGCTGTGCGCACCTCGATATGGCCGCCCGAGGCGTAGTGCTGGTCGCCTTCCTGTTCCAGCCGGATACCGGGAAAAAGCTGCCAACGGCCAGCGTGTGCCGGACGGCGAGTGGCAATCTGGCCTGTTTCGGTACAGCCGTAAATTTCAAACAGCGGTGCACCCAGGGCAGATTCGGCACGTCGTGCGAGTTCCGGAGTAAGCGGTGCGGTGGCGGACAGCAGCATGTCCACTGCCGGTATGGCGATGCCAGCATCCAGCAGCGATTGCAAATGAAACGGCGTGGTAACGAGCAGACGCGGGCGCGGCACTTGCGCAAGTGCCGCGGCAATGTCGGCCGGGTAAAAGGGGCGGCCCGACCAGATGCTGCAATTGCCATGCAGGGCCAGCAAGACCGTCGATTCAAAGCCGTACATGTGTTGCGGCGGTACTGTACCGATCAGGGCGTGGGCCTGCTGCCAGGTTCCCAGCTGCCGCGCTTCGCCACGGGCATTGAGCACCAGCTTGCCCCAGGTCTTGCGATGGGGGACGGGCTTGCCGGTCGATCCGGAAGTGAATACGTGTGCGACAACCTGGGGCGACGGCACCTGGGGAATTTCGCTCGCGGGAGGATGCCCGGCCAGATCGTCGGGATAGGCCAGCCTGGGCAGGTTGCATTCGGCGGGAGGCAGGTCGTAGAGACAGAACAGGTCGGGGGCGAAGTTCTGCATCTGCCGCAGCATTTCCGGCGTGTGCGACGACGGCAGCAGACTGATCTTGCCGGTGAGAATGCTGGCTGCCAGGCCGACCAGAAAGTGGTAGCGATCCTGACACAGGTTAAGAATATGCCCGCCGGCGGGGAAACGCTCGGCGAGGGCAGCAGCTTCGGCGAGAAATTCTGCCGCACTGACCGTGCGCGACGGTGTATATGCCAGCGGCCGCGACAGGTCGCCGTCGGCAATCAGAGGGATATATTCGGGTGGCTGCAGGGTCATGCCTGTTCCGGCGTGCGCGGTGACGCGTTTGTTGACGCGGCCTGTTGTTTGCGTTGCATGGCCATGCGGTAGGCGCGTACAGCGCTGGTGATGCCCAGATGGTCTTCCGGCGGCAGTACGCGAACCCGAACGGCGTATTCGAGCGCGAACATCAGCCCGACCAGCGGCAAGGTCAGGATATTGGCGAACCAGGACCACACCGCCGGAGGTGCCAACCGGAACAGCAGCAGCGAAAGCAGGGCCATAAGCAAGAAATAGCCCGTCCAGGCCTGGGTAACGCGGCGTGTGTAACGTTCCAGCTGCGGGTGCATCACCGGGTGCAGCAGGCTGGCAAATTCCGTACACAGCGGTTGCCGTTTACCGATCAGGCTGCGGCCGAAAAACAGCCCCAGGCTGAGGTAAAGGGCCAGGTTCTGCAACAGGTAAACCCAGCGCAGCTCGCTGTGCAACAACGGCCATAGCCAGATCAGCAAGCCGGCGTAAGCGGCTGCGGCGAGCAGGAAGGCAGGAGAGAGGCCGAGTTTCTGGCGGGCAATGCCCAGCAGCAGCAGGGAAACCGGCAGCAGGGCCAGGCCGATAGCCCAGCTTTGTGCCTGGGGCATACTGCTCACGTGATGGGCAAAGGCCGTGTAAAGCACCACAGCGAACACTGACAGCAGTGTGCCGGCCGCGCCGCTGAGGCGGAGTTTCATACCGTGCGGTTGGCGGCGATATGCAGCGTCAGATTGCGCAGGGAAGAGAAAATGCGCACGTTGTCCTGATTATCGCTGCGCAGCTGGAAGCCATATTTTTTCGAGATGACCAGGGCGATTTCGAGAATGTCGATGGAATCCAGACCCAGGCCGTCGCCAAATAGCGGGGCATCAGGGTCGATTTCGCTGGCGGACATTTCCAGATTCAGCGCGGTCACAATCTGTTCGGCCACTTCAGCGATCAGGGCGTCGAGTTCGGCGCCGGTGGGGGGCGTTTGCGTCATCTCTGTTTCTCCGTGTCAGGCGGCGCGGAATGCCAGTACCGCATTGCTGCCGCCAAATGCAAATGAATTCGAAAGAGCCGCCCGCAGCCCGGTGCCGCGCAGCGCGCTGCCGGTGACATGACGTACGCCTTCACAGGCCGGGTCGATGCGGTCGAGATGGGCGGTGGGTGGAATGGTGTCGTGTTGCAGCGCCAGCACGGTAACCAGTGCTTCGATGGCGCCCGAGGCGCCCATCAGATGGCCGTGCATGGATTTGCTGGCACTGACCGGAAGTTGCCCGGCGCGTTCGCCGAACAGCTTGCGCAGGGCGCTCACTTCAACCGGGTCGCCTTCGCGGGTGGCGGTGCCATGGGCGTTTACATAGCCGATTTCGTCCGGCTGCAGTCCGGCGCGATCCAGTGCCTGCTGCATCGCGCGCACCTGACCTTCTGCTGCCGGGCGTACCAGGTGACTGTGGTCGCAACTGGCGCCGTAACCGGCCAGTTCGGCTAGAATCGGCGCGCCACGGGCTACTGCATGCTCCCACTCTTCCAGCACCAGGGCCGCGGCACCTTCGCCCAGTACCAAACCGCAGCGTTCAGCGTGGAAGGGGCGGCAGGCCGAAGTGGCGCTGTTCTCGTCGGCCGTTGCCATGACCCGCATGGCTTCCCAGGCACGCACTACACCATAAGAAAGCGTGGCATCCGAACCGCCGGTCAGCATGACGGTGGCGTTGCCGTTGCGGATGCGCTCATAGGCCTCGCCAATCGCAGCCGCTGCCGAGGCGCAGGCCACGGTATAGCTCAGGCAGGAATTGCCCAGTCCCAGCTGGATGGCGATTTGCGCCGAGGCAGCGTTGTTCATGCCCAGCACTACAGACAGGGGGGAAAGGCGCTCGCGGCCATGCTGCCACAAATCGCGGTAGCCCTTTTCAAAGGTTTGCGTGCCGCCCAGCGCCGTGCCCCAGGAAACGCCGAAATCGGGTTGGGATGGCTTTTCGGCGCGGGAAAAACCGGCCTGTTCCCAGGCATCAAAAGCAGCTGCCACGCCTAACTGGGTGAACCTGTCCATGGTGCTGGCAAGCGATTTGCCCAGGCGCACGGCAGGATCGAAGCCGTCGCAACAGACTGCCGGAACCGACAGCGGGCGTGGCTCATCGGTTGTTTGATAGAGCCGGATCGCTGATTCACCCTGACTGATGCGGGTGAAAAAGTCTTCGATCGAGCCGCCAAAAGGGCTGACCAAACCCAGGCCCGTGATGGCAACGCGACGTGGACTGCTCATGAACGCTCAGTGTCCCGTCGGTTTTTCCAGCGACTCGACCAGCGTCAGCAGTTCGCCGACTGTCTTGGGCGTGGATACGTCGCTGGGCAATTTGATATCGAGTTTTTCTTCGAATTCGAACATCAGTTCCAGCAGCATCAGTGAATCGACACCCAGTTCTTCCAGGGTCATTTCAGGTGAAATGCTGGACGGAGTCTTGTCGAGTCGTTCTTGCAGAAACTGATGGATGATGTCGATGGAATTCATGGTTTGAACTGGCTTGGCCGGTCTCGAATGGGTGATTCAGGCGGCGTGCTTGACTGGGTTGTTTGACGGTCTGGTCCTGACGTGCAGCAAATGCGAAGCAGTGTCGGCATCGTTTTGCGGATTCGCAGCGCCTGGTCAGCCGCAATTCTGCGCTAAAACGTGCCCGATGCAATTTGACGCGTTTAATTGGTTAATTATGCCGCTTAATTGTTGCAATGGTCAATACGGGCCGTTGTGCCGCGGGCGGAGATTATTGCTGCAGCGGCAGGGCTTCCGGGGCGTGTAGATGGTATCCCTGGGCAAAGTCGATGCCCAGTCCGCGGACTTTTTCCAGCACGCTTTCCGAATGTACGTGCTCCGCCACGGTGAGCATGCCGACTTCCGCGGCGATATGCCGGATCGAGCTGACCACAGCATGGCTGAAGCGCGAATTGCCCAGTTCCAGGTCGCGAATCAGTGAACCGTCGATCTTGAGGATGTCGGCTGGCAGGGATTTGAGGTAATTGAAGGAGGACATGCCACTGCCGAAATCGTCCAGAGCGCAATGAAAGCCCATGGAGCGCAGTTGCAGCAGTAGACGCGAGGCCTCGCCAATATTGCGGATGGCCTCGGTTTCGGTGATTTCAAAACAGATATCGCCGGGATTGACCTGACTCTCTTCCAGACGTTGTCTGATATAGCCGGCCAGTTCCTGGTCGCACAATGTGGTGCCGGACAGGTTGATGGTATAGCAGGCGTGCGGCGTGTCCGGCTGGTTGCCCAGGGTCTCGAACAGTTGCCGGATGACCCAGCGATCGATGGCGGGCATCAGGTTGTATTTTTCTGCTGCGGCAAGAAAGTGACTGGGCGGTGTAATCCGGCCGGGCTGTTCTTCCAGCCGCAGGAGAATCTCGCGGTGTGCGCGATGATCCTTACTGTCGCTGATCGGCACGATTTCCTGGAAATACAGGCGGAACAGGTTGTCGTCCAATGCCCGGGTAAGGCGGGCGACCCACGCCATTTCCTGCTGGGTCAGAGAGGAGAATGCCTGTTCCTGGATCTGGATATGCTGCGGCTGGTGTCGCGCATCGTGGCAGGCCACGTCAGCCTGGCTGAGAATGGCGGTGGCACTTTCGCTGTCCTGCCGGATAGGGCAGCCGCCAATGCGAATGCTGATTTCGAAACGCTGGTTATGCCAGACAAAGCGCTGTTGCGACAGACTCTGGCGAATGCGCCGGGCAATCTGCACGGCAGCCGCATGGTTGCAGGAGTCGAGAATAATGCCGAATTCATCGCCGCCGAGCCGTGCCAGGCTGTCCTGCGGCCGGGTCTGTTCGCGCAGGTGACGCGTTACTTCCTGCAGCAACTGGTCTCCTGCGAGGTGGCCGCAGGTGTCGTTGACGACACGAAACTGGTCCAGACCAAGGTGCAACAGGGTATGTTCCACATCGCCGTTACGGGTTTCATTCAACTGGTTTTCCAGTTGCGTCAGGAAGGCCTGGCGGTTGAGCAGCCCGGTCAGGCCGTCGTGTCTGGCCTGATAATGCAGCTGTTCGAGCAATTTGTGCACCAGCGACAGATCGCGCAGAATGACCAGAACCTGCGGATGGGCGCTGTCGGTCAGGCGGGTGAAACGCATTTCCACCTGTCGGCTTGCTGCGCCGGGAGGGGTGATGCAGCATTCGATAAGGCTGGGTTCGTCTTGCAGTGCAGCGCTGACACGCCGGGCGAGGCCGACCTCATGCTCCGGCAGCCCCAGATCAGTCACCGAGGGCAGATCGCCATCCAGTCCGAGCCACTGCAGCAGCGTGGCATTGGCGCAGTGAACTGTCATTTGTTCACAGATGACAAAGGCGGCATCGTTAGACTGGCTAAAAAATGCATGCCGGACGGCACGCTCAGGCTGAAACGCGACGGCAGTGGGGCGGTCTTCCACGGTCTCGGGAGTCATCATTTTTCTTTTGTGTTGTTATTCGGGCTGTAATCGATTGTGCGGCCTCAGGACACTTTATCACAGCCAATGCGCAGGCATAATAAAAAATATGTTACAAGTCATTGCGAAACTATGGGTGTTGTAAAAACAACAACATAGATGTTGTTACCGAAAAAAGACAAAATATATGCGCGTTATTTTTGGTCCGTCTTGTTGAGTAATACTTGCTCAAACGGGGAAACTGTTTCACGATTGGCGGGCTGAGGATGGGCTTTAAATGATTAAAAAATTGATATCAACGATCTGATTCCGGGAATGTACATCCACGATCTGAATTGTGACTGGATGAACCACCCTTTCATGCGCAACAGTTTTCAGCTGAAAACCGAGGCTGAGCTAAAGAAAATAATCGCTGCGGGCGTGCATGAGGTCTATATCGATACCAGCAAGGGGCTGGATGTCGCCAATGCGCCCACTGAAGCCGAAGTGCAGGCGAGTCTGACGCAGGAGATGATTGCCGCTGTGTCCGCCGAGCCGACGCAGATTATCCGGGTGTCGCTGGAAGAGGAAATGGCGCGCGCCCGCAACATCCGTGGTCAGGCACACAAGCTCGTGCGCGAAGTGATGAGCGATGTCCGGCTGGGCAAGGCGGTTCAGCTTGAGGCGGTCGAGGGCATGGTGGAAAACATCACCAGCTCAATCCTGCGTAACAGCGGAGCGCTGGTCGGGTTGCTGCGCATCAAGAACAAGGACGACTACACCTTTTTGCATTCAGTCAGTGTATGCGCCCTGATGGTGACCTTTGGCCGTTCGCTCGGGCTGGATAATGAAATTGTGCGTCAGGCCGGTTTGGGCGGTCTGCTGCACGATGTGGGCAAGGCCAAGGTGCCGGATGAAATTCTCAACAAGCCCGGTCGTCTGACTGACGAAGAGTTCGATATCATCAAACGCCATCCGGGTGACGGCCATGCCGTTCTGCTGCAAACCCCGGAGGTCGGTGCAATCCCACTGGATATCACCCGGCACCACCATGAGCGCATGGACGGCAGCGGCTATCCGGACAAGCTGCCGGGCGATCAGATCAGCATGATGGCGCAAATGGCCGCGGTCGTGGATGTGTACGATGCGATCACGGCAGACCGCTGCTATCACAAGGGTATGCCGCCGACGGAAGCGCTGCGGAAAATCTGGGAATGGAGCAAATTCCACTTCAATCCGCAGCTGGTGCAGGGTTTCATGCGTTGCGTCGGTATCTATCCTACCGGGTCGCTGGTGCGTCTGGAAAGCGGCAGGCTGGCCGTGGTCATGGAACAAAACCCCAGCAATATGCTGCAGCCCAAGGTGAAAGCAATATTCAGCACCAAGTCAAACGCATACATTGCGCCGGTGATGATCGACTTGTCCCGTTCTATGGGGGCTGGCGGCGCAGACGCAATCGTCGGGCACGAAGACCCGGTCAAGCTGGGTATTGATACCGAACGTTTCTTTTCCGTGTAAGGCTGCGCTGCAGCGCAGCCTTACGAAAAGCTACAAACCCACCATCTGCGCGGTAAACCCGGCTTCGCGGACTTTGGCCAGCAGCATGTCGCAATGGGCAACGTCGGGGTTGAAGGCAACCATCATGAGGTGATCGCGACCCGGATTGAATCTGGGCGAAATCACGCCGTCTATTTCGCGCATCCTGTCTTCCAGCACAAGCTGTGCATCTTCACTGAGCGGTTCATTGATGTGAATCATGACATCGCTGACATTCATGATGACCTCCTCGGCAATCGAGCCTGATGTGACGCATGGGTGTGAAAAGGCACTTTGATTATAGCCTGCTGCCGGGAAATTCAAGCTGCCTGAAGGGCGGATATGTACTACTGGAGCTGGAGTGTTCTGATCATATGATGAAGCACTTGCTTTTTGCCGGCGGGAACGGATAATTAAAGATGTAGGTATCCTGTTTTTATCGCAAAAGGAAAAAATAATTATGTCGCACTACCATGCAGTAGCCTGGCTGGATCATGCCGAAGCCCATGTAATGCATATCAGCCCAGACGATGTGGAAGCATCGATTATCCGTCCTGCTCAGGCGCACCGTCACCTGCACAACAAGCGCGGAGCGGTTGGTGTTGGCCGTACCCCGGAAGATGCACAGTACTACCATGAGATCGTCGAGGCACTTAAAGGCGCGCAGGAAATCCTCATTGTGGGGCCTTCTTCGGCCAAGATGAACCTGATCAAGCACATTCACAGCCATGATGCCCAGATGGCTGATAAGGTGATCGGCGTGGAAACCGTTGATCATCCGAGTGATGCGCAACTGGTGGCGTATGCCCGTAAGTATTTCGACAAAGCCGACCGGATGCTGCCGTAACCTGACGTGTGCGCGGCAAACAAAAAACCTGCCATAAGGCAGGTTTTTTGTTGCTCGCGCTTCTTGCTTCTATTCGGTCAGGTGTACTTCCGTCTTGGCCGTATGCCTGTCGATGTGAAATGCCATTTCGCAATACTCGTTCTGTTCCTCGACCGGGGTCGGATCGTCGGCGCAACTGCAGCCGGCAATCAGACTGGTGAAGAATATTCCCGCCTTGACTTCAAGATGGCTGCCCGACTCCTGGGCCGTAATAAGCATTGCGCCTACCGGTTTATCAACCACATGACTGCCGATTCTGAGTGCCTGCTGCAGCGGTAGCTGAGTGACGGCCAGTTGTTCCAGTTCGTTTTTGCAGGTCTGCCTGAAGGCATCGGTGCCCCAGGCAGCCAGTGTACGGTTGAGGCAAAGCGTCATTTTTACCCCCTACAGTCGAAGGAAATAAGGCAGGACCGTGAGTACGGTTCCGATGGCCGCCAACGGCAGGGCGGTTGAGACAAAATAAGGATAGATCATCAGGGCCAGGCCGCATAGCAGCGGTACCGGTTGTTGCTGCTTGCGGCCATAGATGAAAAATCCCAGCCCGATAGAGCTGAACAGGACGCCGAGAAAAAGGGTACTGGCATCCATGGGTCAGCTTAGCCGTTCAGGGTGGGGTAGTCGGTGTACCCTTGCGGCCCCTGGGTGTAGAACGTGGCCGGATCCGCCGCATTGAGCGGGGCGCCGGCCTTGAAGCGGGCCGGCAGATCGGGATTGGCCAGGAATGCGGTACCGAAGGCCACGGCATCGAGTTGCCCTGCGGCAATAGCCGCTTCAGCTTCGGCCTGGCTGTAGCCCATGTTGCCAATCATCACGCCCTGGTAACTGGCGCGCATCGGGGTCATGACATCGCCGGTCTGCTGCTGGAAGAAATCGCCGCGCATCACGTGCATGTAGGCCAGGTTGAAGCGGTTCATTTCTCCCGCCAGCCAGCTGTAAAGGCCAATCGGGTCGCTGTCGATCATGCTGTTGTAACTGTTGAGCGGCGAAAAGCGCACGCCGACGCGGTCGCTGCCCCACACGCCGATTACTGCCTCCAGTACTTCAAACAGCAGGCGGGCACGGTTTTCACGCGAACCGCCATAGGGGCCGCTGCGTTTGTTGGAACCGTCACGCAGAAACTGGTCGAGCAGGTAGCCGTTGGCACCATGCACTTCAACGCCGTCAAATCCGGCCGCCTTGGCATTGACGGCGGCCTGGCGGAAACCGGCGACGATACCGGGCAGTTCGTCGTCGCGCAGTTCATGCGGCACGACGTAAGGCTTTTTGCCTTCCGGGGTGTGTACTTCGTCATTGATGGCGATGGCGCTCGGCGCAACCGGCTGTTTGCCATTGTTCAGCAGTGGGTGGCAGGCTCGTCCACCGTGCCAGATTTGCAGAAAAATCCGGCCGCCGGCGGCGTGTACCGCATCGGTGGTTTTTTTCCAGCCGGCGATCTGCGCCGCGGAATAGATACCGGGTTCGCGCCAGAAGGCGGAATTGCCTTCCATGGCCATGGTTGCCTCGGCAATGATCAGGCCGGCACTGGCACGCTGGGAGTAATGTTGCGCCATCAGGTCGCCGGGAACGTGGTCGTCTTCAGCCCGGCAGCGTGTCAAGGGAGCCATCAGGATTCGGTTGGGCAGAGTCAGGGCGCCCATTTGCAGAGGGGTGAACAACATCGACATACAGTACTCCGGTTAGGGTGAACAGTCTTCAACTTATTTAGAGTAACGGTGCTGCAGAAGTTCCACAAGACGGAGTGTGCCGCGGCTTGTGACGGTGCTGTTGGCAGGGACCCCGCCCGTATGGGCGGGGCGGCGGTGTCAGGAATGATTGCCGGGGTAATGCGGGTGAATGGCGATCGGAATCCGGCGTGGGCCGAAACAGCCGTGATATTCGCTGAACCGGCCGGCGATGGGGTGCTGACAGAATTCGCACTGACCATCCGCGCTGATATGGTAAGCGCGGATGTCGTACCAGTCGCGCTGGATGACCATTTTTTTGCAGCTGGGGCAGTAGGTGCTGCCGCCGGCTTCATCGTGCACATTACCGGTGTATACGTAGTTCAGCCCCGCATCCATGGCGATTTTGCGTGCCCGTGTCAGGGTGGCGGACGGGGTGGGCGGCACGTCGAGCATCTTGTAATCAGGGTGAAAGGCGGAAAAGTGCAACGGCACGTCCGGACCGAGTTCCTTGGCCACCCATTGGGTCAGATTGGTGATTTCCTGGTCGCTGTCGTTGTGTCCGGGAATGAGCAGGGTGGTAATTTCCAGCCAGCAGTCGGTTTCATGGTGCACATAGGCCAGCGTGTCCAGCACCGGTTGCAGATGGCCGCCGGACAGTTTGAAGTAGAAATCCTCGGTAAAGGCTTTCAGATCGATGTTGGCGGCATCCATCTTGGCGTAAAAATCGCGTCGGGCCTGATCGTGCATGTAGCCGGCCGTGACCGCCACCGTCTTGATACCCAGGGCGTGACAGGCATCGGCGGTGTCCATGGCGTATTCGGCAAAAATCACCGGATCGTTGTAGGTAAAGGCAACGCTCTGGCAGTCGTGTTCTTTGGCGATGCGGGCAATGGTTTCCGGTGAGGCTTCGTCCATGAGCCGGTCCATGTCGCGCGATTTGGAAATATCCCAGTTCTGACAGAATTTGCAGGCCAGGTTGCAGCCGGCGGTGCCGAAGGAGAACACGCTGCTGCCTGGGTAAAAATGATTGAGCGGCTTTTTCTCGATCGGGTCGATGCAAAATCCGGAAGACCGGCCGTATGTGGTCAGGATCATCTGCGCGCCGATGCGCTGACGCACGAAGCAGGCGCCGCGCTGGCCGTCATGCAGCTTGCAGTCGCGCGGGCACAGATCGCACTGCATGCGGCCATCCTCGAGCATGTGCCAGTAGCGGCCGGCGTAATCGCTTTGGCCGGGGGTGATTTCGGTTATTGGGTCCATTTTTGCACCTCGTAGCGCGACAGTTTTAGGGTGTTATTCCAGAAATGAGCCGGTAACCCGGCTTTGAGCTTCAAATGGGTCATAAACTGCTGCGGTTCGGGCAGGCTGTCCCACACTTGCGGCAGAAAGGTGCCGCGATTGAGGCCGTACTCCAGGATCACGCCGTCGATACCGGGACGCAGTTGAGCGAGGGCATCCGCTTCGCTGCTGAAATGCAGTTCCTGGGCGGGCGTAAGCAGGGATACCTCTACTCGGACGTCGGACCATTCGGACTGGCTCACCGGCGCAAAGCGCGGATCGCTGAAGGCTGCTGCCAGGGCGTTATGTACCACATCGTCCCGCAGCGGCCGCCAGGCTTCCAGGCTACCGATACAGCCGCGTAATTCTTCGAATTTGGTCAGCGTAACAAAGGTGGCACCGGGTTGCTGCAGCCAGTCGGCGGTCAGGTCGACATCGACCGATTCCTGCAGACCCAGTGCCCGGCTGATCGCCTGGTGCGCCAGTTTGACCAATTGCAAACCCTGTTCAGTGTTGAGCATGGTCGGCCTCGTAGAATGCCAGCGCGCTGTAGCCCACTACGCGGTCCTTATCGCCTTCCGTGTCGCCGGAGTTGCGCAGGTCGAGCAGATAGGCGCGCAGGTGGTGACGTTGAGCCAGTTCCAGCAGGCCGTTGACGGGGGTCGCACCGCAAGCCTCGTGATGGCTGATGTGGTGGTCAAATTGCAGGATGCGGGCCACGGTCTGGCTGTCGGAGCGTTTGGCCTGGTCGTAGCTCAGATAATGCGACAGGTCGGAGCTGATGACGATGAGCGTGTCGTCTTCGCCCCATAAGCGTTCCAGCACTTCGGCGACCTCGTCGGGAGTGGCATCGCCTACTGCCAGGGGCAGCAGGGTGAAGTCGTGCAGCACAGTCTGCAGAAACGGCAGCTGGACTTCCAGCGAGTGTTCCCAGGCATGGGCGGCTACGCTGGTGGAAACCTGCGGCAAAGACTCGATCCGTTGTACCGCTGCTGCATCGATGGCGACAGAGCCGAGCGGGGTGCTGAATGCATCGGCGCCGGGCAGGGCCAGTCCGCGCACGGCCACCCGGTGTACCGGTCCCAGCACAATGACGTGGTGAATGCGTTTGCGGAACGGTTGCAGCAGGCGGAAGGCCTGAGCGGCCACCACGCCGGAATAAATGTAGCCGGCATGGGGCACAATCAGTGCCTTGGGCGGCTGCTCGGGCAAACTGTCCGGTTGCGTTGCCAGGCTGGTCGGCTCGTTAAGGTAGTGCTGCACCAGATGTGACAGCGCGGTACTCTCGGCCGGGTAAAAAGAGCCGGCAACGGCAGCGAGTCGGGTGTGGGACATACGGGGCACTCCAAAACAGATACACACATCCAATTTCAAAGTATAGACAGGTCTGGTGCAATTCAAGGACGAATGTGCATAATATGCGCACATATGCGAATAATTTTTGTCTGCCTGGGGATACTGCTGGCGCTTCTGGCCGGCTGCAGCGATTCGTCCGGCGGCCTGCCCAATAGCCCCTATCCGGCGCACGATGCGCTGGCCAATACGTATTACACGTCGTTCAGCGAACGGCCCAAGCACCTTGATCCGGCGGTGGCCTACAGTTCCAATGAAATGACCATTATCGCGCAGATTTATGCGCCGCCCCTGCAGTACCATTACCTCAAACGCCCGTATGAACTGATCCCGCTGTCGGCGGCAGCCGTGCCGCAGGCACATTATTTCGGCCAATCCGGCAAGCCTTTGCCGGACAACGCACCCGCGGATGAGATCGCCTACAGCGTTTACGATATCGCCATCCGCCCGGGGCAATACTACGCGCCGCATCCTGCTCTGGCGCACGATGCGCAGGGACATCTGCTTTACCAGCATCTGCAGCCGGAGGATCTGGCCGGCATTCATACGCTGTACGACTTCCCGCATAGCGGCACACGCGAAGTGGTGGCGGCCGATTACGTTTATGGCATCAAGCGTCTGGCATCACCGCGCAATACCTCACCCGTACTGGGTATTCTGGGCGACTACATTGTCGGCATGAAGGCCTACGCCGCGCAGCTGCGTTCCCATCCCGGCGGCGGTACACCGGATGAACTGGAAAAGACCGACATTGCCGGCGTCAAGGTGCTCGACCGCTACCATTATCAGATTCGCGTCAAAGGCAAATACCCTCAGTTGCTGTACTGGCTGGCGATGCCGTTCTTTGCGCCGGTGCCACCCGAAGCTGACCAGTTTTATGCCCAGCCCGGCATGGCCGAACGCAATATCACGCTTGACTGGCAGCCGCTTGGCAGCGGCCCCTATTATCTGACCGAGAACAATCCCAATCTGCGCATGGTCCTGACGCGCAACCCCTATTACCGGGGGGAGACCTATCCGACCGAGGGCGAGCCGGGTGATCGTGACAAGGGGCTGCTGGCCGATGCCGGTAAGCCGATCCCGTTTATCGATAAAATCGTCTTCAGCCTGGAAAAGGAAAATATTCCTTACTGGAACAAATTCCTCGAAGGTTATTACGATGGCAGCGGCATCAGCTCGGACAGTTTCGACCAGGCGATCAAGGTTGGCAGTCAGGGCGATGTGCAGGTGTCGGATGAAATGCGCAGGCAGGACATTCACCTGGTCACTGCGGTAGGGGCAGCGACCTATTACATGGGGTTCAATATGCGCGACCCGGTGGTGGGCGGCTTGAGCGAGCGGGCGCGCAAGCTGCGCCAGGCCATTTCCATCGCAGTGGATTACGAAGAATACGTGTCGATTTTTGCCAATGGCCGCGGCATTCCGGCGCAGGGACCTTTGCCACCCGGTATTTTCGGTTATCGTGACGGTCGGTCCGGGATGAATCCGGTGGTGTACGACTGGGTGAACGGCACGCCCAAACGCAAGTCGATCAACGAAGCCCGCCGTCTGCTGGCGGAGGCGGGATACCCGGACGGACGTGACGCGAAAACCGGCAAACCGCTGCTGCTGAACCTGGATACCACGGCCCGCGGGCCGGACGACAAGGCCCGACTGGACTGGTTGCGCAAGCAGTTTGCCAAGCTGAATCTGCAGCTGCAGATTCGCAACACCGATTACAACCGCTTCCAGGACAAGATCCGTAACGGCACGCAACAGTTGTTCTACTGGGGCTGGAATGCGGATTATCCCGATCCGGAGAATTTTCTGTTTCTGCTCTATGGCCCCAATGCCCGTGGTGGCACCGAGGGCGGGGTAAACTCCGCCAATTATGACAACCCGGAATACAACCGACTGTTCAAGCAAATGGAAAACATGGCCAACGGGCCGCAGCGCCAGGCGCTGATCGACCGGCTGGTGGGCATTGCGCGCGAAGATGCTCCCTGGTTGTGGGGCATGCATCCGAAGGACTATGCGCTGTTCCATGGCTGGGTACATAACGTGAAACCGTCACAAATGGCCAACAACACCATCAAATACCTGCGCATCGATAGCGCTTTGCGCGCCAAGGAGCGGCAGCGCTGGAACCGGCCGGTCTACTGGCCGCTGGTTCTGCTCGGGGCATTGGCCCTGCTGGTGCTGTGGCCGGCCTGGTCGCAATGGCGCAAACATGAACTGTCGACGGCGCTGGAGGATAACGCATCATGATGGCTTATCTGCTGCGTCGCCTGCTGTACGCCGTGCCGATTCTGCTGGGCGTTAATCTGCTGACTTTTGCGCTGTTTTTTATGGTCAACACGCCGGACGACATGGCGCGGGCGCATCTGGGCGCCAAGCATGTCACCGCCGACGCGATCCGGCAGTGGAAGGTCGAACGCGGCTACGACAAGCCGCTGTTCTTCAATGCCGGTGCGCCAGGTGTCGGCAAGGTGACCGACACGGTGTTCTACAGCAAATCCGTGCGCATGCTGGTGCTGGATTTCGGCGTGTCCGACGATGGCCGTTCGATCGGCGCAGAGATCCGTCAGCGTGCCGGCCCCAGCCTGATGATTGCCTTGCCGACTTTCGTGGTTGGCCTGCTGGTAAACATCACCTGCGCCCTTTTACTGGTGTTCTTCCGCGCCACCTGGCTGGATTTCTGGGGCGCAGTGGCCTGTGTTGCACTGATGTCGATTTCCAGCCTGTTCTACATCATTGCCGGGCAGTTTTTTATGAGCAAGCTGTGGCACTGGTTCCCCATTTCCGGCTTTGCCTTTGGCGTGGACGGTTTGCGCTTTCTCTTCCTGCCTGTTCTCATCGGCGTGCTGTACGGTATCGGCGGCGGCGTGCGCTGGTACCGCACACTGTTCCTGGAGGAAATCGCGCGGGAATACGTGCGTACCGCGCGGGCCAAGGGCCTGTCGGAACGCCTGATACTGTTCCGTCACGTGCTGCGCAACGGCCTGATTCCTATCCTGACCGGCGTGGTGGTGGTTATTCCTACTCTATTCATGGGCAGCCTGATCATGGAATCATTTTTCGGCATTCCCGGTCTGGGCAGCTATACCATCGATGCCATCAATGCGCAGGATTTTGCCGTCGTGCGGGCCATGGTATTCATCGGTTCCGTTCTCTATATCGTCGGCCTGGTGCTGACTGACCTGTCCTACGTCTGGGCTGATCCGCGCGTGAGGTTGCAGTCATGAGCATTCAGCCGGTTGTGTTTCCTACTGACATCCTGCTGGGTATTTTGCTGCTTGGCGGGCTGCTGCTGGTGTGGCTGTCGCGGCGGCAGGGGTATTTCCTTGAGCCCTGGCTGCGCGTCGGCCAGAGCGCCACCGGCATGGCGACCGCCACTGTGCTGCTGCTTTATCTGACGGTGGGCGTGCTCGATTCCCTGCACTACCGTCCAGCGCTGCCTGGGGACAAGGCTACTGCTACTGTGGAATATTCGCCCGAGGTTCTCAGCGTGCTTGATACCCTGCTGGCACCGCTGAAGAACAGCGCGGAAAAAACCTATTCCGCCCCGCTGGCGGTGCATCTGTATGGCAAGGAAACCCTGACTCAGGCCGATGGCCGGCAGGTGCGCGACTACCCGCCGGTGCTGTACGGCGGGGCGGAGCGTCCGCCGG
>JAJZTZ010000174.1 GCA_021847305.1 Pseudomonadota bacterium | reverse complement strand
GATGCGCGCATGGGGGAGCTGTACTGTGCCGCCTACGAACGGAATGCCGGTCAGTGGCAAGAAATCGTCGCACCGTTGCTTTGTGCGCCGCACAATCTGCCTGCTCTGCCTGGGGCAGGGTGGGCTGGGACCGGCACTGGTTTCGCTGCACATGGCGACGCCATTCGTCAGCATTACGGCCAGGCCCTGCAGTGCGGTGAGAGCGCCTTTCCCCATGCCGGCGCCATTGCCAGTGTGGCGGCAGCGAGGGGGATGCAGAGCGCCGTCGATGCAGGCGAGGTTTACCCGCTTTACATCCGAAACAAGGTGGCGAAAAAAATGGGGGAGCGATGAGTCGCGCCGAGTTGCGTCCACTGACTGAAGACGATCTCGACGCAGTACTCGGCATCGAAGAGGTGGTCTATCCTTTCCCCTGGAGCTACGGCAACTTTCGCGATTCGATTCGCAGTGGCTATCACTGCCTGGCTTTTGTTGAAGCAGAACTGCCTACTGCCGCAATGTATGGTTATGCCATCTATATGGATGGGGTGGAAGAAGCTCATTTACTCAACATTGCCATCCGGCCGGAATTTCAGCGTCAGGGGTTGGGGCGTCGTCTGCTTGGGCGGGTGATCGAGCGGGCCGCTGCCGGCGGGGCACGCCGATTGCTGCTGGAAGTGCGTCCCAGCAACAGCGGGGCGCTCAATCTTTACCGCAAGGAAGGCTTCATTGAGTTGGGCATACGGCGCCAGTATTACCCCGCTGGTGCGGTGCGAGAAGACGCCATCGTAATGGAGAAAGCCTGGTGAGCGAGCTGAATCAGGAATCCCGGCTCAAACTGCTTGGTCTGTGGCCGCGCTGGAGTCTGAGGCTGGAGTATCTGCCCCGCACGGCCGTTGCAGAGGCTGGGTCGACTGCGGAGGCCGCGGCAGCGCAGCCCATCCCGGTCGCTGCCTTGGCAGCCGAAGTCGCTGAGCCGGCTGAGGATGCAATGCTGCCACAGACAGCTGCGCCTGGCGGCAGTTCGCAAAGCGCCATTGCTGATCGGCGCATGCAGATCATGCGTATGGATTGGGATGAACTCACTCAGACCATATGTCATTGCCAGCAATGCGGCCTGGCGCAAACACGCAGCCAGGCCGTTCCCGGAGTGGGCGACAGGAAGGCGGAATGGCTGATTGTTGGGGAAGCCCCGGGTGCCGACGAGGATGCTCAGGGTGAACCGTTCGTCGGTCAGGCGGGAAAACTGCTGGACAACATGCTGGCCGCCATCGGACTGAAGCGCGGTGATGGCGTATACATTGCCAATGTGCTCAAGTGTCGGCCGCCCGATAATCGTAATCCGCAAGATATTGAAATCGCTGCCTGTGAACCCTATCTGACAAGACAGATCGAACTGATCCGTCCGCGCATCATCCTGGCTGTGGGAAAATTCGCAGCCCAGTGGCTGCTGACCAGTGATAAGCCGGTAGGAGCCCTGCGCGGGAAAATTCATCATTTCAATGAAATTCCCGTAATTGTGACCTATCATCCAGCTTATCTGCTGCGTTCCCCGACTGAAAAGGCCAGGGCCTGGGAAGACCTCTGCCTGGCGCAGGACGCGCTGAAACAATCTGCCCCTTCACTTTGAGAGGATGACCGAATGAAACGCCTGTTGACTCTGTTTCTGCTGCTGCTCCTGACCGTCAACCTATCCGGTTGCGGCTATAACAGCCTGCAACGCGGTGACGAAGAGATCAATGCCACATGGGCTGAGGTGCTAAATCAGTACCAGCGCCGGGCCGATTTGGTGCCGAATCTGGTCAATGTAGTCAAGGGTTATGCCAGCCATGAAAAAGAAGTGCTGACCCAGGTTACCGAGGCACGTGCCAAAGTCGGCGCAATTCAGGCGACACCGGAACTTGTCAACGATCCGCAAGCCTTTGCCCGTTTTCAGAGTGCTCAAACGGATCTGAGCAGTGCCCTCAGCCGTTTGCTGGTAGTCAGCGAAAATTATCCGCAGCTGAAAGCCGATGCCGGCTTCCGCGATTTGCAGGCGCAGCTGGAGGGGACGGAAAACCGCATAACCGTGGCGCGTAACCGCTATATCCAGGCGGTGAAGGAATACAACATCACGGTACGTTCTTTTCCCAGTAATCTGACTGCCAGCCTGTTCGGGTTCAAAACCAAGGCTTCATTTACGGTTGAAAACGAAAAAGCGATTTCGACAGCACCGAAAGTCGATTTCAATTAAGGTGCCGGCATGACCCAGATCGCCCGTCTCGGCAGACTGCTGCTGTTTGTTCTGTTCTGCCTGGTTCTGCCGGCCCGGGCCGAGGTGGCTGTACCCGATTTGCATGCCCGGGTCACAGATCTGACGGCAACGCTCAGTGCTGCTGAAATCCAAAAATTGGATGAACAAATGGCCGCGCTGGAGCAGCAAACCGGCAGTCAGTTGGCCGTGCTGCTGGTGCCGACAACCCAGCCGGAGACGATTGAGGCCTATGGTATCCGCGTCGTGGATCAATGGAAGCTGGGGCGCAAGAAGGTGGATGATGGCGTGCTTATGCTCATAGCCAAAAATGATCGGACTGTGCGTATTGAAGTAGGTTATGGTCTGGAGGGCGCCATTCCCGACGTGCTGGCCAAGCGCATTATCGAGAGCGTTCTGGTGCCGGCTTTTCGCCAGGGCAATTTCTACAGCGGCATTTCATCAGCCATCGACCAGCTCGGCATGCTTATCCGCGGTGAGAAACTGCCGGCGCCCGCTCCACGGCCCGCTTCATCATCCTCAGCCTATCAGGACCTGCTTGGCCCCTTGCTCTTTGGTGTCGTGTTCGTAGGCGGTGTTCTGCGTGCCATCTTCGGCCCTTTGCTCGGTGCCGGACTTGCCGCCGCCGTGTCGGCTGGGATAGCCTGGTTTGTATTCGGCAGCATTTTTGTCGCGCTGCTGGCCGCTGTAGTCGTTTTCCTTTTCGTACTTGCGGGTATCAGCCTGGGTGGTGGCTCAGGTATTTCCAGCGGGGGCGGATTCAGGAGTGGGGGCGGAGGTTTCAGTGGCGGCGGGGGCGGTTTTGGCGGAGGAGGCGCTTCAGGCAAATGGTAAATCCGATCAGACTTTTGCGTCATCTGTTGACCCCATCCTGGCTGGTGCATCTGAAATTCAATCATGCGGCGATGCAGCAGATTGCAGCGGCCATTGCCGCCACTGAAAACCAGCATGCGGGCGAAATCCGCTTTGCTGTTGAGGCTGCTTTGCCACTGGCTGATCTGCTGAAAAATTGCGACGCCATGGGCAGGGGAGTGGAGCTGTTCTCGCGTTTGCGGATCTGGGATACCGAGCATAACAATGGCGTGCTGATCTATCTGCTGCTGGCCGACCGCAATGTGGAAATCGTCGCCGACCGCGGGATTTATCGCAAAGTGGATGCCCGGGCCTGGGAGGAGATTGCGCTGTCCATGGAGCAGATGTGTCGCGAGGGTGATTTCGTGGCTGCGGTAACCACGGGCATATATGGCGTAAGCCGTTTACTGGGTGAGCATTTCCCCGCCCGGGCGCATGATCTGAATGAACTGCCGGATGAGCCTGTGATTGTGGCCTGAGCGCTGCGTTGTGCTTGATTTTTTTTCATTTCTTCTGGTAAAATTACTGGCTAACCTGACTCGGTGGTCGAGCAGGTAATTCACACACCTTCCGAATTTAGGGTGCCCGTTATCGGCGGGTTGCTACGGAGGGTGGCGGTTTAACCCTGAATGGAGTTTCAAATGTCCGTTACCATGCGTCAAATGCTGGAAGCTGGTGTGCACTTTGGTCACCAGACCCGTTACTG
>JAJZTZ010000173.1 GCA_021847305.1 Pseudomonadota bacterium | reverse complement strand
GGCGGCGATCATTGCCGAAATCGAGCGCGATGCCGGACGTTTTGGCGATAATCGTCGTACCCTGATCGAAACCGCCGAGCGCGTGTCGGCCAGTCGCCAGGTGGCTGACGAGCCGATTACCCTGATCCTGTCGAAGAAGGGCTGGCTGCGCTCGCGCAGTGGTCACGGCGTAGAAGCGCAGAGCCTTACTTTCAAGGACGGCGACAGCCTGCTGGCGCTGGTGGAAACCCGCACCGTGCACCCCGCCATCCTGCTCGACCACACCGGCCGGGCCTATAGCCTGCTGGCGGCCGACGTGCCGGGCGGGCGCGGCGACGGCGTACCGGTCAGCACCTTTATCGACGCGCCGGGCAACACCCGCATCGTCGCCATGCTGTCGGCCCCGGCAGAAACAGCCTATCTGGTCGCCAACAGCGGCGGCTACGGTTTTGTTGCCAAGCTGTCCGACATGCAGTCGCGTATCAAGGCCGGCAAAACCTTCATGACGCTGGAAGACAATGAAACCGTGCTGCCGCCCGTGGCGCTCGGCGATGCCGGTAACGCCGTGGCCCTGTCCGCCACCGGTCGCCTGCTGGTGTTCCCCGTTGCCGAAATCAAGCAGCTGGCCAAGGGCCGCGGCGTACAGCTCATCAAGCTGGAAGACGCCGATTCGCTGGCTCTGCTCGGCGTGTGTAAGGACAAGCTTACCCTTGCCGGTCAGGGCCGTGGCGGCAAGGACGATCAGTGGGTGCTGGGCGAGATCCAGCTGATGGACTACCGCTCCAGCCGGGCAAAAAAGGGCAAGCCGGTACTCAAACCGCTGAAGAACATGCGGATTATTTGAGTAATGTCCTTACCCACCCTATAATGCGCATAGGTGATGCGCATTATAGGGTGGGTATATCATGTTGGGATTATCTGAGGCTCAGGTTGCCAAAAAGGCAACCAATGTCAGTATCAGCAGCCGTCTATTGCAGCAGGCACGTGAGCTGAATATTAATCTGTCTGCCACGCTGGAGCAGGCTTTGCAAGAGATCATCCGGCAGAAACAGCGCGAGCGCTGGTTGGTCGAAAACCAGAATGCCATCGATACCTATAACATGCAGGTGGGCGAGCAGGGTGTATTCAGCGACGGGCTGAGGACGTTCTGATGCCCCAGTTTTCCGTATACAAGAACAAAAATAAGCATAGCCGCGAGCAATATCCCTACCTGCTGGATGTTCAGACAGCCCTGCTGGATAAGCTCGAAACTTGCATGGTTGTGCCGCTGGTCGAATTGCACGAATTGCGCGGTAAACCGCTTACCGTGGTCATGCCGGTGTTTGAAATCGACGGCAAATCCTTAGTCATGCTTACCCCGCAAATGGCCGGTATCGCCCGCAAGGAACTGGGTGCAGAAGTGGCTAGTCTGGCACACAAGCGGGATGAGATTGTTGCCGCGCTAGATTTTCTGGTCACGGGAATCTGATATGGCTGACACGGGGCAGAAATTGCCTCTTTCCTGTTCCTGTCTGCATGGGCGGTAAGTGGGAGCTTGCAATCTTCTCTACCCTTTAGGTGCTGAGATTTTGCCATGCTGGCAGAAGCATGCCGGATCGCAAGACCTGAATCCTTAGGTGTTCTGCCGCTTCCGTTAGCGATAGAACTCCACGTAAAAGCGTACTTTGCCCAGCGGCTTCACCTCGTGCAGCATGGTCGGCTCCACCACGCCGTAGACCTGCTCATCGAGAATCAGCACTTCTTTCTCCGGCTCGTTGATTGTGTACTGCAGCTGGCCTTCCAGGACCACGATTTTGGCCCACACCGCGTCCTTGGTCTGGTGCGCGTGCAGCAATCCGACGGGGATGGTGTCCTGGTTAAATTCGGCGGTGCGTTTGTAGGCGGCGACATTGTCCGGTAGCTGTTTCATGCGCGTTATTCCTTCAGATGTGGTGTAGTGGCGGCCGGTGCGGGCAGAATCAACTGCAGCTCAATCGGGCGTGAATCGGCGAATCGCCCGCCAGGTTTTGCAGTCGCTTACACGCTGGCGGCGGTTTTCGCGAACCCGCTTTTCCGCCTGCTGCAACGCGCTCGCGGCCTTCTTGTCGCCCTGGGCCTGCGCGGCTTTTAGCGATTCGATCTGGCTGTCCACCATTTTGCTGCATTGTTGTTCATCGGGTGCCGTGTATGCCGCATAGGTGGCATAAGACGGCAGCGGCAGCCATAACGCGAAAGCGGCGCATGCCACGCTGACAATGTGCTTCATGCAGGATCTCCGGGTCATTCTTCAATCGGTTTGCTACGGTTGGGGTAATTCTTCAAGCGCGTATCAGTACGTTCATGGGTTTTTTGTATCGTCTTTGCCGGGTCGATCCAGTCTTCCCATTTGAAGTCTTTGATCACCTGCGCCTGATAACTGTCCTCAAGCGGATGATCCAGTATATCGTTGATATGCACCCACTGCTGATAACGCATCAGGTCAACCTGATAGGGCGTGGGGTTGCCGCCGGCTTTTTTCACCACCGCCTTTAAATCTTCCACATCCTTTAAGGTGACTTTGGGCTTCCAGGTGATTTTGCCGGGCAGCATGACCGGTTCGCCGGGAATGTTGTTGATGCCCTGCTTCCACGTTGCCAGTACCGCCACCTTGGTATCGTCGCGGTAGAGGATGATGGCGTGGCTATAGCGCTTGTCCTTGAAAAAGCCGAGATTGCCGTATTGCAGCCGCGCGCCGGTTAAAAAAGCCACCGCATCCGACCAGCACGGCGATTCGCCGCTGATGCCCCACAACACGCTGCGGTCGATGATGCCGTCCGGGAAAAGTATTTTAAGGGCCACCCAGGCGCTATTGGCGGCAGAGGTCGTGCCCTCGCAGTCATGCCCGTGAAATTTCACGATGTCCTTGAGCGTGACCGGGTAGGTGTATGAGTAATAGCGTCCTTGCGTACCTTTGGTGGCGAGCATCTCGAACACCGGGGCGTAAGGCTTGGCGACCATGGAGGCATACCAGGTCGGATTGCGATCCGGCGCTTCCACACCGGTTTCAATAAAAATGTTTTTGCCTTCAACGTAAGTCGGCTCGCCGGCCACAGCACTGGTCGCAAGCCATAAAGCAAAGCAGGCAATCCCCAGCGCAGACTGTGTAAACCTGTTGGTTAATTTCATTTGCTCCTCCTGTCTTTGCACTCAATCGAAGGCCTGACGATGCAACACCGCTGCTAGTCAGGGAACAGCATGGGTGTATCAGATAATAATAAACGACAATTAAGTTTTTATTGGCCGGGGGTTGGGATTGTGCGGTGGATTGATTTAGTCACGGCTTGTGGAATAGCTGATGTTGGCTGGCCGGGGGCGCCCTTCTTTCTTTTGGGTCGCCAAAAGAAAGAAGGCAAAGACAACGCAAGTTGCGGCGTAGACTCATATCGCGTAGCGATGTTATGTCGAAGCCAAAAAGCGACCCGCTATTCGCTGACATCCCCGCGTTTGAGCGGGTGTGTGCGGGCGGCTGCGCAACTCGCCCTGGCAGGGCACACAGATCGTGCCCTGCTGCGGAGCTCAAACAGTGCTCGCCGACTTCCCCCGCCCCCACCCGCTCAAACACGGCAGCGAATAAGGGGGAGTTGAAAGGCAACTACAACACCCAAACCGTCTAAACATCACCTACGCCACAACAACTAATTGCGGTAAATATTCAGATGGTTTGGTTTTTCCGGATTCCCTTTTATTTGTCGCCGAGTGGCTGGATTTCTGGCGGGGGCTTACGGCGAGTACTGTTCGAGTTCCGCAGTGGGGCACGTAGTGTGTGCCCCGCCAGGGCGAGTTTACTCGCCACCCGCCAAAAATTCAGC
>JAJZTZ010000172.1 GCA_021847305.1 Pseudomonadota bacterium | reverse complement strand
CGATCTGCCTTTCTGCGCCGCAACGAACGGCAACGCTTTGCCGAACTGGCGCGCGCCTGGCGGGTGCCGTTTACAATCATCAGCTGCCGCGCCGATCAGGCAACCCTGACAGCCCGCCTGCGTGCGCGGCAACAAGCGGGCCGCGATGCCTCGGAAGCCGACGAAACCGTGCTGCTCAAACAACTCGACTGGGCTGAACCCCTAAGCGCCTTGGAGCAGCAGCACACCCGTATCATCGAGTCCGCCTGACCCACCCGGAGTCAGCCACACGTTCCCCGAAACTTGCAGTCAATTCCCCTCCCTGCTATAAAAAAACATAAACTCAATCGAGTTACAAATAAATTATTAATCGGACGATCCTTAGGCGCACATGGAGACCAGTCGTTTTTATTACACTGAAAACACCGGTGATGCGGAGTTATCCGACTGGCTCACCCAATGCCAGCAGGCTTTTCCCGCCTTCGGGCTGTTTGCCATGGTGGCCGAGCAGGACTTGCCGCAGGTTAGCGAATTGCAGGCGCTTTGCCGCGACCGGCAGATTGCTCTGGCCGGCGGGGTTTTTCCGCAACTGATCTGGCAAGACCAGTTGCACGCCCGCGGCATCCTGCTTTATGCCCTGCGTTGCAATCCTTCTGTCTTGCTGCTCGAAGATATCAATGACGCCAGCGGACGCCCGCAGCCTGCCGCGCTCGACCGTCTGACGGATTTTGCCGATGCCAGCGCCGAAGGCGGACGTTTGCTGACTCTTTTTGATGGCCTGGTACCGAACATTTCCAGCATCCTGCAGGCCGTGTACGCCGCCATCGGCGACAAGGTCGGCTACATGGGCGTAGCAGCCGGCAGCGAGCGCTTTCAGCCCATGCCCTGTCTGTTCGACAACGACCGCCTGGTTGGCAACGGCGTACTGGCCATGCGGCTTCCGCCGACTGCCCGCATCCATCTTGAATGTGGCTACAGCGTGCCGTCCGAGCTGATGCCCAGCACCTCCAGCACCGGCAACCGCATTGAGCAGATCGACTGGCGTCCCGCTTTTGATGTCTATGTGGAGCTGGTGCAACGGCACTACGGCGTGCACATCAGTCAGGAAAACTTCTACCAGCACGCCGTGCATTTCCCCTTCGGCGTCATCCGTGCCGACGGCGAAGTTCTGGTCCGCATCCCGGTTGCGCTGCAGGATGACGGGGCGCTGGTGTGCGTGGGCGAAATCCCGCCCAATTCGCTACTCACCGTCGTGCATGCCATCGAGCCGGGCGACCTGAGCAGCGCCGAGCGACTGGCCAAGGCCGTCGCGCAACAGCAAAAGGAGCAGGCCCTGCTGTTTTATTGCGCGGGACGGCGCATGCACCTCGGTGATCAGGCCGTGCAGGAAATCCAGCATCTCAGCCGCGCGGTACAACCGACCCAGCTGGCCGGTGCACTCACGCTGGGCGAAGTGGGCAGCGCCGCCGCCAGCCACTTTCCGCTGTTTTACAATGCCACCCTTGTCGTCATAGCCGGATTGTGCCGATGAAACAGGATCTCATCCTGACGATCCTGTACGACCTGTCGCTCACCATCACGGGCAAGACAGATGTCGATTCGCTGGTGACAGACTTCCTCTCGCGTCTGGTGTACCACACCGGGTTCGCCTTTAGCGTGCTGGCATGTCACGACGAAACCACCCCGGGCAGTTATAACCTGCGCGGCGTTTTCGGCAACCGCCAGCTGTCCGCGCAGATCGGCCAGCCGCTGGAATGGCCTGCGGACCTGCTGCAAGGCCCGGCGGAACTCCGCTCAGCCGAACAACACTCAGCCGATCTGTTTACCGACGCGCAGCGCTACCCGGTCGTGCTCAGACTACCCGTCGAACCGGTTGGCGCCATTTTGCTGTTTGCCCGTACGCTGCCCGACAACGGCATCCCGTACCAGCGGATTTTCACCCCCGTGCTGACCAGCTTTGCGCGTGCCTACCAGGCCTATCGGGCCAACGAAATCATGTTCAGCCAACTGCATGCGGAAGTCACCGAGCGCCGTAACGCGCAGGCCGCACTCGAAACCGCAAAGGAAGAAGCCGAACGGGCCAATCAGGCCAAATCGCTGTTTCTGTCCAACATGAGCCACGAATTGCGCACCCCCATGAATGCCATCATGGGTTTTTCGCAACTGCTGGAAATGGAACTGCAGGAACCGCACCTGGACTATGTGCAGGAAATCAGCAAAGCCTCCCACCACCTGCTCAGCCTGATCGACGAACTGCTCGATTTGAGCCGCATTGAAGCCGGCACGATCAAACTCAGCCTGGGCAACAGCAACATCAGCGGGGTGATGAAAGAATGCCTGTCATTGTTGCAGCCGATTGCCGACAGACATGAAATAGGCCTTCTCACCAGCTGCAATCGAAATCTGGCGGTGCGGGCAGACGCGCTGCGACTCAAACAGGTACTGCTCAACCTGATCAGCAACGCCATCAAATACAACCACCGCGGGGGCCAGGTCAGCATCCAGTGCCGGCCAAGCGCAAGCGGCCGGATCCGCATCAGCGTAATCGACAACGGACCGGGTATTCCGACGGAACAGCTGAGTGAATTGTTCAAACCCTTCAGCCGACTGGGACAGGAAGTGCGCGGTATCGAAGGCACGGGAATCGGCCTGGTGATCTGTCAGAAACTGATTCACATGATGCATGGCGACATCGGCTGCGACAGCCAGCCGGGCCAGGGCAGCGTTTTCTGGCTGGAACTGCCCGCCACCGGGCCAAGCGCGGCGCCGCTTGACGACCCCGCCAGCGAAATCGTCAGCGCGCCCCCTCTGCCCGCCGCCGCGCACCCGCACCGACTGCTTTACATTGAAGATCTGCCCACCAACATTTCCCTCATGCGCGGCATGCTGGCCAGCCGTAAAGACCTGCAACTGGTCGAGGCCCCCAGCGGCAAACTCGGCCTGGAATACGCCCAGAGCGCCCCGCCGGATTTGATCCTGCTCGACCTTCATCTGCCGGACATCGACGGGTTCAAAGTGCTGGCACAACTGCGTTCACTGTGCGCCACAACGCATATTCCGGTAATCGCCGTAACGGCCGACACGCAACAGGAAACCCGTGACCGGGCAGTGACAGAGGGATTTGACGGCTTTCTCAGTAAACCGTTACGGCTGGACCACCTGCAGCAACTGATTGATCAACTGTTGGGGCGCTACAACAGGCAGACCCACCCGTTCAGTTGACCTGGGCGGGAGGAAAATCGCGCAGCAAGGCTTCACGCGTGGCTTCGTCAGCCTCATTGAGAATGGACTGCATGCCTTGCTGGGCTTTTTCGTCGCCCTGTGCCGCCGCCAGCGCAAACAGCTCGTAGGCATAGCGGTCATTACGCGGCACGCCGCGCCCGAGATAAAACATCAGTCCCAGATTAAACTGCGCCTGCGCGTCCCCCTGGTCAGCCGCCATACCAAACCACTTGGCCGCTTCCAGATCGTTGCGCAACACGGTTTTACCCTCGTAAAACATCACGCCGATATTGTACTGGGCATGCACATCGCCCGAACGTGCTGCCGCCAGCAAATCCTGGTCGATCAGCAGGTAATTGATTTTCACAGCTTCACATCCTTCCAATGGCAACAGGAGTCATCCCTGTTGCGCCGGGCCCTATTGAACCCGTTTTCCACCTCATAGGCAAGCGCCGGCATCGTGGCCGCCGATGGCCGGCTTGCGCGCCGCCAGTGCCACCCGCTTTTCATACGCCTCGCGGGCAATCGCCACATCCTCCAGAAAATACGGCAGCTCTTCCAGCAACAAAGCCTGCGGCCCATCCACCAGCGCACAGGTCGGATGCGGGTGGAAATCCACCAGAATCATGTTGGCC
>JAJZTZ010000171.1 GCA_021847305.1 Pseudomonadota bacterium | reverse complement strand
GCAAGCAGGGGCGCGATTATGTGCGCCTGCTGGACGAGTACGACGACACGGAACACTACCGCGCCCGGGTGAGTGCGGCAGTGGGGCGCATCGACCTGTTCGATGATTACACCGATAAGAACACTCGGGACACGACGCCGAGCACCTTACAGCAGGTACAGCAGGCGATTCTCGAACTGGATCCCGCGCCGCCCTCCATGCTCGATGATTCGATGGTTTTTCATGCCGCTCACAGCCCGCAGCGTGAAGTCGAAATCCTGCACGACCAGTTGCTTGCACGGCTGGATGCCGATCCCACTCTCAAGCCGTTCGATATCATGGTGATGGTGCCGGATATCACCGTTTATGCACCCCATATCCGCGCAGTATTCGGCCGTTATAAAGCGGACGAGTCCAATTACATTCCTTTTACCCTCGCCGACCAGGAAGAGGGCGACGAAGCTCAGCTGCGCGCGGCGGTGGAAAGTCTGCTGGCATTGCCGAAGGGACGTCTGACCTTGGAAGAGGGGCTGGATTGGCTTGACGTAGCCGCGCTGGCCCGCCGTTTTGGTTTGCGTGCTGATGACGTTGCCTTGCTGCACGACGCCTTGCAGCATGCCAACGTGCGCTGGGGGCTGGATGCCGGGCAACGGCGCGCTCAGGCTATGACCGAGGGACTGGAACAGAATAGCTGGCAATTTGGCCTGGAGCGCCTGCTGCTGGGTTATGCCGCCGGCGAACAGGCGCTTTGGCACGGCGTGGCGGCCGATGACAGTCTGTCCGGGCTGTCTGCTGCCGCGCTGGGCGGGCTGGCGGATTTTCTGCAGGCGCTCAAATGGGCCATGGCCCGGCTGGCGGGCAGTTATGCACCCGCCGATTGGGCGGAATTGCTGCAAGCGGTGCTGACGCGGTTTTTCCTGCCGGACGACAGCGAAGCGGCATTCTTTGAGCGCCTTTCTGCGCAGCTGGATAGCTGGCGGGAGGCGTGCGGACTGGCCGGTCTGACCGAGCCGCTCAGCCTGGCCGTGGTGCGCCAGGCTTTGTTTGAGGCACTGGATGCGCCGCGCCTGTCGCAGCGGTTTTTCGGTGGCGGGGTGCATTTTTCCACGCTCATGCCCATGCGTGCCATCCCGTTTAAAATGGTCTGTCTGCTGGGGATGAACGATGGGGATTACCCGCGTATCCAGCCTGCCCTGAGTTTTGATCTGATGCGCGCCGGGCCGCAGCCGGGTGATCGTTCGCGCCGTGACGACGATCAGTACCTGTTCCTGGAAGCCCTGTTGTCCGCCCGCCAGTCGCTGTATTTGAGCTGGGTGGGGCGCAATGTGCGCGACAACAGCGAACAACCGCCTTCCGTGTTGCTGGCACGCCTGCTGGACTATCTGGGCGAAGCAGCCTGGCAGCGTGTGGTCTATCATCCGTTGCAGCCGTACGACAGCCGCTATTTTGATGGCAGCACCGCTGATCTGTTCAGTTACCGGGCCCCCTGGCGGGCGGTGCACGACGGTTATGCGGCTGAGGAGTACCCCTTACCGGATACGCTGACGCGCGAATCGCTGCAGTTGGCCGATCTGCAGGGTTTTTTACGCCAGCCGGTTGAGGCATTTTTCGCCCAGCGCCTGCGCGTGCGTTTCAGCCGCCTGGAAGACGAGCTGGAAGACGATGAGCCGTTCAGCCTCAATGGACTGCAGCAGCACCAGCTGGGGCGGGAGCTGATCGAAGCGGCCAGCGCTGCCGAGTGGGATGAAGCGGGTTGGCTGCGTGCCAGCCAGCGCTTGCGTGCGTCGGGGGTGCTTCCTGCGGGCGGTTTTGCCGACCGGGCATTAGCCGAGTTGCTTTCGCCCAGCCGCCAGGTGGTAAAGCGGATCGGCAAATGGTGCGAAAATTATCCGCAGGCCATGGCACCGCAGGAGCTGGTGGTGGCGTTAGCAGGTGCGACGCTGGAGGACTGGTTGGCGCACTTGCGCCGGGATGACGACGACAACTGGCTGGCGCTTGACTGGCAGCCCCAGGCGCTAACCCAAAAAAAGACCGGACTTGCGCTGCACAAGCTGGTGCGCTTGTGGGTGACGCACCTGGCCGGGTGCGCTGCCGGTTTGCGTCTCACCAGTGTCATGCTGGGTGCGGACCGGGAGGTTGTTCTTCCGCCTTTGCGTCGCAAGGAGGCGATGGCTCTTTTGCAGCAGCTCGCCGATGCCTGGCGGGAAGGGATGAGCCGTCCGCTGCCGCTCGCCTGTAAAACGGCATTTGCCTGGCTCGGAGCGGCAGGCAAGGCGGCTGAGGCGGACAGCGAGCCGGTGTGGGAGGTGGCCCGCATGGTCTACGAGGGTGATCAGAACAACAGGGGTGAAGTGCAAGACTCGGCTGCCCTGGGCAAATGCTTTCCGCAGTTTTCTACCATGCCGCGTGATGCCTTTGCACACTGGGCTAAGACACTGTACGAGCCGTTGTTCGAGCGCGTCGGCCAAGCGGCCGACACGACGCAGGATCAGGAGGCGGACGCATGAACCAGCCGAGCCTGATTCCTTTTGATCCCTTGTGTTTTCCACTTAACGGCCGCCGGCTGATCGAGGCCAGTGCCGGTACCGGTAAAACCTACAGCATTGCGTCCCTGTACGTTCGCTTGGTACTCGGGCACGGGCAGGACAATGACGCGGAAAATAACGGCGAATGCACCCGCTTTATCCGGGCGCTCATGCCGCCGGATATTCTGGTGGTGACCTTTACCGAAGCGGCGACATTTGAGTTGCGTGCCCGTATCCGGCAGAAACTGGCCGCCGCCGCACGGGTATTCCGCCAGCAGACTGAAGCGGATGCGGCTGAGGATGTTTTCCTGCACAGCCTGCGCCAGACCTATGCCGAGTCCGACTGGCCGTCGCTGGCTTTACGTCTGGAACAGGCGGCCGACTGGATGGACGAAGCAGCCATCTACACCATTCACGGTTTCAGCAAGCGGGTGTTGCAGCAGCACGCCGTTGAAAGCGGCAGCCCGTTTGCCCAGACCTTGGCCGAGGATGCATTGGAGCCGCTTCTGGGGGCTGTACGGGACTATTGGCGTCAGTTTTATTATCCGCTCAGTGCCAGCCAGTCAAACTTTATCCGCCGGCATTTCCGTGACCCGGATGCCCTGGCGGAGAAACTGCAAGCCGTTCTGGCCGAGGGAGTCGCAGCCCGCATAGCGGGCCAGCCGCTCGACTCCGCGCACACGCCGCTGGACTTGCTGGCCGACTGGCAGACATGGCACGACCGGCAGCAGGAACGCGAGCAGACGGCACGGGATGCCTGGCTGACGGCGCAGACCGAGGCCGAAGCTTGCGTGCGCGAGGCGCTGGCGCAGGGCGATCTGAAGTTGACCAGCTATAAAAACATCGACGACAAGCTGGAACAGGTGCGCCAATGGGCTGATGACCCGGCCAGCGATACGGACAAGGCGCGAAGCGTGTTGCGTTTGTTTGCGTTGACTACCCTGACGGCTAATCAGAAAAAAGGCGGCAAACCGATCAGCCGGCTGCCGGTGTTTGATCAGTTTGATCTCATGCTCGACGGCTGGAGCAGCGAACCTGCCATCGAACTGGCACAGTTGCTGGGCCATGCACGCGAGTGGGTGGCTGCGCGTTTACAGCAGCAGAAAGAGGAGCAGGGCGTCTGGCAGTTCGACGATTTGCTGGTGCGTCTGAACCAGGCCTTGCAGGCAGGCAATGGGCCGGCTCTGGCGCAGGCGATACGGCATCGCCATCCGGTGGCGCTGATTGATGAATTTCAGGACACCGACGCGATCCAGTACGACAACTTTGATCGGATCTACAGCGCTGACGATTGCGCGCTGTTTATGGTGGGCGATCCCAAACAGGCTATCTACAGTTTCCGCGGCGGCGACATTCATACTTACCTGCGCGCGCGGGAGGCCTGTGCGCCGCACCA
>JAJZTZ010000170.1 GCA_021847305.1 Pseudomonadota bacterium | reverse complement strand
CCGATCTTGTCATAGGTCACCTGCCAGCCACCTTGGGCGTAAGTGTCTAAGTCTAGTGCATTTTTTATAGCCGGGAAAATAAGCTGGTACTGCAAATTAACCACTTGCAAACTTGATGGGCTAGATGATGGGCTACCGATAAAGAAGCCTTGAAAACGGCTTCAATACGTGAGATTTGGCGGAGAGGGTGGGATTCGAACCCACGGTACGGCAAGCCGTACACCGGATTTCGAGTCCGGCCCATTCGACCACTCTGGCACCTCTCCGGCAAGCGGCGTATTTTAACAGCTTCTTTTACGTATTCCCACCGGATATTTACATTCTGGGAAATGCAATCGAGTCTTAGCATGCCGGTATAGCATGCTGTATGAGCACTTAAGGCATTCCATCAGGGCAATCTGGCATTCTTTTTGCAGATTAAACTGCATTAATGCTGGAAAGATTCACTCAAGCACAATAAAATTACGGGATTGCTTACCTTCACGCCATTATGCCCGCCTTGTTTCACGAAAAAGAAATGCGCGCCCGGGAACGCTTGCTTAGCTTGCTCCTGTCCCGGGTTTTGAAAAGCGAACTGCCAAAAGCCGACTATGAGGCATTGCGCGTATTGCGCGATGGTTTCATTCAGCTTCGCGAAAACGATGAACCGGCTCGCCGCCGCGAATTGATCGCCCAGATTGAACAAATGTCTCCGGAGACGCTCTCGTCGATCATCCGGGCGTACAACATTTATTTCAGCCTGACCAATATTGCCGAAGAAACCGTCAATCTGCGCGCCCGTCGCCAGGCGGTTAAAAAAGGCAAGCATATGTGGCGCGGCTCCTTTCACGACGTGCTGCTGGAACTCAAGGAGCAAGGTATCAGCGCCGACGAGTTGCAGATATTGCTCGATCGTCTGTGCTACCTGCCGGTTCTGACTGCGCACCCGTCTGAAGCCAAGCGCAGTACTATCAAGGGCGCCCTGCGTAATATCTTCCTCAGCATGGACACGCTGGATAACCCGCGTACCCGCGGCATTTACCGCGACGAAACCATCCGCAAGCTGGGTACGCAGATCCGTGTGCTGTGGAAAACCGACGAGGTGCGAGCCTACAAGCTGGACGTGCGCGACGAGATCTCCTCCGGTCTCTCCTACTTCCCGCAGTCGCTGTTCCAGGCTGTAACCCAGGTTTATCGCAACTTCCACACCGCCGTACAGGACGTGTTCGGTGCTGAAGTAAGCAAGTCGCTCCGCCCGGTAAGTTTCCTGCGCTTTGGTTCGTGGATCGGCGGAGATCGCGACGGTCACCCGCTGGTCACGACCGAGGTTACTGCGCTGGCGTGGCAAATGCAGGCCCAGACCGCCTGTCGCGAATACATCCGCCGCCTGGAAGAACTGACCAACGAACTGTCACTGTCCTCGCGCCTGTGCCAGCCCTCCCAGGCGTTCATGGAAAGCCTGGAAGAAGATGCCCGCGTGGCTCAGCTGATGTTCAGCAACAAACCCAGGCCGTACCCGCAGGAACCCTACCGCCGCAAGCTGGAAATCATGCTGTTGCGCATGCGTCGCAATCTGGACCTGATCCAGCGCGCCATTGCCGGGCTTGATGCCGGTTATGAAGAACCCGGTTATTCCAGCCCCACAGCCTTCAAGGCTGATCTGGAGCTGATCCGCGACTCCCTGATTGGCCATGGAGATGGCGATATCGCCGAGGGCAACCTCAAGGACCTGATTCAACTGGTAGAAACCTTCGGCTTTCACCTGATGCAACTGGATATCCGCCAGGAGTCGACACGCCATACTGATACCGTTGCCGAACTGCTGAAGGTCACTCTCGGAGTAAACTATCACGCCCTGACTGAAAACGAACGTATTGCGCTGCTGGCCGACGCCATCGCCAACCCCAATGCGCTTACTTACGACGCCGCCACGCTGTCGGAAAACGCCCAGGAAACCCTGCGGGTGTTCAATCTGATCGCGCATATGCGGCGCACGCTCGGTCCGGAGTGCTTCGGCCGTTACGTTATTTCCATGACGCACACGGCTTCGCATGTGCTTGAAGTCATGTTGCTCGGTTCGCAGGCTGGCCTGGCCGGCCGCATTGCCGGCAAGTGGTACTGTCATATCGGCGTATCGCCCCTGTTCGAGACTGTCGACGATCTCAAACATTCAGAGCAGGTCTTGACGCAGCTGTACGAATTGCCGACTTACCGCTCTCTGCTGGAAGCCTACCACGAGGACCAGGAAGTCATGCTGGGTTACTCCGACTCGTGCAAGGACGGCGGCATTCTGGCATCCGCCTGGAATCTTTACGAGGCACAAAAGCGCATCATGGCGCTGTCGGACAAGTACAGCATCCCCTGTCGCCTGTTCCACGGTCGCGGCGGCACGCTTGGCCGCGGTGGCGGCCCGACCCACGATGCCATTCTGGCGCAGCCGGCCGGCACGGTACGGGGCGAACTGAAGCTGACGGAACAGGGCGAAGTCCTGTTCTACAAGTACAACAATATGGAAACGGCCGTATATGAGCTGACGCTGGGCGTTACCGGCGTGCTCAAGGCCAGCACCCATATGGTCCGTCCGGTTGCCGAAGACCGCAAGGATTACCTTGGCATCATGGATGAACTGGCTTCTGAGGGCGAAAAGGTCTACCGCGAGCTGACCGAACGCACCCCGGGCTTCCTCGACTACTTCTACGAAGTCACACCGGTACGCGAAATCGGCATGCTGAATATCGGTTCGCGCCCGTCACATCGCAAGAAGGGCGATCGTTCACTCAGTTCTGTGCGCGCCATCGGCTGGGTATTTGCCTGGGGCCAAGCGCGTCATGCCCTGCCCGCCTGGTATGGCACTGGTGGCGCACTTGACGCCTGGCGCGGTAAAGACCCGGCCCGCCTCGCCAAGTTGCAGCAAATGTACCAGGAGTGGCCGTTCTTCCGCACGCTGCTGTCCAATTCACAGATGGCGCTGGCCAAAACGGACATGCATATTGCCCAGGAGTACGCTTCGCTGTGTCTCGATCAGGAATCCGGTCAGCGCATCTACGAGATCATCCGTTCACGTCATGAGCGCGCCGTCACGCAAATCTGCAATGTGGCCGGTGTGCAGAACCTGCTGGATGAAACGCCGGACCTGGCCTATTCGCTCAACTATCGCAGCCTGTATCTTGACCCGCTCAACCATATCCAGGTTGTGCTGCTCAAAAAACTGCGCGAATCGGGCGAAGATGGCGCAGACAGTCCGTGGCTGCAACCGCTCTTGCGCACGATCAACGCCATTGCTGCAGGCATGCGTAATACCGGCTGAGCGCCAAACGCTCAAACATAAAAAAGCCCGCATCAAGCGGGCTTTTTTATTGCCGTAGGACAACAGCGGGAGGTTTATTACTCCCACTCAATTGTTTCCGATGACTTAAAACCCGCATTAACACTTGATCTCTTTGACTTCGTCATCGCACTTTACCGTCGTTTTTACCGTCAAAAAACAAGCCCTTTTGCAGGCGCGGGAGATGGACTCGGTCTGACGGGCGGCTACTCCAGCCCATCAATCGTCAACTATCGTTGCGAGCCAGCAAGCCTGAATCTTTGGATTATTTATTGCTATCGTAGCACAACTACGACTAACGCATCCAAACAAAGCTTGGCAAGCACTTAAAATGATGATAAATATCGTAGCATGGCTACGACTGAAAGAACCAAGCTAAATTCCCTCTACCGGCAATGGGCACCGGGAACTCCCTTGACGTCGGAAGACCTGGCGGCATTGGGCATCTCCGCCGACCTGGCCGTCCACTATGCGCGTGCTGGGTGGCTCTCCCGCTTGGCGCGCGGGGTGTACCGTCGCCCCAACGATACGCTGGATCTGCATGCCTGTCTGGTCCTATTGCAGCGCTCCGTCGAAGGCCTGCATGTCGGCGGCAAGTCTGCCCTCGACTGGTACGGTGTGAGGCAGTACCTGTCGCAG
>JAJZTZ010000169.1 GCA_021847305.1 Pseudomonadota bacterium | reverse complement strand
GCATGGCGGCAACCTGGTCTGGCTGGTCGACCCGGGGCCGCTTAACGGTCTGGAGCCGCTGGCCGAGCGCCTGGCGCTGCAGGTCCTGCCCGGCACCATTATCGACCCCGCGGCCACAGGTTTGCGTGCGCCTGAAACGTGGGCGATCAGCGGCGGCTACGGCAGGCATCCGATTTTCAACGATTTCCGTCTGTTGACGGCGTTCCCCGATGCGCGCGCCCTGGAGGCAAACGAACAGAGCCGCTGGCAGATGACGCCGCTGATCAGTGTGGCCGCCAACGGCTGGCTGGAGAGCGATGACGATCGCAAACCCGAGTTCACGCCCGGTCGCGACATCGCCGGACCCTTTACCCTGGCAATGGCCCTGCAGCGCCGTGTGGGCGAGCGCCCGCAACGGGTTGTCGTGGTCGGCAACAGCAGCTTCCTGGCGAATATGTATCTGGGTAATGCGGGTAACCTGGATCTGGGCATCAACATCTTTAACTGGGTGGCCGGCGACGACAAGCTGATTACCGTGCAGCCCAAAGTGACCCGCGATGCGCAGCTCCTGCTGACCCCGAAACAGGCCGGACTGATGGCCAGCGTGTTGCTGTTCGGTCTTCCCGGTATCCTGTTGCTGGCTGGCGGCGTCATCTGGTGGAGACGCCGGCATGCCTGAGTTGCCGGAGGTCGAAACAACCCGCCGAGGGTTGCTGCCGCATGTCGTCGGCCGCCGCGTTGCGGCAATGGTGGTGCGTGAACGCCGCTTGCGCTGGCCGATTGAATCGGGCGTGGAGACGCGCATGCAGGGCCGGGAAATCGTTGCCCTTGAACGGCGGGGCAAATACCTGCTGTTCCGGCTGGATTCGGGTGCCACCCTGATTGTGCATCTGGGCATGTCCGGCAGTTTGCGCGTCATGGAACAAACCCGCATCCCGGGAAAGCACGACCACTTCGATGTGCTGCTCGATGACGGCCGTTACCTTCGTTATACCGATCCGCGTCGCTTTGGTGCCGCAATCCTGACAGAAAGTGACCCATTGCGTCACCCTCTTCTGGCTTCGCTGGGGGTTGAGCCGCTCACCGATGCGCTGACTGCACGACATATGCAGGCACTGTTTGCCGGTAGTCGTCAGGCTGTCAAACAGGCGTTGATGGACAGTCATCGGATTGTCGGGGTGGGGAATATCTACGCCAACGAATCTCTTTTTCGCGCCGGAATCAGACCGACGGTTGCAGCAGGACGTATCAGTCTGGCGCGGCTGGAGAAGCTGGCGGATGCAGTCAAGCAAACCCTGGCGGCGGCCATTGAGGCCGGGGGCAGTACCTTGCGCGATTTCGTCGGCGGTGACGGCAAACCGGGCTATTTTCAGCAACAATATTATGTCTACGATCGGGCCAATCAGCCTTGTCGCGTATGTGGTACAGCGATTCGCCAATTGCGGCTGGGGCAACGAAGCACGTTTTATTGCGATAAGTGCCAAAAATAATATTTAAAATTATACTGTTGTGAGGTATATTGAAAGTGGTTTGGCAATAAATGGCATGCCTTTTGCTCATTCTGTGCTGATGACGTGGCAGGCATGGCGGAATGAAAGACAGTGCCGACCTTTGCTTTGATATGCCAATGTGATAAATTGGGGTGGCGCGAATAAGTGAAATTCACGCAGCCATCCAGCGGTACGGACAGAAGTACGGATAGCAGCACGGACGCGGTCCGTGCACAGACGAGGGGACGAGATGCAAAACGATAATCTGATTGCTCATTTCGAGGCTTACAGCCAGTGGCGCTCCGGCCTGACAGGCAATATCACCGACTTCCGCAACTGGCTGGATGAGCAGGAACTGAACGACGCCCAAACCAGCTTGCGCATCCAGCACCTGCTCGATCGCCTGGCTGACGACAAGCTGGTGGTTGCATTCGTTGCTGAGTTCTCGCGTGGCAAATCAGAGCTGATCAACGCGATCTTCTTTTCCGGCTACAAGCAGCGCCTGCTGCCGTCCAGCGCCGGCCGTACCACTATGTGCCCGACTGAACTGATGTTCGAGGCGGATCGTCAGCCCTGCATTCAGCTGCTGCCGATTGAAACCCGTGCAACGGACACCACCACCAGCGAATACAAACGCTACCTCGACGAATGGCAGGTGATCCCGCTGGACACCAGCTCCAGCGAAGCTATGGCGGCGGCTCTGCAAAAGGTGAGCGAAACCCGGCGCGTGTCAGTTGAGGAAGCCGCGCGTCTGGGAATGTACGATGAAAGCAATCCCGATCATTCGCTGACCATCGAGGCGGATGGGCAAATCGAAGTGCCCTGCTGGCGCCATGCCATCATTAATTTTCCGCATCCCCTGCTGGAGCAGGGTCTGGTCATTCTTGACACCCCGGGCCTGAATGCCATCGGTACTGAACCGGAGCTTACCCTCAACCTGTTGCCCAACGCCCATGCCGTGCTGTTTATCCTGGCAGCTGACACCGGCGTAACCAAATCCGACATTGAGGTGTGGCGCAACCATATCGGCAACACTCAGGGGCGGCAAAAAGGTCGTCTGGTGGTGCTCAACAAAATCGACGGCCTGTGGGATGAACTCAAGTCGGACAGCACCATTGCCGCGGAAATCGACAAGCAGGTCAAATCCAGTGCAGACCTGCTGGGCCTGAAGCCCGAGCAGATTTTCCCGGTTTCGGCGCAAAAAGGGCTGGCAGCCAAAATCGGTAACGACGCGGCCTTACTGCAAAAGAGTCGCCTGCCGGCGCTGGAGCATGCCCTCAGTGACGAACTGATTCCCTACAAGCAGGAGATTGTTCGCGATACCGTTGAAAGCGAACTGGACGATCTGATGGGCGCCTCGCAGGGGATACTGGAAGCGCGTCTGGCGGGTGTGCGCGAGCAGCTGGAAGAGCTCAAGTCTCTGCGCGGCAAGAACGAAGATGTGATTGCCCACATGATGGACAAGGTGCGCCAGGACAAGGAGCATTTCGAAAAAGGCCTGCAGCGCTTCCAGGCCCTGCGCAGCGTATTTTCGCAGCACACCAACAGGCTGTTCAGCCATCTGGGCATGGACGCAGTCAAAACCAAGGTGCGCCAGACTCGTGAGGCGATGGAACACAGCCGCTTCTCCAAGGGCATGCGCGAAGCGATGGACACCTTCTTCCGCGACATGAACAGCAATATCAAGGATTCAGCCGGCCAGATCGAAGAGATCAAGAGCATGATGGAAGCCATGTACCAGAAATTCAGCCAGGAACACGGGTTGACCATCATCCAGCCGCCGCCCTTTTCCACCTTGAAGTACCACAAGGAACTGGCGCGCCTGGAAAAGGCCTACAACGAGCATTTCTCGACCATGGCGCTGATTACCAATGAAAAGTTCGCTCTGACCAGCAAGTTCTTCGAAACCATGGCCAGCCGTGTGGTACAGATATATGAAATCGCCAATCGTGACGTGGATAACTGGCTCAAAGCCATCATGGCGCCGATGGAAACCCAGGTGCGGGAGCATCAGTTGCAGCTGAAGCGTCGTCTGGAATCCATCAAGCGCATCCACAAGGCAACCGACACGCTGGAAGATCGGATTGCCGAACTGGAACACATGGAAAGTTCCATTCTCAAGCAGGTCGGCGAGCTGTCCCTGCTGCGCCAGATGGTGGGCAAGGCACTTGATTTCTCCGCCGCGGGGGAAGCAGAGATGGCTGCATGATGAAACCGTTGTTCAGTCGTATTGCCGTATCCCTGTTTCTGGGCCTGACAGCGCTGGTTGCTCAGGCTCAAACCATTACATTCATTCATTTCAACGATTTGCATGCGCATCTGACACCGCATCTCGACGTCATTCGCGACGAACAGGGGAATGTGCATTACGAAGAGCGAGGCGGTCTCGCCAGGCTGGATACGCTAATCAAGCAAATTCGCGCCGAAAATCCGGACAGTGTCCTGATGAATGTGGGCGACACCACGCACGGCGGGGTAGAGGCGCTGTTCACCAACGGCAATGCCGTGATTGAT
>JAJZTZ010000031.1 GCA_021847305.1 Pseudomonadota bacterium | reverse complement strand
TGTCCGACTGGATTCTGTAGTTCGATCCGCCAATGGCGGGCTGAACAAACTTGCTATCATTACGAAGTTGAGCGATTTGGTCAAGTTAAACTTGTGCCAAATTCCCCCTGTTGTGGAGCGGTCTTTGTGATAAAAATCATTGAAAATGAAGTGGTTAAGCTCAAGCGTGAAACGCATGTGCTGTGTCTGTTACCGGCTGAGGAAACGTCTGCTTTTCTTGCCGAAGAACTGCGGGAGCGGGTGCGGCAGTTGCTCAAGCGCAAAAATGGCAAATGGGCGGAGCTGACCAAGGCGCCCATGGCGGGTGATTTGCCGGAAGGCGGGCGGGCGGTATGGCTGGCGTGCCCGGAAGGGAAAAGCGCCTTTGAGCGTCAGTCGCTGCTGGCTAAGGCTGCCCGCCTGCTGCTGGAAGAAAAGCCGCGCCGGCTGGCAGTGGTGGCCGGGGCCGAGCAGGCGCAATGGCTGCAGGACGCCTTATATGTATTGCAGGTGAATGCGGCAGTGCTGCCGGCCAGCAAGCGCGAGAACGAAAAGGCCAGCCTGCGCGAAATCGCCGTATATGGCGCGCCGGTTGACAATGCGGCCTGGGCTGACGCGCTGGCACAAGGCAATACCCTGACGCGCAGCCTGACGGCTATGCCTGCCAATCAGCTGACGCCGTTACTCTATCGTCAGCGGATCCGTGAATTGGCCAAGGAACAGGGCTGGGAGGTAGAGGAATACGACCTCAAACAGTTGCGCAAAATGGGGGCCGGCGCTTTTGTCGCCGTGGCGCAGGGCAGTCAGGATGACGGTGCGGCCATTGTAAAGGTGACGCGCAAGGGTAAAAAGGGGGCCGCCAAGGTTGGCCTGGTAGGCAAGGGCATCTGCTTTGACACCGGTGGGCATAATCTCAAGCCGGCGCGTTACATGCACGGTATGCATGAGGATATGAATGGCTCCGCCGTGGTGCTCGGCATCATGCTGGCGGCCGATCTGGCCGGTCTGCCGCAACAGCTGACCGGCTGGCTGGCGCTGGCAGAGAACCATATCAGCCCGGCAGCCTACAAACAGAATGAAGTGGTCAAGGCGCTCAACGGCGATACCATCGAAATCGTGCACACCGATGCCGAGGGGCGCATGGTTCTGGCGGACACGCTGACGCTGGCGTCACGCGCCAGGCCTGATGTACTGGTTGATTTTGCCACGCTGACCGGCAGCTGCATTACCGCACTGGGTAATCGCTATTGCGGCGTGTTTGGCAATGACGAGGACTGGCTGGCGCGCGCAGTTAAAGCGGGCAAGGAGAGCGGCGAACGGTTGTGCGCATTCCCGTTTGACAGCGATTACGATGCGGCGCTGGAGAGCAAGGTCGCCGATGTGAAACAGTGCACGCTGGATGGCGATGCCGATCATATTCTTGCTGCCCGCTTTCTATCCCGTTTTGTTGAAAAGAAAGTGCCCTGGTTGCATGTTGATCTGGCAGCCAGCCGCAATGACGGTGGCTTGGGGGCCTTGACCACCGATCTCACCGGCTTTGGGGTGGCGTGGTGCATGCGGTTGCTGGCCTAGAGTGACCTGGGGCGGGCGTTGCTGTCGGGCGTGTGGGCCTGCAGGGGAACGGCCCGCTTGGCTAAATATCTGAGCTACGGTTGGGGAACGCGCTGCAGGCCCAGGTATTGCGGCCGGCGCGTTTGGCTTCGTACATGGCGGAGTCAGCAACCTTGACCATGTCATCCATGTTGCTGGCGTCAAGCGGATACACGGCAATGCCGATACTGGCGCCGATTTCGACGCGGTTACCAAGCACGGTAAACGGCTCCCGCAGCCGGGCGATGATTTTTTCCGCTACCTGGATGGCCGACTCGCAATCCCGTACCTGTTGCAGGATGACGGTGAACTCGTCGCCGGCAATCCGGGCAACCGAGTCGCTGTCGCGCACGGTCTCGGTCAGTCGAACGCTTACCTGGCACAGCAGTTCATCGCCGGCGGCGTGACCCAGCCGGTCATTGACCTGTTTGAATAGATCAAGATCAACAAAGAACAGGCACATGGTTTGATTGTTGCGCTTCGCCAGGTGCACTGCCTGTTCCAGTCGGTCATAGAAGAGCAGGCGATTGGGTAGGCCGGTCAGCGTGTCGTGGTGGACCATGTATTGCAATTTCTGTGTGGCTTCCCGGCGCTCCTTGTCGGCTATGGCCCGATCGGTTACATCGCTCATGGTTAGCAGCAGGTTACCCACTTCCCCCTGGTCGTTCAGGATCGGATACAGTGCACAGTCCCAGTAGCGGGTTTCCCTCCCCGAACGGTCTATGGATTCCAGTGGTTTGGCGTGGGCAAAATAGGGCTCGCCTGAGTTGCGGACCTGGCGAAAAGTCTCCAGGTCTTCCGCATCGGGGAACAGGCCGAAATGGTTTTTGCCGATGAAATAATCCGGCGTGCGCTGATGTGTTTCGGCATAGGCTGTATTGACGCGGATGTAGTTGAAGTTGGCATCCATATAAGCAACCAGTCCGGGCAGATTGGAGAAAATCTGTTCCAGCAGGTTGTTGGCCTGGCTCAGCTGCGCCTCGACCTGTTTGTAGGCGGAAATGTCGTGCAGCACCGCAGTGAACGTGCTGCGCCTTCCGCGGCGGATTTCGCTCACCGCCAGTTCCAGTGGAAAAATTTCGCCATTGGCGCGCTGACCCTCCAGCTGACGTTTCTGGCCGATAACGCGGGCAATATGGGTGCGGAAATAACGCTGCAAATGCTCGTCGTGCTGACTGCGATAGGGTTCCGGCATCAGCATGCTGACATTTTTGCCGACCACCGATTCACGCGGGTAGCCAAAGATATTCTCGGCTGACGGATTGAAAGAGGTGATGATGCCTTGTTCGTCGATGGAGATAATTGCCTCTCCGGCATACTCGATGATGGCGTGGCTTTCGGCGTAGGCGGTTTCATATGCTCTGCTGAGCGGGCGAAAAAACCAGAACCAGAGCAAGGGTGCGCACACCAGGCTGAGCAAGAGGGGATCGAGCAGGATTTCCGTCAGCAGGCTGTGAGGTGTGCCGCTGAGCATCAACGGCAGCAGGAACATGATGGCCGCTTCCGCTGTAGCGATGATCAGCAGAATGCCAATGAATAAATGCAAGGGTGAATGGTTGTTATGTTTCATGGTTCCCCTGTGCAGGGTGCGCTGCCAGGGGGCGCCCGGGCAATTCCTGACGATTGCAGTCTAGCAGTTTTCCTGCCGGACGCCAGTGAAGTCAGTCGGCCGGGCCGAAGTGAGCCAGCAGGCGCGCTCCGTCAGGCAGGCTGTCGGCTTCCGGATAAAATGCTGCCTCACCAGTGGCAATGGCTTTTTGCAGCCAGGGCCGGCAGGTGCCGCACTCGATGCTGGCTCCCGTGGACAGGGCAATTAAGTCGATGTCCGGCCCGAGTACGTGGGTCATTTCCAGAAGTTCGGTAAAGCTGATCTGTTTGCACACGCAACGGTCAATGCGAATTCGCGGCACGGCAGTGTTTCCCGGCTGTGTTAAAATTGCTCTCATTTTAAAGTAAACGGGCGCGCTCTCCCATGTCTGGCAATACCTTCGGCACACTCTTTACGGTTACCTCCTTTGGCGAATCGCACGGTCCCGGCATCGGATGTGTGGTGGACGGCTGTCCGCCGGGGATGGAATTGACCGAGGCGGACATTCAGATCGAACTCGATCGTCGTAAGCCCGGTACCAGCCGGCATGTGACGCAGCGTCGCGAAGAGGATAGGGTGGAAATTCTCTCCGGCGTGTTTGAGGGCAAAACCACCGGCACGCCCATTGCCCTGCTGATCCGCAACACCGACCAGCGCAGCAAGGATTACGGCAATATTGCCCAGACCTTCCGTCCCGGCCATGCCGATTACACGTACTGGCACAAATACGGCATCCGCGACTATCGCGGCGGCGGCCGTTCCTCGGCGCGCGAAACGGCCGTGCGCGTTGCGGCGGGGGCTATTGCCAAGAAATGGCTGAAGGAAAAATACGGTGTGCTGATCCGCGGTCATATGACGCAGATCGGTGAGAAGATTATTCCGTTTCAGAGCTGGGATGAGGTAGGCGAGAATCCCTTTTTTGCGCCCAATAACGCCATCGTGCCGGAACTGGAAGCGTACATGGACTCCATCCGCAAGGCGCTTGATTCGGTCGGTGCACGCTTGCGCGTGGTAGCGGAAAACGTACCGGTTGGTCTGGGTGAGCCGGTCTTTGACCGCCTGGATGCGGAAATCGCCTATGCCATGATGAGCATCAATGCCGTTAAGGGCGTAGAAATCGGTGCCGGCTTCGACAGTGTGACCCAGCGCGGTTCGGTGCACAGTGACGAGCTGACCCCGGCTGGCTTTGCCAGCAATCACGCCGGCGGCATTCTCGGCGGTATTTCCACCGGTCAGGATATTGAGGTGTCTATCGCCATCAAGCCCACCTCCAGCATTGCCCAGTCGCGCCGCTCCATCAATCTGCAGGGCGAGGCGGTGATGATGGAAACGCATGGGCGGCATGACCCTTGTGTCGGCATTCGCGCCACGCCCATTGCCGAGGCCATGCTGGCATTGGTGCTGATGGATCATGCCTTGCGCCAGCGGGCGCAGAATGCCGATGTGGTGGTAGGCACGCCGCGTATACCGGGGCGGATCGGCGACTGAGGATGCGGACGCGCTGCGTCTGCAGTCCGCTAATGGCATGATTCATAACGTTCCCTACTGGCGTCTGTCCGGCTTTTATTTCTTCTATTTTGCCTTCGTCGGCATCATGTCCCCGTACTGGGGGCTGTATCTCAAGTCGCTGGGTTTTGTTTCGACCCAGATTGCCATTCTGATTTCCCTTTCGACTGTGATGCGCATGTTTGCGCCCACCTTGTGGGGGTGGCTGGCGGATAAACGCGGCAAACGGGTCGATATTGTGCAGCTGTCGGCTTTTCTGGCGCTGTTGTTCTTTCTTGGCGTGTTTATCGACAGCCATTTTGCCTGGCTGTTTGTGGTGCTGGCGCTGATGAGTTTTTTCTGGAGCGCCTCACTGCCGCTGGTTGAAGCGCTGACCCTGTCGCATTTGAAAGACGCTGCCCATCACTACGGTCGGGTGCGGCTATGGGGCTCGGTGGGCTTCATCTTCATGGTGGTGGGGCTGGGCTACTGGCTCGATCATCACCCGGTCGGCACCATTCCGCTGTTCGTGCTGGGCAGTCTGGCCGGTTTGCTGCTTCTGTCGCGTCATATTCCCGAGGGGCAGGTGGCCCCGCACAGCCATGAGCAGGGCAGCATCTGGCATGTGCTCAGGCAGCCCGAGGTGCTGGGGCTGATCATTGCCTGCTTTCTCATGTCGGCGGCACACGGGCCGTATTACACCTTCTATTCAATCTACCTCGTCGATCATGGCTACAGTAAATCGCATGTCGGCTGGCTGTGGGCGATCGGGGTGGTGAGCGAGATTGTCGTTTTTCTCTTCGCGCCGCATCTGTTCAAACGGTTTTCCGCTGCAGCGGTACTGCTGGTCAGTCTGGCGCTGGCCGCCGTGCGTTTCACCATCATTGCCTGGGGTGTTGATGTGGCGCTGCTGATGGTGCTGGCGCAGGTGTTGCATGCGGCCACCTTTGGCGCTTTCCATGCTTCCGCGGTGTCGCTGGTGCATCAGCATTTCCGCGGCCGCCATCAGTCCAAGGGGCAGGCTTTGTATAGCAGCGTGGCCTTCGGTGCCGGCGGCACCTTTGGCGGGTTGGTGTCGGGGTATATGTGGGACAAGGCCGGCGCCAGCTGGACCTTTACCGGCTCGGCCCTGTCCGCCGCGCTGGGCGTACTGGTGTTTGCGCTGACGTTGCGACGGAAAGAAAACGCTGATCCATCCCGCAGCCCGGACTAGGGCCTGTTGGCGCAAGCCGCAGGCTTAAGCTGTGGTCTGAGGAGCTTATTTGCCGCCGCGGTGCGGGCAAGGGTTCTTGGTGCAGTCGACGTACAGGTACAACGAGTGGTCGTGAATGGTGAAGCCGCGTTCTTTGGCGATTTCTTTCTGGCGCTGCTCGATCTGCTCGTCGTAAAACTCTTCCACGCGGCCGCACTGCACGCACACCAGATGGTCGTGGTGGCCGCCCTGATTCAGTTCGTATACCGCTTTGTCGCCCTCGAAATGGTGGCGTACCAGCAGGCCGGCCTGCTCAAATTGCGTCAGCACGCGATAAACGGTGGCCAGGCCGACGTCGTCGCCTTCTGACAGCAGTTGCCGGTAAACGTCGTCTGCCGTCATGTGGCGGACATCGCTTTCCTCAAACAGGTTGAGAATTTTCAGGCGGGGCAGGGTGGCTTTCAGGCCGATATTCTTGAGGTCGGAAGGTTTGCTCATCGTTGCTCGCGTGCAAGGTGGCTTTGCGGTATTATCGTGACTTTTAGAATAACATGACTTGGCGGGTGTGCAAACGCACCTGTGGGGTTCCCGATGAAGACACTCAAATCCGCTTTGCTGGTAATGGTCGCCGGTCTTGCCCTGTCGGCCTGCTCCTATATCTCTCCCTACAAGATCGAAATTCAGCAGGGTAACGTGCTGACCCAGGAAGACGTGGCCCAGCTGAGGCCCGGGATGACGCATGCCCAGGTACGCTATCTGCTCGGTACGCCTTTGCTGACGGATATTTTCCACGCCGACCGCTGGGATTATGTCTACACCCTGAGTAAAAAGGGTCAGCGCATGGAAGAGCGCCACATCACCCTGTTCTTTGACGGCGATGCGCTCAAGCGCGTGACCGGCGATGTGGTGCCTGCACCTGCGACGGCAGCCAGTGGCGTGGCGGCACAACCGGCCGGCGCAGCGGTGGCGGCCAGTGCTCCGGCAGTCAGCGTGACTGCGGCCAGCGCGCCTGCTGTGCAGGAGGTCAAGCAATGAGCTTGGCGCCGGTAGTGATTGCGGGCAGCAGCGGCCGCATGGGGCGTGCCCTGATTGAGGCGGTGCAGCAGGATCCTGATGTGCGTCTGAGTGGTGCGCTGGAGCGTGCCGGAAGTGCCTGGGTAGGCAAGGACGCCGGGGATCTGGTGGGTGCCTCCCTGGGGGTGGCCATCACCGATAATCTGGCGGCAGGTTTGCAGGGCGCACGAGTCCTGATCGATTTCACCCGTCCGGAAGCTACCCTGGAGTATCTGCTGCATTGCCGTAAAGCAGGTGTGAACGTGGTCATCGGTACGACCGGTTTCAGTGAGGCGCAGAAGCAGCAGATTGCCGAAGCGGCCAAGGAGATCGCGATTGTTTTTGCGCCCAATATGAGCGTGGGCGTGAACCTGACCTTCAAGCTGCTGGAAATCGCCGCCAAGGTGTTGTCCGAAGGCTACGATATTGAAATTGTCGAAGCACATCACCGGCACAAGGTCGATGCGCCGTCCGGGACGGCGTTGCGCATGGGTGAAGTGGTGGCGCAGGCGCTGGGGCGCAATCTGGCTGATTGCGCCGTGTATGGCCGCGAAGGTGTGACCGGCGAGCGTAATCCGTCGACCATCGGTTTTGCCACAGTGCGCGGCGGCGATATCGTCGGCGATCATACGGTCATGTTTGCCGGCATCGGCGAGCGGGTTGAGATTACCCACAAGGCATCCAGCCGGGCGACGTTTGCCCAGGGTGCGGTGCGTGCCGCACGTTTCCTGGCGGACAAGAAAACCGGCTTGTACGACATGCAGGATGTGCTGGGCTTGCGTTGAAGCAATAGGCTGTTTCTGCTACAATTAAGCAATTTTGCCGCGGCCCCGAATTCTCTGGCTGCGGTGTAAAGCGGGGGTCGACCAAATCGCCCCCGTTTTTCACATCTTCACGTTGCAGGAGCTATAGTGTCTGGTCGTAACCGCAAACCTGCCATTCTGGTACTGGCTGACGGAACGGTGTTCCGCGGCGTTTCAATCGGGGCTGATGGTCACACTGTTGGCGAAGTGGTATTTAACACCGCCTTGACTGGCTATCAGGAAATTCTTACCGACCCATCTTACTGTCGTCAAATCGTGACGCTGACTTACCCGCATATCGGTAACGTAGGCGTCAATCCGGAAGACGAAGAGTCCGCCAAAATCTACGCCAGCGGTCTGATTATTCGTGATCTGCCGCCGCTGTCGAGCAATTTCCGCAAGACGCAGGAACTGACGGCGTATCTGTCCGAGGCCGGCGTGCAGGGTATTGCCGATATCGATACGCGCAAGCTGACCCGTATTCTGCGTGAAAAAGGCGCTCAGGCCGGCTGCATCATGGCTGGTGCAGTGGATGAAGCCAAGGCGCTGGAATTGGCGCGCGGCTTTCCGGGGCTGGCCGGCATGGACCTGGCCAAAGAAGTGACCTGCAAGGCGCCGTATGCCTGGGAAGAAGGCGAATGGAAGCTGGGCAGCGGTTTTGCCAAGCCGGACAACAATCCCTATCACGTGGTGGCGTACGACTTCGGCGTCAAGCGCAATATCCTGCGCATGCTCACCGAGCGCGGCTGCCGCGTCACTGTGGTGCCGGCGCAGACTCCGGCTGAAGAAGTGCTTAAATACAATCCGGACGGCGTGTTCCTGTCCAATGGCCCCGGTGATCCGGAGCCCTGCGATTACGCCATCAAGGCCATCGGCGAATTTGCCGCGCGCCAGATCCCCATGTTCGGTATCTGTCTGGGGCATCAGTTGCTTGGCCTGGCTTCCGGCGCCAAAACCCTGAAAATGAAATTCGGCCATCACGGTGCCAATCATCCGGTGAAGGATTTGGACAAGGGGACCGTAGCGATCACCAGCCAGAACCACGGTTTTGCCGTTGATGCCGCAACCTTGCCGGCCAATGTGCAGACCACTCACGTGTCGCTGTTCGACGGCAGCCTGCAGGGTATCCGCCGCACCGACTGCCCGGCTTTCAGCTTCCAGGGGCATCCCGAAGCCAGCCCCGGCCCGCATGACGTGGCTTACCTGTTCGACCAGTTCGTCGAACTGATGCAACAACGCAAACACTAAGGAGTACGGGGCAGGCGACTGACAGCGCCTGCCCCACAGCAGCCCATGCCCAAACGTACAGACATCAAAAGCATCCTGATTATCGGCGCCGGCCCGATCGTGATCGGCCAGGCCTGCGAGTTCGACTACTCCGGCGCGCAGGCGTGCAAGGCGCTCAAGGAGGAGGGTTACCGCGTCATCCTGGTGAACTCCAATCCGGCCACCATCATGACCGACCCGAACATGGCCGATGCCACCTACATTGAGCCGATTACCTGGCAGATGGTGGAAAAGATTATCGCCAAGGAAAAACCCGATGCCCTGCTGCCCACCATGGGCGGCCAGACCGCGCTCAACTGCGCACTGGATCTGGCCAAGCACGGCGTGCTGGAAAAATACGGCGTGGAAATGATCGGTGCTTCGCGCGAAGCCATCGACAAAGCCGAAGACCGGGAAAAATTCAAGAAAGCCATGACCAAGATCGGTCTGGGTTCCGCCCGTTCCGGCGTGGCCCACTCCATGGAAGAAGCTTTCCAGGTACAGGCGGCGATCGGCTATCCGGTCATCATCCGTCCGTCCTTTACCATGGGCGGTTCCGGCGGCGGTATCGCCTACAACAAGGAAGAGTTTGTCGAAATCTGTACCCGCGGTCTGGATGCGTCGCCGACCAAGGAACTGCTGATTGAGGAATCCCTCATTGGCTGGAAAGAGTATGAGATGGAGGTGGTGCGTGACCGCGCCGACAACTGCATCATCATCTGCTCGATCGAAAACCTCGACCCGATGGGCGTTCACACCGGCGATTCCATTACCGTAGCGCCGGCGCAGACGCTGACCGACCGCGAATACCAGATCATGCGTAATGCTTCGATCGCCGTGTTGCGCGAAATCGGCGTGGATACCGGTGGTTCCAACGTGCAGTTCGCCATCGATCCGAAAGACGGTCGCATGATCGTCATTGAGATGAATCCGCGCGTGTCGCGTTCCTCCGCACTGGCTTCCAAAGCTACCGGCTTCCCTATCGCCAAAGTGGCTGCCAAGCTGGCAGTGGGCTACACCCTCGACGAACTGAAAAACGACATCACCGGCGGGGCCACCCCGGCGTCGTTCGAGCCGTCCATCGATTACGTGGTGACCAAGATCCCGCGCTTCGCCTTCGAAAAATTCCCGCAGGCCAATGATCGTCTGACCACGCAGATGAAATCGGTGGGCGAGGTGATGGCCATCGGTCGCTCGCAGCAGGAATCGCTGCAAAAGGCGCTGCGCGGTCTGGAAGTGGGTGTAGACGGACTGGATGAAAAGAGTACCGATCGCACCAAAATCGAGCTGGAACTGGGTAATCCCGGACCGGAGCGCCTGTGGTATGTCGCCGATGCGTTCCGTATCGGCATGACCTTCGAGGAAATCCACCGCCATACGCATATCGATCCTTGGTTCCTCGCCCAGCTGCAGGAAATCGTGCAGCAGGAGCAGGCACTGGCCGGCCGTGCACTGGCCGACATCAGCCGAGACGAACTGTGGCGGCTCAAAAGAAATGGTTTCGCCGACCGCCGTCTGGCCAAGCTGCTGAAAGTGACTCCGGCTGCGATCCGCGAACGTCGCTGGAAAGACGCCATTCATCCGGTGTACAAGCGTGTGGATACCTGCGCCGCTGAATTCGCCACCAACACCGCGTACATGTACTCCAGCTACGAAGAAGAGTGCGAATCCAGCCCGACCACCCGCGACAAAATCATGGTGCTGGGCGGCGGTCCGAACCGTATCGGTCAGGGCATCGAATTCGACTATTGCTGCGTGCACGCGGCACTGGCGATGCGCGAAGACGGTTACGAAACCATCATGGTCAACTGCAACCCGGAAACCGTGTCAACTGACTACGATACCTCCGACCGTCTCTATTTCGAGCCGCTGACACTGGAAGACGTGCTGGAAATCGTCCGTGTGGAAAAACCCAAGGGCGTGATCGTGCAGTACGGCGGTCAGACTCCGCTGAAACTGGCGCGCGACCTGGAAGCCAATGGCGTGCCCATTATCGGTACCACGCCGGACATGATCGACTGCGCGGAAGACCGTGAGCGCTTCCAGCAGATGCTGCACGAATTGAACCTGAAGCAGCCGCCCAACCGCACTGCGCGTGCGCCAGAAGAAGCCATCAAGCTGGCGGAAGAAATCGGTTACCCGCTGGTGGTGCGTCCGTCTTACGTACTGGGTGGCCGTGCCATGGAGATCGTGCACGAACAGGCCGACCTGGAACGCTATATGCGCGAGGCCGTGAGCGTATCCAACGATTCGCCGGTATTGCTTGACCGCTTCCTCAATGATGCGCTGGAAGTGGACGTGGATGCCGTGTCGGATGGCGAGACGGTGCTGATCGGCGGCATCATGGAACACATCGAACAGGCCGGCGTGCATTCCGGCGATTCCGCCTGCTCGCTGCCGCCCTACAGCCTGTCAAAAGAGCTGCAGGACGAGTTGCGCCGCCAGACCGTTGCCATGGCCAAAGCCCTCAATGTGGTCGGGCTGATGAACGTGCAGTTCGCCATCCAGAAAAACGTGGTCTACGTACTGGAAGTGAATCCGCGCGCTTCGCGTACCGTGCCGTTCGTGTCCAAGGCGACCAGCCTGCCGCTGGCCAAGATTGCCGCGCGTTGCATGGTCGGCCAGAAACTGGGCCAGCAGGGCGTGACCAAGGAAGTGGTGCCGCCGTATTACTCGGTGAAAGAAGCGGTGTTCCCGTTCGTGAAATTCCCGGGCGTGGATTGTTTGCTCGGGCCGGAAATGAAGTCCACTGGCGAGGTGATGGGCGTGGGCGAAACCTTCGCCGAAGCATTCGTCAAATCCCAGCTGGCTGCGGGCGTGCGTTTGCCGACCCAGGGGCGGGCCTTTATCAGCGTGAAGAACGCCGACAAGAACGGCGCCGTGGATGTGGCACGCACCCTGCATGGCCTCGGCTTCGCCCTGTTTGCCACCGGCGGAACGGCGGCGGCCATCGAGGCCGGCGGCGTTCCGGTACAGCGTGTCAACAAGGTTACCGAAGGGCGTCCGCATATCGTCGACATGATCAAAAACGGCGAAATCAGCCTGATCATCAACACCGCGGAAGACAAACAGGCGGTACGCGACTCCGCCTCGATCCGTCATTCCGCACTGCAACATAAAGTCACCTACTACACCACTCTGGCGGGTGCGCGTGCCGCCGGTATCGGCATGAGCCACATGCAGGAACTGGGTGTATACGGAGTGCAGGCGCTGCATCAGCGTCTGCAGGGAAGTTAAGGAAGCAACAACAATGCAAAAAGTACCATTAACCGTAACCGGCGCTGAACAGCTGCGTGAAGAACTGCACCGGTTGAAAACCGTTGACCGTCCGAATGTGATTGCCGCGATTGCGGAAGCCCGCTCGCATGGCGACCTGTCGGAAAATGCCGAGTACGACGCCGCCAAGGAGCGTCAGGGTTTTATCGAGGGCCGGATTGCCGAAGTAGAAGGCAAACTGTCCAATTCGCAGATCATCAATCCGGCGGAAATCGATGCAGACGGTCGCTGCGTGTTTGGCGCAACTGTCGAACTGGAAGACCTGGATAGCGGCGATACCGTGACGTATCAGATTGTTGGCGACGACGAGGCCGATATCAAACTGGGCAAGATTTCCATCAGCTCGCCGATTGCTCGTGCGCTGATTGGCAAGTATGCCGGTGATGTGGCCGAAGTGCAGGCTCCGGGCGGAATCCGCGAATACGAAGTGCTGGACGTTAAATACATCTGAAGGCCTGAACCATGAAAAACCTGGCGGACAATATTGCACTCCTGAGCCTGACCCTGTGGGTCGGCGCCTTGTTCGCCATCGGCTATATCGCCGCCCCCGTGCTGTTCCAGACATTGCCGACCATGCTGGCGGGTAATGTGGCGGGGCGCATGTTTACCTGGGTGAGTTATATCGGTTTGGCCGCCGGCTTTTATCTGCTGGTTTACCAGTTGTATTACCAGGGCCTGTCGGTGATGAAGCGCGCGACTTTCTGGCTGGTGCTATTGATGCTGCTGATAACCATCGGCATTCATTTCGGCATTGCGCCGGTAATGGAAAGCCTCAAGGCACAGGCCTTGCCACGTGACGTGATGGCCAGCGCATTTCGCAACCGCTTTGCGGCATGGCACGGTATTTCCAGTATTATTTATCTGGTGCAAACCGTACTCGGGCTGTGGCTGGTTACTGTCTGGCGTAAGTAAGGGGTGCCTGGCTGGCGTGTGCGTCAGCCAGGTGGAATCGGATCAGTCGCGCGGCAGAGTGATTTCCGGCTTTTCCGCCGGGCGATAGAACACCAGTGTTTTGCCGATGTGCTGAACCGGCGCGGCGGCAAGGCGTTCCGCCATTTCATTGAAAATTGCTTCACGCAGGGCGCGGTCGTCGCCGGCGACTTTGACTTTAATCAGTTCGTGCGCTTTGAGTGCCCGGTCTGCCTCAGCAACGACAGCATCGGTCAGGCCGGCACCGCCGATCATGACGACAGGGCTGAGAGAGTGGGCCAGCGAACGCAGATAACGGCGCTGCCCCGAATTCAGGTTGATCATGCTTAACTTTCTTGCAAATCATCATTTTATCCGATGAAACGAACTAAAACCAGTCGTGCCTGGATGCAGGAGCACGTTACCGATTTTTATGTAAAGCAGGCCAAGGAGCAGGGCTACCGCTCGCGTGCGGCATTCAAGCTGCTGGAAATCGCCGACCGGGACAAACTGTTTCGTCCGGGCATGGTCGTGGTTGACCTGGGCGCCGCGCCCGGCGGCTGGTCGCAGGTCGCTGCGCAGCAATTGGACGGACGCGGCAAGGTGATCGCGCTGGACTTGCTGGAGATGGGCGCCATTCCCGGCGTGACCTTCCTGCAGGGCGATTTTACCGAAGACGAGCCGCTGCGCGCACTTGAGGCCGAACTGGGCGGGGCCAAAGTCGACCTCGTGCTGTCCGATATGGCACCTAATATGAGTGGCGTGAACGTGACCGATCAGGCGCGTAGTTTTTACCTCGCCGAGCTGGCAATGGATTTTGCCCTGCAGCACATGCATCCGGATGGAGTGTTCCTGGTGAAAATCTTCCAGGGCGCCGGGTTCGAAGACTATGTGCGCGCTGCGCGTGGAGCATTCAGGAAAGTGGATATGCGCAAGCCGAAGGCTTCGCGCGACCGCAGCAACGAGGTCTATTTGCTCGGGCGTGGGCTGAAGGCGGCCGGCTGAACAAACTCCCTGTTTTTCTTGTCATGACGGTATGCTATAAAAAAAGAACGTCAACAAGGAGAATAATCAATGAATCATTTGCTGGAAATTCGCCAGCTGGGCGAGAGCATCTGGCTGGACAATCTCTCGCGTACCCTGCTGCGTGAAGGTATTTTGAGCAAACGGCTCGAAGAAGACGGGGTATGCGGGGTGACCTCCAACCCGTCGATTTTCTACAAGGCCATTTCGGAAAGTCCCTACTACAAGGATGATCTCGCCCGCCTGAAAAGCAGCGAGGCCAACATCGAGCGGCGTTATGAGGGATTGGCAATCCCTGATGTACAGGAAGCCTGCGACCTGCTTCTGCCGACCTTCAACCTGAGCGGCGGTAACGATGGTTATGTCAGCCTGGAAGTGTCTCCCCAACTAGCCGACGACGAAGAAAAAACCGTCAGCGAAGCGCACCGGCTCAAGGCCAAGGTAAACCGGCCCAACCTGCTGGTCAAAGTGCCCGCCACACCGGCTGGCATTCGCGCTTTCGAGCGGCTTACGGCCGATGGCGTCAACGTGAATGTGACACTGATCTTTTCCCTGCAGCATGTGCTGCATGTTTTCGAAGCGTATATACGCGGCTTGCGTACCCGCCATGCTGCCGGAGGCGATATCCGGTCGGCGAAAACTGTCGCCAGCCTGTTTCTCAGCCGGGTCGACACCCTGGTGGACAAAAAACTGGCTGCCCTGGCGACGCCAGAAGCGTTGTCGCTGCAAGGCAAATCGGCCGTCGCCATGGCCAAGCTGGCATACCAGCGCTACAACGACCTGTTCCATGGCGCGGCTTTTGCCGAACTGGAAAAGGCCGGTGCCCGTCCCCAGTATTTGCTATGGGCCAGCACCGGAACCAAGAACCCCAGTTACAGCGATGTGATGTATGTCGAGCCGCTGATCGGCAGGGAAACCATTAACACCATTCCGGATGCCACTCTTGATGCCGCGCGTGATCATGCCAGGGCAACCCTGAGCATCGAACAGGGCGTACCGGATGCCCAGGCACACTACCTGCGGCTGGAACAGATGGGTATCAGCATGTATCAGGTAGGCGAAGAGCTGCAGCAGGATGGGGTAAAACTGTTTGCCGAAGCGTTCGACAAGCTGATGGATCTGATGAAGTAAGCAACCCGGCGGCGGGCCGCGCGCGTCCGCTGATGAGGGGGCGCGCATGACAGCCCCTGGCTGCTCCTCTCACCCTTGAGAGGAGGGCCAGGGGCCTGTTTATTCTTCCGGCCGATAGAGGACAGTGAAATCCGCGTACCTGACCGACGGCAGGCTGCCGCGCCACACCACGGACATCCCATTAGGGACAGTTTTTTCTGATTCAATCAGGGCATAGGAGCACATGTCGTCAGGCAGTGCCAGGTAATAATCGAACAGCACATGATTGGCGGGCGACAGGTGGCTCAGATCGAGGCAGGCCTGCTGAGCCGGCAAGACCGTGCGGATCTGCTGTGCCAACGGATAAAGGCTGCGGTTGTAGTCGAGCCAGCCGGTCAGCAGCAGGCCAATCAGGCTCCAGATCAGAGTTGCCCCGCTTGCCCACACCCACAGCATGCAGCGCTGCTCGGTTTTTTGCCGCCAGCGAGACATCATGAGCCAGCCTACGGTAAGAGCAGCCGCTGTCAGGGTGACGCCCCAGGAAACGGCCGGCATGTGTCCGGGAGCAAGTCGGCTCAGGTGGGCCGCAAGTGTTACCGGTTTGCCCAGTTGCAGCACGACCCAGTAAAACCAGAACAGGCCGGTAAAGAACAGGATGGTCATCATGCCGAACCAGAAAAAGCCGTTGATCCAGCCGCGCCTCAGGTACTGCAGGGCAGCCGCGGCCAGCAGCGCAAGCGGCAGCAGCAGCGGCAGTTTGTCGAGTTCGCGCAGGCTGGAAAAGGCGAAAATCAGCCAACACAGCGCCAGCAGCAGAGCTGGATAGAGTGGGCGCGGGTCCGCTACGCGCTTCAGCAGTCTGGAACCGCCCAGCAACAACAGCGGCAGAGTCGGCCAGGTAAACCAGGACAGGGTGGCCAGTTGCTCGGCGAGAGGCTTGCTGAAAGCGAAGCGAAGCATTTCCTGATGCAGCCAGCCATGCAGGTAGGCGGGATGCTGCGAGGCCAGCCAGACGGGCCAGAGCACGGCAACCGGCGTTAGTGTGGCAATGCTGAGCAAGGCAAAACGGCGATAGTGCGGCATTCTGCCGCCGGGCAGGAAAGGCAGCAGCAGGAGTGTGACGAGGAACGCCAGCGGTGTCATCAAACCATGGCCGAGAAAGCCGATAACAGCGCCGCTGGCGGCGATGAGTGCAGCCAGTACCGGGCGTTGCGTATAGAAACTGAAGCCTGCCAGGATCAGTCCGGTTCCAGCAGTGGCGGTGGTTGCCGGGATCAGGCCGTGAGAAGGCGCCATGAAGCCGAGTGTGGCAAACAGCGCGAGAATGGCAGTGTGGCTACGGTTGGGCGGCAGGGTGAAATGCGCAGCAACCGCCATACCGGCCAGCGATATGAAGGTAAACAGGGCGCTGGCGATGCGCGCGCCGTCATGCAGCGGCAACACGCCTGCAAACAGTTTGGCGGACAGTGCCGCGGCCCAGAATAGCAGCGGCGGGTGCTCGGTGTAGTAGCTGTTGTCGATTGCCGGTGCAGCTTGCAGGCCGCTGTGCAGCTGACCGAGGATGGCCGCGAAACTGTTCGTTTCGTTGGGCAGCCAGGGCTGATGAAATAATCCGGCAAGCAGCCAGATGAACACCAGAACAAGGGTGGGAAAGCCGTCACGCCAGTTGAAATGGCGTGACGGAGTGGTGGGAAGTGCTTCAAACATGCGGGCGAGCCCTGCTCAGGTTCAGCCTTGTTGGGCCGCTGCCGCTACCTGCGGTGGAATGCGCTCGATCAGACGGGGGTCGAACGGTTTAGGCAGAATGTATTCCTTGCCGAATTCCAGTTTGTCCAGCTGGTAAGCCTCGAGTACGCTGGCCGGTACCGGTTCCTTGGCCAGAGCGGCAAGCGATTTGACTGCCGCAATCAGCATCGGCTGGGTGATGTGCTTGGCGCGGGCATCCAGCGCGCCGCGGAAGATGAACGGGAAGCCCAGTACGTTGTTGACCTGGTTGGGGAAGTCGGAGCGTCCGGTGGCCATGATGAGGTCGTCGCGGGCGCTGTGTGCGTCGGCCGGCAGGATTTCCGGGTCCGGGTTGGCCAGCGCGAATACGACAGGCTTGGCTGCCATCAGCTTGATCATATCCGGGGTCACCAGATTGGGGCCGGATACGCCGATAAAGACATCCGCCCCGGTCATGGCGTCGGACAGGGTGCGCTTGTCGGTGGCTTGAGCATAGTCGCGTTTCTGGCTGTTGAGGTCGCTACGGCCGGAATGCACCACTCCTTTGCTGTCGACCAGCATGATGTTGCTGCGCTGGGCGCCCAGCGCCATCAGCAGGTTCATCGAGGCGATCCCGGCGGCGCCGGCGCCGAGACAAACGATTTTTGCTTCGGCCAGCGATTTGCCCTGCAGTTCCAGCGCGTTGATCAGGCCGGCGCAGATGATGACGGCGGTGCCGTGTTGATCGTCGTGGAAAACCGGGATATCCAGTTTTTCCTTCAGGGTTGCTTCGATTTCAAAGCAGTGCGGTGCGGCAATGTCTTCGAGATTGATGCCGCCAAAGGTGGGGGCAATGGCGATCACGGTGTCGATAAAATGCTGCGGATCGCGGGCGTTGATCTCGATGTCAAACACGTCAATGTCGGCGAAACGCTTGAACAAAACCCCTTTGCCTTCCATGACCGGTTTGCCCGCAAGGGCGCCGACGTTACCCAGGCCGAGTACGGCGGTCCCGTCGGTGATCACGGCAACAAGATTGCCCTTGTTGGTGTAGCGATAGGCGTTGGCCGCATCCTTGTGAATTTCGCGTACCGGCTCGGCCACACCCGGGGTGTAGGCAAGGGAAAGATCCTGCTGGGTCTGGCACGGCTTGGAAGATTCCACCGACACTTTGCCGGGGCGGGGAAATTCATGGTAGTCAAGGGCTTGCTGGCGTCTGTCGCTCATGATTCGGTTTCTGTCTGGGTGAGAAAAATCAAATGAATATTTTAGCGCGTCTGGCGTATCGTTGCTGGATTTTACGGAATCGCAGTGCCGCAAATGAAAAAGGCAGCCCGTGGGCTGCCCTTGCGCAGAATCGCGACAGAATTACTTCATCGCGTACTTCTGACGGAATTTCTCTACGCGGCCGGCGGTGTCCACAATCTTCTGCTTGCCGGTGTAGAACGGGTGGCAGGAAGAGCAGACTTCAATGTGCAGCGGCTTGTTCATGGTGGAGCGAGTCTTGAAGACGCTGCCGCATGAGCAGGTCACCTGAATCTCTTCGTAAGTCGGATGGGTATCGGCTTTCATCGTTCGGTCCTTGGTTAACACGGGGTGTACGTGTAAAGGGCAGCATTATCCCCTTGATTTGACTATTTTGCAAGAGGGGCTGCTGCCGGTAATCTGGGGCGAGGGTCAGCGACGCATTGAGTCGAAGAAATCGCCGTTGTTCTTGGTCGCCTTGATCTTGTCGAGCAGGAATTCCATCGCCTCAAGGTCGTCCATCGGGTAGAGCAGTTTGCGCAGCACCCAGATTTTTTGCAGCTGGTCCTGCTTGATCAGCAGTTCTTCGCGGCGGGTGCCGGAGCGGTTGACGTTGATCGCCGGGTAAATGCGTTTTTCCGCCATGCGTCGGTCAAGATGGATTTCCATGTTGCCGGTACCCTTGAACTCTTCGTAAATCACGTCGTCCATGCGGCTGCCGGTGTCCACCAGCGCGGTGGCAATAATGGTCAGCGAACCGCCTTCTTCGATGTTACGCGCGGCGCCGAAGAAACGTTTCGGGCGTTGCAGAGCGTTGGCATCGACACCACCGGTCAGTACCTTGCCGGAGGCCGGAACCACGGTGTTGTATGCGCGCGCCAGACGAGTGAGCGAGTCGAGCAGGATGACCACATCCTTTTTGTGCTCCACCAGGCGCTTGGCCTTTTCGATCACCATTTCGGCCACTTGTACGTGGCGGGTGGCGGGTTCGTCGAAGGTGGAAGCTACTACTTCGCCCTTGACCGAACGCTGCATCTCGGTCACTTCTTCAGGGCGTTCGTCGATCAGCAGAACGATGAGTATCACTTCCGGGTGGTTGGCGGTGATGGCATGGGCAATGTGCTGCAGCATGACAGTCTTGCCGGATTTCGGCGGAGCAACCAGCAGGCCACGCTGGCCCTTGCCGATCGGGGCAATTATGTCGATCACGCGGCCGGTGGCATTTTCTTCTGCGCTTTTGATTTCACGTTCGAGCTTGAGCGGTTCGGTCGGGAACAGCGGAGTCAGGTTCTCGAACAGGATTTTGTGTTTCGAGTTTTCCGGCGGTTCGCTGTTGATCTTGTCGACTTTCACCAGGGCAAAATAACGCTCGCCTTCTTTCGGGGTGCGAATCTCGCCTTCAATGGAATCGCCAGTATGCAGGTTGAAGCGGCGGATCTGGCTCGGGCTTACGTAGATGTCATCCGGGCCGGCAAGATACGAGGTGTCGGGGGAGCGCAGAAAACCGAACCCGTCCGGCAACACTTCAAGGGTGCCTTCACCGTGAATGCTCTCGCCTTTTTTTGCCTGGTTCTTCAGCAGGGCAAAAATCAGGTCTTGCTTGCGCAGGCGGTTGGCGCCTTCGATTTCGTTGGCGATTGCCATTTCGACCAGTTGCGATACGTGGAATTGTTTGAGTTCGGAAAGATGCATGCTGACCCCAGGCGGGAGAGTGTCATTGAATTGTGAAGGGATTTTGAATCAGATTTGCACGCGGTATACCCGACATATTTCGGTATAGCAGACTGGCTGCGGTGCTAGTGCCGGGATTTTAAGTGGTCCTGCCCGGCACCGTTATGCTGAAGGATAAGCGAGGTTAGACGTTGCTGTCAATAAAAGCGGTCAATTGGGACTTGGACAGTGCGCCTACCTTGGTGGCTTCAACGTTGCCGTTCTTGAACAGCATCAGGGTCGGAATGCCACGGATGCCGTATTTGGGCGGGGTAGCCTGGTTTTCGTCAATGTTCAGCTTGGCGATTTTCAGGCGGCCGGCGTATTCCTGCGCCACTTCGTCCAGAACCGGGGCAATCATCTTGCACGGGCCGCACCAGTCAGCCCAGTAGTCTACCAGTACCGGCAGGGATGATTGCAGAACTTCTTCTTCGAAGTTGTCGTCGGTGACGTAATGAATATGTTCGCTCATGCGGATCCTCTAGATGACTTGATATTGAAGTGCCGCGGCCGGTCTTTAAATAGGGCGGGCGGTTGGCAAAGCTTCAAGTTAAACGCTATGCTAGCGAAAAATTTCCGTGATGGGAAGTGTCAAAATGTTTTTCAACGGCTGGTAATAAAAGGGTGACAAGATATGGCCTACGTTGTTACTGAATCCTGTATTCGCTGCAAGTACACGGACTGCGTGGAAGTCTGTCCGGTAGACTGTTTCCGCGAAGGACCAAACTTTCTGGTCATCGATCCGGACGAGTGCATCGACTGCACGCTGTGCGTGCCGGAATGCCCGGCTGAAGCCATTTTTGCCGAGGATGATGTGCCGGCCGACCAGAAGGCATTTATTGCCTTGAATG
>JAJZTZ010000168.1 GCA_021847305.1 Pseudomonadota bacterium | reverse complement strand
GGCGCCCTCCACGGCAAACACGAAGCGTTCCTCGGTTTCGCGCAACCGATTCTCCGCTTCCACCAGCTCGGTGATATCCTGCACCGTGCCGGACAGCCCGATCAACTTGCCGCCGGCGTCAAATTTCGGTTGCGCCAGCTCATGCACATGCCGGATGGTGCCATCGGGCCGCACAATCCGATGCACCACATCATGCCGCCCGCTTTGCTCTGCGCGCTGCTCGCTCTCGCGCACCTTATCCAGATCATCCGGATGCACTGCTGCCAGAAACGCCTCAACAGTAGGAGTAAAAGCACCCGGCTCATAGCCGAAAATGCGGTAAATCTCGTCCGACCACTGCAAGGTGCCAGTGGCCATATCAGCCGCCCAGTTACCAATCCGCGCCAACGTCTGGGCTTCGCGCAGCTCCCTTTCCCGGGTGGCGAGCTGCAATTCGGCACGCTTGCGATCATCAATATCCTGCACCACGCCAAGCATCTGCACGGCTTTACCGCTGGCGTTGCGCATCACCGCACCGCGCTCGAGCAACCAACGGACTGTGCCATCAGGCCAGACCACGCGATGTTCAATCTCATACGGCGCGCCGTCGTTGACGCAGGCATTGACTGCATCAACCACCGCCTGACGGTCTTCAGGATGAATCGCGGCGAGAAAATTGTCGTAGGAGGTTTCCAGTTCTCCTTCGGCATATCCGAACAGCGGCGCAATCCGTTCAGTCCAGTACAGCTCGCCGGTTTCGATGTTCCAGTCCCAGGTGCCAATATTGGCGTACTGCTGCCCACGCCGCAGCCGCTCCCTGATCGCCTCGGAGGCTTTCTCAATCTGCCGCCGCCGCAACGTACTGTTGACCTCGTCAGCCAGGAGACCCAGCAAATCAACCGATTCAGACTCCCAGTCGCGCTGATTCCGGACCGCATCGTAGCCGATGAAGCCATAGACCTGACCTTCCCGACGCAGGGCAAATGTCAGCAATGCCTGCACCTCGCGACTGGCAAAGATGGCCCGCTCTGCCGCGGCCTCCGGCGGCAAAGCCTGCACGTCCGGCACAATCACCCGTCCATGGCGGGCCATTTGTTCGCGCCACCAGGGGAACAGCTTAAGCGGCAAATCCTGAGCTCTGCTGACATGAGAAACGATACCCGGCGCGCACCACTCGTGCGTATTGCTCATGGATTTGCCGTCGGCGGAAAAGACAAACAGATAAGCGCGGTCGGCGGTCATTAATTCAGCGCTCTGCCGCAGCACCTCAGTGATCACCCGATCCATATCCTCACCCGACGCATCAAGCAAGCTGGCTGCTGCCCGGCTGATCAGCTGCTGCATCTCACCCGCCTGTTTGATCCGGGTGATGTCAGTACGAATAGAAACGTACTGGTACGGCACCCCGGTCGCATCGACAAAAGGCGTAATGGTGGATTCAACCCAGTAATGCGTGCCGTCCTTGCGCCGATTGCAAATCTCGCCCCGCCAGATCCGACCGGCAGCGATCGTCTGCCACATATCGCGATAGAATTCCGGCGGATGCCGGTCCGATTTCAGCAGGCGGTGATTGCGGCCCAGCAGCTCGCGCATGCTGTAGCCGCTGATCTCACAAAACTTCTGGTTGGCGTAAGTGATATTGCCCGACCGGTCAGCCACACTGACGATGGCATGGTGATTCAGCGCCTGGTGCTCACGCTCACGCTCATACAGAGCCGTTTCCAGCCGCTTGCGCACATACTGATTCTGGCGCGCCCGCTTGGCGCGGGCCCGTACTGCTGCAACCAGATGATCGGGCCGCACCGGTTTCACCAGAAAATCATCGCCCCCCAGGCTTAATGCCTGCAATTGCTGCGTCATATCGGTTTCAGCGGAAAGAAACAGCACCGGCAGGTGAACAAACGCATCGCGGTCGCGCAAAATGGCCGCCAGCTCCGGACCGGTAGCGCCCGGCAAATACACATCCAGAATCAGCACATCCGGCAGGAAGTCGCCCAGGGTTTCAAATAACTCCAGCGGGTTTGACAGGCCAACCACCTCGATACCCGCTGCGCGCAGCACTGCCGCCTGCGCTTCCAGCAACACGGGATCGTCATCCAGCAAAACGACCCGGTAGGGTTCGACGGGCGTACTCGCCGTCAACTCATCCAGAATACCCAGCAAACGTTCCATTTCCAGCGGCTTGGCCATGTAACGCCGTGCTCCGGCGCGCAACGCTGCGAGTCGGGCGGGCAGATCATCGCGCACGGAAGTCACCACCACCGGCACGTATGCCAGTTCAGTTCCTGCCAGTTCGGCAATCATCTCGGCACCGGCCGCGTCGCCCTCCGGGAAAACCATGTCCATGAGAATCGCCGAGGGACGCTCGGACAAGTTATTGCTCAGGGTGGCGCGAAAATCAGACAAATCGGTAAACACATCGACGTGATAACCCGCCTCTTCCAAAGCGGGACGCAAGCGGTCAGCCTGCAGCACATCATCTTCCACCAGATAAATCAGTGGCGGGCCATTCGTTACCGGCGGTTTGGAGTGGTGTGCCGGAACGGGCAAGTCTTCCAGCAGGCCGCCCAGCACCTCCTCCTCGAGCCGTTCCAGCTCCAGTCCGACTCCCGCCAACGCATTTTCAGAAGGCGACTGCTCAGCCTGCAGCAGTTGCTGCAGGCTGATTTCAAGCCGGCGAGCCGTATCAGAAACACGTTGCAGACCAAATGTCCCGGCCGCTCCGACCACACCATGCACCTGCCGATGCAGGGATTCGAGCACACCGCGGTCCCAGGAGGACACATCAAGCAGGCGGAATTCGGCGCGGATCGACGCAAGACGCCCGGGCAACTGCTCGGCAAAACGTTTGCGCAACTCACTTAATGCGCTGGAAAACAAAGGTGGCATGAAAAACCCTTGGCCGGAAATGGCTACATTTTATTTGAGCCGGAAAGCAAGACATATGGTCAGTTTAGACCAAAGTCGGACAGGTCGTGGCACAACGCAACATCCCCCCGTTATTTCAGTCCGACAGTTTTTCCGCTATATTCAGGCGGACCGGGCAAGCTGAGCCATTCACACACGCTTGCCCCACCACGCCGAACATTTTCCACGTCCATGACCGAACACCCGCCCTTATCCGATATCCGCAGCGCTCTGCAAAACGCCGCTCAGCGCCTGACCACCACGCTGAACCTGCCGCTGCGCGAAGCCCGGCTCGAAGCACGCATACTGATGGAGCAGTGCATCGGCCGTCCGCATGCCTGGCTGATCGCCCATGACACTGACGCGCTTACATCAGACCAGCAAAACGCGTTTACGCAGCTGCTGAACCGCCGCCTGCAGGGTGAACCGGTGGCCTATATTCTCGGCTGGCGCGAATTCTACGGCCTGCCCTTGACCGTCACAGTCGACACCCTGATCCCCCGCCCGGACACTGAACTGCTGGTAGAGCTGGCATTACACCATCTGCCAGCAAGCTCCTGCAGCATCCTCGACCTCGGTACCGGCAGCGGCGCCATCGCAGTCACCCTGGCACATCTGCGTCCGGACGCCCGGGTGACCGCTACCGATCAGTCGGCATCGGCCCTGCAGGTCGCCCGGCAGAATGCCGAGCGTCATGCTGCCAACCGGGTGCGGCTGCTCAACGGCAGCTGGTATGAACCAGTGAACCAGGAATGCTTCGATCTCATCGCCAGCAATCCACCCTACATCGCCGCATACGATCCACACCTGCAGCAAGGCGATTTGCGCTTCGAGCCGCTCACCGCCCTTGCCGCGGCGGAAAACGGGTTAAGCGACCTGCGCCACATCATCCTGCAAGCCCCTGTGCATCTCAAGCCGCACGGCTGGCTGCTGGTGGAACACGGTTATGACCAGCAAGAAGCCTGTCAGGCATTGTTCCACCAGGCCGGTTTTAGCCAAATCGCCACTCACCGCGACCTGGGCGGGCAGCCACGGGTTACGCTCGGGCAGAGGGGTGAGGGGTGAGGGGTGAGGGGTGAGGGGTGAGGGGTGAGGGGTGAGGGGGGAGGGGGGAGGG
>JAJZTZ010000030.1 GCA_021847305.1 Pseudomonadota bacterium | reverse complement strand
GCCTGTGCTCTGGCGCATCCGGGAGATGCCGTGCTGCTGTCGCCGGCCTGCGCCAGCTTCGACATGTTCCGCAATTACGAACACCGTGCCCAGGTGTTTGTCGCGAGTGTTGAGCGGCTACAGAAGGAGGGTTGCTGATGTACTACGCCTCTGGCCGTGGACGCGTGATGCCCGATTACGACTACGGTCTGATCTGGGGATTTCTGCTGATCATCGGTCTGGGCGTGGTGATGGTGTACTCGGCATCCATTGCCATTGCCGAGGCTTCCAAGTTGACCGGGCACAACCAGGCCTATTTTCTGGTGCGGCAGATGGTGTTTGTAGCAATCGGCCTGCTGGCAGGATTTGTGGCGTTTCAGGTGCGCAGTGAGGAATTGCAGCATGCCGCCCCGTATCTGTTTATGGTGGGTACGGCCCTGCTTCTGTTGGTGCTGGTACCAGGGATCGGCAAGGTGGTAAACGGCAGCCAGCGCTGGCTGGCGCTACCGGGGTTCAATATCCAGCCCTCCGAGCTGATGAAGCTGTTTGTGGTGCTTTATGCAGCGGATTACACGGTGCGCAAGGCGTCACACATGGACAGCTTCCGTCATGGCTTTCTGCCCATGTTGATGGTGATGCTGCTGGTTGGCGGACTGTTGCTGCGGGAACCGGATTTCGGCGCATTTGCAGTCATTACGGCCATCACCATGGCGACCCTGTTTCTCGGTGGAGTGAACTGGCGACTGTTCGCCGGCTTGATCGTCATGCTGGTGATCGGCTTTTTGCTGCTGATCTGGACTTCGCCGTATCGGCTGAAGCGGGTAGTGGGATTTATGAATCCCTGGGAAGACCCGTTCGGCAAAGGCTATCAGTTGAGTCATGCGCTGATTGCCTTCGGCCGCGGCGAATGGTTCGGCGTCGGCCTGGGCGGCAGCGTGGAGAAACTGTTTTATCTGCCGGAGGCGCATACCGACTTTCTGCTTGCGGTAATCGCCGAGGAACTGGGCTTTGTCGGCGTCGCCGTGGTGGTGGGGCTGTTTGCTTATGTGGTGGTGAAATGCTTCATGATCGGCCGCCAGTCCATCCGCCAGGAACGCCCGTTTGCCGCGCTCACGGCAATGGGTATTGCGGTATGGCTGGGGGTACAGGCCGGCATCAATATGGGTGTGAATGTTGGCCTGTTGCCGACCAAGGGTCTGACGCTGCCGCTGATGAGCTTCGGTGGCTCAGGGATTATCGCCAACTGCATTGCTGCCGGTATCGTCCTGCGCATTGACTGGGAAAACCGGCAAATCATGAAGGGGCTGGCGGTATGAATACGCGAACCCTGATGGTAATGGCGGGCGGTACCGGAGGACATGTTTTGCCGGGCGTTGCCGTAGCAGACCTGTTGCAACAGGAAGGCTGGAAAATTGTCTGGCTGGGCACGGAAAAAGGCATGGAAGCCAAATTGCTGCCGGGAAAAGGCTACGAGATCGAATGGATCAGCGTAGCCGGGCTGCGTGGCAACGGACTGGTACGCATGCTGAAGATGCCGTTCATGCTGCTGCGGGCGTTTGCACAAAGTCTGTCGGCCATTATGCGTCACCGTCCCGATGTGGTGATCGGTATGGGCGGCTACACCGCCTTCCCCGGCGGGATGATGGCCGTGCTGCTGAACAAGCCGCTGGTGGTACACGAACAGAACTCACTGGCAGGGCTGACCAACCGGATTCTGGCTTGCCTGGCTGAGCGCGTGCTGGTCGGTTTTCCGCAGGCCTTCAGCGGCAAAAAGGACAAGCCGCTGCCGTGCGGCAAGGTAAAGACCGAGTGGCTGGGCAATCCCATCCGCGCGGAAATCGGTGCCGTGGCTGAACCGGCCACGCGCTTTGCCGGGCGCACCGGGCCGCTGCGCGTGCTGGTGGTTGGCGGCAGCCTCGGTGCGGCGGCGTTGAATGAGGCTGTGCCCCAGGCATTGGCGCTGTTGCCGCAGGAACAGCGGCCGGAGGTGGTGCACCAGTCAGGACACAAACACCTGGCGGCATTGCAGGAAAACTATCGCCGTGCCGGGGTAGAGGGCGATTTGCGTGATTTCATCGCCGATATGGCGCAACTGTATGCCTGGTGCGATGTCGTGATTTGCCGTGCGGGCGCGTTGACGCTGGCAGAAATTGCCGCCGCAGGGGTGGCGAGCATCCTCGTGCCTTACCCGCACGCGGTGGATGACCATCAGACGGTTAATGCCGGCTTCCTGCAGCAGGCCGGTGCGGCACAGGTGATTCAGCAGCGTGAATTGACCGCCGAGGGGCTGGCACAGCTCTTGCGCGGAATGACGCGGGAAAAATTGATGGACATGGCCACGCGGGCGCGCGCACAGGGCAAGCCCGAAGCGACCGGTGATGTGGCAGCAGTGATCAGGGAATTGGCCGATGCGGCATAAGGTTAAACAGGTACATTTCGTAGGGATTGGCGGCGCCGGCATGAGCGGCATCGCTGAGGTGATGCTCAACCTCGGTTTTGCGGTCAGTGGTTCGGATATCGCAGACGGCCCGGTGGTGCAGCGGCTGCGCGCAGCGGGCGCCATGGTAGCGGTCGGGCATGCGGCAGAAAACATTGCCAATGCCGATGTGGTGGTCATTTCTACCGCTGTGCAGGCCGACAATCCGGAAGTGCTGGCTGCGCGCGAGAAACATATTCCGGTCATTCCCCGCGCCATGATGCTGGCGGAACTGATGCGCCTGAAACAGGGTATTGCGATTGCCGGAACGCACGGCAAGACCACAACCACCAGTCTGGTTGCCAGTATCCTGGCTGAGTCAGGCATGGACCCGACTTTTGTGATCGGCGGCAAACTGACCAGCGCCGGCGCCAATGCGCGGCTGGGGAGCGGCGAGTTTCTGGTCGCCGAGGCAGACGAGTCGGACGCCTCGTTCCTCTATCTGCATCCGGTGCTGGCGGTGGTGACCAATATCGACGCCGACCACATGGAAACCTACGGCCATGATTTCGGCAAGCTGAAGCAGGCCTTTGTCGATTTTCTCGAGCACCTGCCTTTTTACGGCCGGGCGGTGTTGTGCGTGGATGACGCGAATGTACGGGAAATCCTGCCGCACTTGACCAAACCGGTAACCACTTACGGTTTCAGCGAGGGCGCCCAGGTGCGTGCAGTTGATGTACAGCACCGCCAGGGGCGGATGAGTTTTACCGTCAAACGGCAAAACGGCGAAACCCTGCCAGATCTGCATGTGACTCTCAATCTGCCGGGCGAACACAATGTGCTGAACGCCCTGGCGGCGATTGGTGTGGCGATGGAGGCGGGCGCGAACGATGCGGCTATCGTCAAGGCGCTGGGCGAATTTCACGGTGTCGGCCGGCGTTTCCAGCGTTATGGCGAACTGGCGTTGCCGCACGGCGGCAAGATTACCCTGGTCGACGATTACGGCCACCACCCGGTAGAAATGCAGGCCACCCTGGCCGCCGTGCGCGGCGCCTTCCCGGCCAACCGGCTGGTGCTGGTGTTCCAGCCGCATCGCTACACCCGTACCCGCGACGTGTTCGAAGATTTTGTCCGCGTCCTGTCGACGGTGGATGCACTGGTGCTGACTGAAGTGTATGCGGCTGGCGAGACGCCGATTGTCGCTGCCGACGGGCGCGCTCTGACCCGCGCCGTGCGCGTCGCCGGCAAAGTGGAGCCGGTGTTTGCCGAGAATATTGATGAGGTGCCCGATACCCTGTTGCCGCTGCTGCAGGACGGCGATGTGGTGATCACCATGGGGGCGGGATCGATCGGCCGGTTGCCGGCGAAACTGGTGGAGCGCCTCGGGGGAGTGAAAGCATGAAAGAGATGGGAAAAGTAGGCGTACTGCTGGGTGGCCGCTCCGCCGAACGTGAAGTGTCACTGCTAAGCGGTGCCGCAGTATTGAAAGCGCTGCAGTCGCGTGGGGTCGATGCACACCCGTTTGATCCGGCCGAGCGCAGTCTGGAGGCGTTGCGCGCGGAACAGTTCGATCGCGTGTTCATTGCGCTGCACGGCCGTTTCGGCGAAGACGGCACCATGCAGGGTGTGCTGGAGTGGATGGGCATTCCTTACACCGGCAGCGGTGTCATGGCGTCGGCGCTGGCGATGGATAAATGGCGCACCAAGCTGGTATGGCAATCCGCCGGTATCCCCACACCGCGCTACGCCATTTTGCAGGAGAACAGCAACTGGGATGAAGTGGTGGCGCAACTGGGCTTGCCCATTTTTGTCAAACCGGCGCGCGAAGGTTCCAGCATCGGCATGAGCCGGGTGGAATCGGCAGCGCAGCTGGCAGAGGCGTATCACAAAGCCGCGGAATTTGACGCACTGGTACTGGCAGAACAGTTCATTGCCGGCGGCGAGTACACGGTGGCCATTCTCGACGGTGAGGCTCTGCCGCTGATCAAGCTGGAAAGCGCCAATGTGTTCTACGACTACGAAGCCAAATACAAGCGCGACGACACGCGTTACCTGTGCCCCTGCGGTCTGCCCGAGGCGCAGGAAAAGCACATCCAGCAGCTGGCGCTACGTGCCTACGATGTGGTGGGCTGCCGCGGCTGGGCGCGCGCCGATGTCATGCTGGATGCCGCAGGCAACCCGTATTTCCTGGAAATCAATACGGCGCCCGGCATGACCGACCACAGTCTGGTGCCGATGGCTGCACGTCAGGCCGGTATACCGTTTGACGAGCTGGTATTGCGCATTCTGCGCGGGACGGAGGCGAAATAATCATGTGGGACCGTCCGCAACTGGTGATCTGGGTAGCCAATCTGCTCTATGCGCTGGCTACGCTGGCCCTGTTGTACACGGTTCTGTTTGTGGTGGTACACATGCCGATTTTTCCGTTTCGGCAGATTGAGGTCGTGGGCGACCTCAATCATGTGACGCGGCAGCAGGTGGAATACATCGTGCGCAATGAACTGAAAGGCAATTTCTTCACGCTGGATCTGAATCAGGCCCGGCTGGCATTCGAGAAGTTGCCCTGGGCGCGCAGCGTGAATGTGCGGCGCCGCTGGCCGGACCGCCTGGAAGTGACACTGGAAGAACACGTAGCGCTGGCGCGCTGGGGCAATGTGGCACTGGTGAACACCAAGGGCGAGCTGTTTGAGGCGGCGTCTGACGCAAAACTGCCGGTATTCGCCGGGCCAAGCGGCAGCGAAATGGAAATTGCCCGGCGTTACGCGCAATTTGTGCAGGTGCTGCAGCCCACCGGGCTGAAACCGCGTCAGGTGTTCCTGACCCCCCGGCTGGCGTGGCAGCTGAAACTGGATAACGGCCTCACCGTGGAAATCGGGCGGGAGCATGTAGAAGAGAGGCTGGCGCGTTTTGCCAGTGTGTATAAACAGTCGCTTGAACCGTTGGGGAACCGGATTCAGGCGGTGGATTTGCGTTACCCCAACGGGTTTGCCGTACGCGTGCCCGGCATGACAAAGACAGCCGAACTGCGGCGAGCAGCGTGAGGATGTGAGGGAAATGACCAAAGCGAAAGACCAGAAAAACCTGATAGTCGGCCTGGATATCGGCACGAGCAAGATTGTTGCCGTGGTGGCCGAAGTGCTGCCGGAAGGACGGATGGAAATCATCGGTCTCGGTAGCCACCCGTCGCGCGGCCTGAAAAAGGGCGTGGTGGTGAATATCGAATCGACCGTCAACGCTATCCAGCGGGCGCTGGAAGAAGCAGAGCTGATGGCCGACTGCAAGATCCGTGATGTCTACGTCGGCATTGCCGGCAGCCACATCAAGGGTATCAACTCGACCGGCATGGTGGCGATCAAAGACAAGGAAGTCACCCAGGCGGACGTTGACCGGGTGGTGGAAACGGCGCGGGCGGTGAATATTCCGACTGACCAGGAGGTGCTGCATATTCTGCCGCAGGAATTCATGGTCGACGGTCAGGAAGACGTGCGCGAGCCCCTCGGCATGAGCGGCGTGCGACTGGAAGTGAAGGTACACATCGTCACCGGCGCTGTATCGGCAGCACAGAACATCACCAAGTGCGTGCGCCGTTGCGGACTGGAAGTGCGCGAGCTGGTACTGCAACCGCTGGCATCGGCGATGGCCGTGTTGTCCGAGGACGAAAAGGATCTGGGCGTATGCATTGTCGATATCGGCGGCGGCACGACTGATCTGGCCGTGTTTACCCAGGGCGCCATCCGCCACACCGCGGTCATTCCCATTGCCGGCGACCAGATCACCAACGACATCGCCATGGCGCTGCGTACACCGACCAAGGATGCTGAAGACATTAAGCGCGTGTACGGCTGTGCCTTGCGCCAGCTGGCCAACGCCCAGGAAATGCTGGAAGTACCGGGTGTGGGTGAACGCGGTGCGCGCCAGCTGTCGCGTCAGACGCTGGCCGAAGTGATCGAGCCGCGGGTTGAAGAGCTGTACTCGCTGGTGCAGGCCGAATTGCGCCGCAGCGGTTTTGAAGACCTGCTGTCCTCGGGCATCGTCATTACCGGCGGCAGCGCGGCCATGGAAGGCATGGTGGAGCTGGGCGAGGAAATGTTCCACATGCCGGTCCGCCTGGGCATGCCGCAATACATCGGTGGGCTGTCGGAAGTGGTGCGCAATCCGCGCTACTCGACGGTGATCGGCTTGCTGGAAATCGGGCTGGAACAGTACCAGCGCCATCAGCAGTCGCGAATGCAGGTGACCTCGTTCCAGGGGGTACTGGAAAAGATGAAGAGCTGGTTTCAGGGGAATTTCTGACATGAGCTGGTTTGGCTCCGACCTAACTTGCCGCGCAAGTGAGTCAGTGCCGCAACAGGCCTGCTAGCAGCTGTCAGGGAGGATTCTGCAATCGCTCCGGTTAATTGAAGAAGCAAGAATCTGAGTTTGTCTGTTTTTGTTGTAACAAAGGGAGGAAGAAGCAATGTTTGAAGTATTGGAAGCACCACAGGAAGGCGCGCTGATCAAGGTGGTTGGCGTGGGGGGCTGCGGCGGGAACGCAGTCGATCATATGATCCAGCACGGCGTAAACGGCGTGGAATTCATTGCCGCCAATACTGACGCACAGGCGCTGAATCGCAGTCTGGCCGGCACTGCCATGCAGATCGGCAAAGATGTGACCAAGGGTCTGGGTGCCGGCGCCAAGCCGGAAATGGGGCGTGAAGCCGCCATCGAAGATCGTGAAGCCATTGCCGATTCGCTACGCGGCGCCGACATGGTGTTCATCACCGCCGGCATGGGTGGCGGTACCGGTACCGGTGCTGCGCCGATCGTTGCTGAAGTAGCCAAGGAACTGGGCATCCTGACCGTTGCCGTGGTCACCAAGCCGTTCAGCTTCGAAGGCAAGCGTATGAAAGTTGCGCAGGAAGGCCTGGAAGCCCTGTCGCAACACGTCGACTCGCTCATCGTGATTCCCAACGACAAGCTGATGCAAGTGCTGGGCGAAGACGTTTCCATGCTGGACGCCTTCAAGGCCGCCAACAACGTGCTGCATGGCGCCGTAGCCGGTATCGCCGAAGTCATCAACTGCCCCGGTCTGGTGAACGTGGACTTTGCTGACGTGCGTACCGTGATGTCGGAAACCGGCATGGCCATGATGGGTTCCGCCCAGGCACACGGTTTTGACCGCGCTGTCATCGCTGCCGAGCAGGCCGTTGCCAGCCCGCTGCTGGAAGATGTGGATCTGTCCGGCGCGCGCGGTATTCTGGTCAACATCACTGCCAGCATGAGCCTGAAGATGAAGGAAGTGCATGACGTGATGAACACCGTCAAAGCCTACGCCGCTGAAGACGCCACCGTTATTGTCGGCACCGTGATCGACGAGAACATGGGCGAAGACTTGCGCGTGACCATGGTCGCCACCGGTCTGGGCGCACCGGTCAACCGTCAGCAAGCCAAGCCGTTAACTGTGATTGCCCGTACCGGTACTGACAACGCCCCGGTGGTGCAGGACACAGTTGACTACAGCTCGGCTGAAGGCCCGATGGTGATTCGCCGTCGCCGCGATGTGACAGTGGAAGCGATGAAGCAGTCTGGCATGGAATTGTTGGATATTCCGGCCTTCCTGCGCAAACAGGCTGACTAAACGCATCTCCTGGCGGATGCCGTGATGGCTTGCCTACGGGCCGGCCAGGGAGTCGTGCCCTCTGCGAAGGCGCGGCGAAACGGCTTGAATGTGTTAAAATGAATCCAATTGCTTCAATAGCTTATGGATTTTGAGTGCGACAGTACGGCAACAGCAATGCTGTGACCGACTGAATATGACTTCGGGAATGTAAGGTAACAGGATCGTGATTCGGCAAAGAACACTGAAAAACAGCGTACAGGCCACCGGTGTGGGTTTGCACACCGGCTGCAAAGTGTTTATGACACTGCGCCCGGCTGCGCCGGATACCGGCATTGTGTTCCGTCGAACCGATCTGGCCGAGCCGATCGATATCAAGGCCGAACCGCATATGGTTGGCGACACGCGTCTCTCCTCCACGCTGGAGCGCGACGGTGTGCGGGTGGCTACGATCGAGCATCTGATGTCGGCGTTTGCCGGCCTCGGCATCGATAATGTGTATATTGATCTGAGCGGCCCCGAAGTCCCCATCATGGACGGCTCTGCCTCGCCTTTTGTCTTCCTCCTGCAATCGGCCGGCATTGTCGAACAAAACGCGCTCAAACGTTTTATCCGCATCAAGAAGAGCGTCCAGATCGTCGATGGCGACAAATGGGTCAAGCTCGACCCCTACGACGGCTTCCGCCTGGATTTCACCATTGCCTTTAAGCATCCCGTACTGCAGGATACCAACCAGCACGTCAGCATGGATTTTGCAGAAACCTCATATATTCGCGAAATCAGTCGTGCCCGTACGTTCGGTTTCATGCAGGACGTCGAATATCTGCGCAGCCAGGGGTTGGCCCTTGGCGGCGGCCTGGACAATGCCATCGTGATGGATGAATTCCGCATCCTCAATACCGATGGGCTGCGTTATGAAGATGAGTTCGTCAAGCACAAGGTCCTCGATGCGATCGGTGACCTCTATATTCTCGGCCATCCCCTGGTAGGGGCGTTCAGTGCCCACAAATCCGGTCATGCCCTGAACAACCGCCTGTGCCGTTGTCTGCTGGCGGATGCTTCGGCGTGGGAATTTGCCACCTACGACGAAGTGGAAACCGCCCCGGCCGCATTTGCGCGGCTGCATACCCTGGCGGCCTGATGATTCTGGTCCGCCTGCTCATCTTTGTTGTGCTGGCGGGGATCGGTGGGAGTCTGCTGGCCTGGCTTATTACCGGTAAACGCCATTACTTGCGCTATGCGCAGCAGACACTGCGTTTTGCCATTATTCTTGCGGCGCTGTTTGTCGCCTTCTTTGTGCTGGAACGCGTCGTTCTGCGTTAGGGAAGCTTTGACTGCGTCAGCTTGAGAATGCTACGGCGCAATTCCGAGTCCGGCAGATCGTCCGCCAACTGATTAAATGCCTGTCGAGCCGCTGCCGGCATGGGCTGTGGCTCTGTCTTGTGGCGCTCGGCCGCGGCTGGCAGGCCGCTTGCTTGCGTTTCCACCTGAATTGCAGTAACCTCAAAACCCCGCGCTGTGAATCCGTCTTTAATCCGCGTGCTGAGTTGTCTGAGCTTGGCAGCATGGGCCGGGCTGCTGCACGCGAGGCAAAGTTTCCCCGCTTTGAGTGACTGAACTGCCGTGTACGGCCCCAGTGAGGCCGGTATCAGGCCTTGCAGCACACGCTCCATTTTGCGGAGCGCGGCGACCTGTTGTGTCAGCTTTTCCAGTTCTGGCGCTTCCAGGTAACGGGTGAAACCGGGTGTAACAGGCATGGCGTGGTTATGACCTGAATAAGCAGGAAGGATGGCATGAATATTATCATTATTCCCGAGCGGTTGAGCACAACCCGCTCGTTGACGCTGGGCAAGCTGGGCATTGCCGGTGTCGTTGCGGGAGTTCTGGTGGGTATCATGCTGGTGGGTATGCTGCTCACCTGGGGGGCAATCTCCTTTATGGCGCGTTACCCGGCTGTGCGCGATTGGGTCTCGCCGGTCATGCCGACCAGTATCCAGGCAGCTGCCGGCAGTCAGGCCAGCCTGAATATGATGGCGGAGCGCGTCGGTCTGATGCAGGCCAAACTGATCCGGCTGGAGGCCATGAGCGAACGCCTGGCGAAGAACGCCGGCCTCAATCCGAAAGACTTCCAGATGAGCAGTCCGCCGCCGCAGGGGGGCGTTGAGGTGGATGGCCGCCCGTTTACGCCGGCGGAACTGAATGCGCTGGTGAACCAGCTGGACGTTTCACTGTCCCAGAAGACGGAAGGTGTGGATCTGCTGGCCAGCGTGATGGCTGCCCGCGCCGGTGACGCCAGTCGGGTGCCAAACGATTATCCTGTCGATGTGCGCTGGTATACCTCGAATTTCGGCTGGCGGGTCGACCCGTTTACCGGTCACCGCGCCATGCACGAGGGCGTGGATTTTGCCGCACCGGTTGGCACCGAGGTCCATGCGGCCGGCAGCGGCGTGGTGATTTCGGCGCATTTTCATCCGGAATACGGCAACGTGATCGATATCGATCACGGCAATGGCATCACCACCCGCTATGCACATAATTCAAAGCTGCTGGTGCAGCCGGGCGACGTGGTGCTCAAGGGGCAGGTGATTGCCCTGTCGGGTGACACGGGACGTTCTACCGGTCCGCACGTGCATTTTGAAGTGCGCTTCCGCGGGGTGGCAGAAAATCCTGCCCAGTTCCTTGCAAAAGCGATGTAATGTCTTACCTGCATACTACATAATTACTCAGAAATACGGTCAATAATTCCTTCATGCTTGCCTCTCTCCTGAAAAAAGTCTTTGGCAGCCGCAACGAGCGGCTGGTGAAGCAATACATGCAAACGGTCCGTTCCATCACCGCCATGGAGCCCCAGTTCGAGAAACTCAGCGATGCCGAGCTGCGCGGCAAGACCGATGAATTCCGCCAGCGCTACCAGAATGGTGAGTCGCTTGACGCCCTGCTGCCCGAGGCTTTTGCCACCATGCGCGAAGCGGCCAGGCGCGTGGCCGGGATGCGCCATTACGATGTGCAGCTGATCGGCGGCATGGTGCTGCACTACGGCAAAATCGCCGAAATGCGCACGGGTGAGGGCAAGACCCTGGTGGCAACCTTGCCGTCCTACCTGAATGCGATTTCCGGCAAGGGCGTGCATGTGATTACCGTGAACGACTACCTGGCTGAGCGCGATGCCGGCCTGATGGGGCGGATTCACAACTTTCTCGGGCTGACGGTTGGCGTCAATCTGTCGCGCCTGGGGCATGCCGAAAAGCAGGCCGCTTACGCGGCGGATATTACCTACGGGACCAACAACGAGTTCGGTTTTGACTACCTGCGCGACAACATGGTCTATCAGGCAGCTGAACGGGTGCAGCGTGGCCTTAATTATGCCATCGTCGACGAGGTTGACTCGATTCTGATCGACGAGGCACGTACGCCGCTGATCATTTCCGGCCAGGCCGACGACAACGTCGAGATGTACCGCAAGGTAAATACCCTGATCCCTCACCTGGTGCGGCAGAAGTCCGAAGAGGAAGGGGATGGTGATTACAGCGTCAGCGAGAAAGAGCATCAGGTGCTGCTGACCGAGGCCGGGCACGAGAAAGCCGAAGCGCTGCTCTCCCAGGCAGGGCTGCTGGCGGAAGGCGCCAGTCTGTACGATGCCGCCAACATCAGTCTGATGCATCATGTGTACGCCGCGCTGCGCGCTCATGCACTGTATTTCCGCGACCAGCACTATGTGGTGCAAAACGGTGAAATCATCATCGTGGACGAATTTACCGGTCGTATGATGTCCGGTCGCCGCTGGGGTGACGGCCTGCATCAGGCGGTCGAGGCGAAGGAGGGTGTGGAGATCCAGCGTGAAAGTCAGACGCTGGCCTCGATTACCTTCCAGAACTATTTCCGCATGTACAGCAAACTGTCCGGTATGACCGGTACGGCTGATACGGAAGCGTACGAGTTCCAGCAGATCTATGGCCTGGAAACCGTGGTGATCCCGACGCACCGGCCGATGGTGCGGCAGGACCGCATGGACAAGGTGTACCGTACTGCGGCCGAGAAGAATCGCGCCATTATTGAAGATATTCTCGGTTGCCATAAGCGTGGCCAGCCGGTGCTGGTTGGTACGACTTCGATTGAAAGCAACGAATATCTCTCGAGCCTGCTGCAGCAAGAAAAGATCCCCCATCAACTGCTGAATGCCAAGCAGCATGCGCGTGAAGCGGACATCATTGCCCAGGCGGGTCGCCCCGGCGTGGTGACCATTGCCACCAATATGGCGGGCCGCGGTACCGACATTGTGCTGGGCGGCAACCCGCATGGCGAAATCGAGCTGATTCGTGCCGACGAGACGCTGAGCGAAGCCGAGAAAACCAGCCGCATCGCTGCGCTGCAAGCCGAATGGAAAACGCTTCACGAACAGGTTGTGGCGGCCGGTGGTTTGCATATCATCGGTACCGAACGGCACGAGTCGCGTCGGGTGGATAATCAGTTGCGCGGCCGTTCCGGCCGGCAGGGCGATCCGGGTTCAAGCAATTTTTACCTGTCACTGGAAGACCCGCTGCTGCGCATCTTCGCCTCCGACCGGGTGGCTGCCATTATGGAGCGGCTGAAAATGCCGGAAGGCGAGGCGATTGAGCACCCCTGGGTGACGCGCGCCATTGAAAACGCCCAACGCAAGGTGGAAGCGCGCAACTTCGATATCCGCAAGCAGTTGCTTGAATACGACGACGTTGCCAACGATCAGCGCAAGGTCATTTACCAGCAGCGCAACGAGTTGCTGGAAGCGACCGACATCAGTGAAATCATCACCGATATGCGTGCCGGTGTAATCCGCGACCTGTTTGCTCAGCATATCGCGCCGGGCAGCATGGAAGAGCAGTGGGATGTGCCGGGCCTGACACGCATGCTGGCCGGCGAACTGCAGTTGGAACTGCCGCTGGCTGAATGGCTGGAGAAGGACAATACGCTTGACGAAGAGCGACTGCTGCAACGCGTGCTTGATGCGGCCAACAGCCGCTACGCCGAGAAGGAGCAACAGGCCGGTGCGGAAGTGATCCGCTCGTTCGAGCGGGCAATCATGCTGCAAAGTCTGGATACCCACTGGCGCGATCACCTGGCGGCACTCGATCATCTGCGTCAGGGGATTCATCTGCGCGGCTATGCGCAGAAAAACCCCAAGCAGGAATACAAGCGCGAGGCCTTCGAGCTGTTCTCCTATCTGCTGGAAACCGTTAAACACGAAGTGACGCAGGTGACCATGACGGTACAGGTTCGCAGCGAAGCGGACGTTGAAGCGGTTGAGGCACCGCTGGAACTCGAGAATGTACAGTTCCAGCATGCCGAGTTTACCGAACCGGTGGAACAGGAACTGGCAGAAGAAACCCGCGAAGAGACCGCCATGCCGCAAATTCGTCAGGGTGTGAAAGTGGGACGCAACGATCCCTGCCCCTGCGGTTCGGGAAAAAAATACAAACAGTGTCACGGAAAACTGAGCTGAGGAACGCGTCATGCCTGTCAATTTGCCTTTGCCGCAAGCCGATCAACTGTTCCCTGTTGCCGGGGTGAAGCTGGGCATTGCCAGCGCCGGGATCAAAAAAGCCGGGCGCAAGGATGTACTGGTGATGAGCCTGGCGGAAGGTTCGCGTGTTGCCGCCGTATTCACGCAAAACCGTTTTTGTGCGGCGCCGGTGATTGTGGCGCGCGAGCATCTGCAAAGTGGCGAGCCGGTGCAGGCACTGCTGGTCAACACCGGCAATGCTAATGCCGGTACCGGCGAAGACGGCCTGGCGCGCGCGCGGGCTACCTGCGACGCCCTGGCCGGCGTGCTGGGTTGCCCGGCGGCAGCTGTAATGCCGTTTTCCACCGGTGTGATCATGGAGCCGCTGCCGGCCGACAAGATCGTGGCCGCCCTGCCGGCTGCGGTGGCTGATCTGCGCGAAAACAACTGGTTCGATGCGGCCCATGCCATCATGACCACCGACATCCAGCCCAAGGCGTTGTCGAAACGGATCGAAATCAATGGCGTGACCGTGACCGTGACCGGTATTGCCAAGGGCTCCGGCATGATTCACCCGAATATGGCCACCATGCTCGGTTATGTCGCTACCGATGCAAATCTGGCCCCCGAGTTGCTGGACACCCTGCTGCATCATGCAGTACGCCGTTCATTCAACCGCATTACCGTTGATGGCGACACCTCCACCAACGATTCCTGCGTGCTGGTTGCCACCGGCAAAGCCGTACACCCGCAGATCACTGATCTGGGCAGCCATGAATACCTGCAGCTGCAGGCGGCTGTGACCGAGGTTATGGTGTACCTGGCACAGGCGATTGTGCGCGACGGCGAAGGTGCCACCAAGTTCATCACCATCAATGTCAACGGTGCTGCAAGCGCCGAAGAAGCCGGCAAGGTGGCATATGCCATTGCCCATTCGCCGTTGGTGAAAACCGCTTTCTTTGCTTCAGATCCCAACCTCGGGCGCATTCTGGCGGCAATCGGCTATGCCGGCGTGACGGATCTGGATGTGAGCAAGATCCGCCTGTTCCTCGGCGATGTGCTGGTAGCCGAACACGGCGGCCGCGCAGTCAGCTATCGTGAAGAGGACGGCGCCCGCACCATGGCTGCCGCTGAAATCGCCATGACCGTCGAACTCAATCGCGGCCATCACGATACCACCGTGTGGACCTGTGATTTCTCTTACGATTACGTCAAGATCAACGCTGAATACCGCAGCTGACACGGGGACAGGCGGCACATCGTGAAAACCGTGGTTCATGCTGCAGTCGGCGTGCTGCGCAAGGGCAGGCAGGTGCTGCTTGCCAGCCGGCCGGAAGGCAAGGTGTACGCCGGCTACTGGGAGTTCCCGGGGGGCAAGGTAGAACCGGGCGAGGCGGTTGTCGATGCCCTGGCGCGCGAGTTGCACGAAGAACTCGGTATCACCGTTACCCATGTTACCCCTTGGCTGACGCGTACGCATGACTATCCCCATGCTTTTGTTCACCTGCATTTCTATATGGTGTGGGACTGGCAGGGCGAGTTGCATCCGCATGAGGGGCAGCAGTTTGCCTGGCATACCCCTGGTGTGCCGGATGTGGCACCGATGCTGCCGGCCAATTTCCCCCTTCTGAAAGCGCTGCAATTACCCGATGTGCTGTCGATTTCCGCCGTGCAGCGCATGGGCGAGGATGCGTTCCTCCGTTGCTTGGCGGAGCGTGCGGCAGCGGGGTTGGACTGGCTGCAGTGGCGTGAGAAGAATCTGGACGAGAATGAACAACTCCGTATCGGCCGCAAGGCGTGCCGCATTATGCACGAGCATGGCGGACGCATGATCGTTCATGGAGCAGAAAAGCTGGCGCGCGCAATGGGGGCGGACGGCATGCAGCTGTCCGGTGCGCAGGTACGCCAGTGCAGCAGCCGGCCGGAATTTGAATGGGTTGGGGCGTCCTGCCACGATGCGGCAGAATTGGCCCGGGCGGCTGAGCTGCAGCTGGATTACGTCCTGCTCAGTCCGGTCAAGCCGACCGCGAGTCACCCCGGCGAGCCCGCTATGGGCTGGGAGTCTTTCGCCGCTCTGCTGCGCGATTACTCCGTGCCGGCCTTCGCGCTGGGGGGAATGACGCTCGATGATCTGGGGCAGGCGCGCGAACAGGGCGCTCAGGGAATAGCTTTGCTGCGCGAGGCGTGGGCGCCATGTTCCGTCGCTTAAGCTGGCTCCTTTTGACGACCGCTATGCTTGCCGGTTGTCAGGCCAAGCCACCGCAGGCGGTTCCCTGTAATAGCCCGCAGCTGGGTTGCGAACAAGCCGGAGTGAAAGTGCGTTTTTCGACTGCACCGGTTGTGTTGACTCCATTTGTACTGGAGGTCGAGGCGCCCGGGGCAAAGCAGGTGAGTGCGAGTTTCTCCATGCTGGACATGGATATGGGGGAAAATCGCTACCAGCTGGAGCCACAGCGTGACGGAAGCAGCTGGCGGCACATGATTATTCTGCCGGTATGCATCGCCGGGCGCAGCGACTGGCAGCTGAGGCTGGACGTCGACGGACAGCCGCGCATCTTCACCTTTAGTGCCGCGGCACGCTAGTCGTTTTCCTCAGCTTCGTTACCCGCCAGCGGTTGCTGCTGCTCCGGAATGCGATATTCCTCTTTCGCCCACTGTCCCAGATCAATCAGCTTGCAGCGTTCACTGCAAAACGGCCGGAACGGGTTGGCAGGGGTCCAGGCTGTTTTCTTGCCGCATTGCGGGCAAGCAACAAGTGGGGGTGTGCTCATCAGAGATTGCAGAATGTCAGGGTAAATGCCAGGTCCTGCTCGCACGTGCTGCCGCGCTGGGAGACCGAGCTGCTGAGGAAGCGGACGTTGAGTGCGTATTTGTTGGCGCTGATTTCCGGTACGCAGGGCAAGTTGCTGTCGAGCGTAATCTGGACCATCTGGGCAATCTTGCCGCCAAGCATCTGCTGATAGACGCCGTGTTTGGCAGTCTGCTGGCTGCTCTGGCCGCTTTCACGCAACAGCTTGAGTACCACGCTCAGGCCATCGGCGATCGGCCGCAATGGCGACAGCCAGGTGTGGAAGTCGTTCTGCCGCGTCTGGGCATCCAGATGCAGCCAGTAGTGGTAAGCCGGCAGATCGAATTCACACACCCCTCCAGGAATGCTGGTGCGCTGCTTGATTGCCATCAGCCACTCGTTCTCGCGCAAATGCTGGCCGAATTTTCCGGTCATGCCGTGCAATTGCGTCAGAGTGGATTCAATGGTACGAAGAATTTCATCCAGGGCCTGTTCGGAAATGGCTGGGTTGTTGCGTAGCGGCAGCAGTATCTGTTTTTGCCGTTCCATTTCCTGAATCAGATCGGATTTCAGGTCGGCGCGCGTGGCTACCTCAAGGATATCGAACAGGGTGAGCATCGCGGTGTGATGCTGTCTGGCATCAGTCTGCGCGACAAAATAGTTGAGCTTTTCGTATAAGTCTTCCAGTCGCAACAGCGTGCGAATGCGCTCATTGAATGGATATTCGTAACGGATCACCGGCTCGGGCCCCTAGTTGGTGCCCTAATTTTGTATCATTTTTTGCGATTTGACAAATGCTTAGGTTGATTTGTTGAAGTTCTTTGCCAGGCCGAGGTAGAGGGCGTGCAGCTTTATTGCTTTGTCATGCAAATTCGCCTCTTCGCCGCTGTTGTCGATCACATCGTCGGCATGCTGCAAACGGAACTCGCGCGTGACCTGGGTTTGCATGATTGCTGCAACCGTCTCCCGACTTAAGCCGGAACGTTGCATGGTGCGTGAGATTTGCTGTTCCGGCAGGCAATCCACCAGCAGCACACGTTGAGCCAGATCGTGGTAGCCGCTTGATTCGAAATAGAGTGGTACGGCCAGCAGAACATAGGGGTGTCCGGCAAGCCGGCTCAGTTCTTGTTCCACAGCCTGGCGTATGGCTGGGTGAAGAATGGCTTCGAGTTTTTTGCGTAGCTCCGGGTCGGCAAACACCTGTTCGCGCATCCAGGGACGGTTAAGGTCACCGTTCTCTTGCAGTGCGGCGGCGCCGAATACGCGGGCAATTTCATCCAGTTGCGCCGACGGCGCCCGGGTCAGGCGATGAGCGATGGCGTCGGTGTCAATCAGGGGAACGCCAAGAGCGGAAAAATGACTGGCGACGGTGCTTTTGCCGCAGCCGATGCCGCCGGTGAGCACAACCACAAACGGCAATGATGGCTCCATCGCTTTAGCGGGCGAGGTACCAGGCAATCAGCTGCTGACCGTAAAACAGAGATACCAGTCCGCCGCCGGCCAGATAGGGGCCAAACGGGATCGGTTTCTGACTGTCCTGGCGGCGCAGAATGATCAGCGTGACGCCAACAATGGCGCCGACGATTGATGACAGCAGAATGATGCCGGGCAGCATCTGCCAGCCCATCCACGCCCCGAGCGCGGCAAGCAGTTTGAAATCACCGTAACCCATGCCTTCCTTGCCGGTCAGCAATTTGAATCCCCAGTAAACCGACCAGAGCGACAGGTAACCGAAAACAGCGCCCAGCAGGGCGTCCGGCAAGCTGGTGAATACCCCCTGCCAGTTAAGCAGTAATCCCAACCACAGTAGCGGCAGCGTGATATCGTCGGGCAGCAGCTGGGTGTCATAGTCAATGTAGGTCAGCGCCAGCAGGGCCCAGACAAAAATCAGGGCGGCCAGCATCTGCAAGGTCGGCCCAAAATGTAGCATGACGAAGCCGGACAGCACTGCCGAGAGAATTTCAACCAGCGGGTAGCGCAGGCTGATAGGTGCCTTGCAGGCGCTGCAACGGCCCCGCAGGAAAAGATAGCTCAGAACCGGTATGTTTTCCCAGGCGCGAATCCTGTGGCCGCAGAACGGGCAAGTTGAGGCAGGCGTTAGCAGATTGTAGCTCGGACTGTCAGCAGCCACTTCTTTGCCCTGCAGCGCCGCGCATTGGGCCTGCCAGTCGCGCTCCAGCATGACTGGCAGGCGGTGGATCACCACGTTAAGAAAACTGCCAACCACCAGACCGAGCAGGGCGGCAAGGCCAAACAGCACTTCGGGGGGGAGGCAGCTGAGCGTGGATAGTGGCATGTCGTAAACAAAGCGTTGTGTTGTTGGTGGCGGGCCAACTGGAATATTTTCTGACAGAAAACATTCCAGCCGGCATTTCTGGCTGCTAAGGTCGACGCTTAACCGCCCACGACAGAGCCCATTTTGAAGATCGGCAGGTACATGGCGATAACCAGGCCGCCAATCAGCGTACCGAGAACGACCATGATGATCGGCTCCATCAAGCTGGCAAGTGCATCAACCGCATCATCAACTTCGCGCTCATAGTAATCGGCAACTTTGCTCAACATTGAATCAAGAGCACCAGATTCTTCGCCGATCTGCACCATCTGGATCACCATGTTGGGGAATAGATTAGCGTTTTGCATGGAAGCAGTAAGGCTGGTACCTGTGGAAACTTCATTCTGGATAACTTTGGTAGCATTGGAGTACACCACATTGCCGGACGCTCCACCTACTGTGCCTAAGGCTTCGACCAGCGGCACGCCGGCGGCAAACATGGTTGCAAGTGTACGGGTCCAGCGGGCCACGGTGGCTTTTTCAATGAGATCGCCAAAGATGGGGAGCTTTAGCGACAAACGATCCAGGGCGTCCTGGACTTTTTTCGAGCGCCGTTTGGCTTCAATGAAACCATAGATTGCCCCGCCCAGTATGCCAAATATGGCATACCAGTATTCTACAAAGAAGTCCGACAAGCTCATGACAATGAGGGTCGGCAGGGGGAGGTCGGCGCCGAACCCGGTAAACAGTTGCTTGAAGGCGGGAATTACGAAAATCATGATCACAGCAGTAATAATGAAAGCGGCAACAATAATAGCGGTAGGGTAGAACAGCGCTTTTTTGATTTTGGCCTTCAGCGCGAGCGTTTTTTCTTTGTAGGTGGCCAGGCGGTCGAGTACGCCTTCAAGAATACCGGCTTGTTCACCGGCATTGACCAGGTTGCAGTAAAGGCTGTCAAAATACAAGGGGAAACGGCTGAACGCAGTGGTCATGCTGCTGCCGGTTTCTACATCGGCCTTGATGTCGAGCAGTAAGCGTTGCACTGACGGGTTGGAGTGCCCTTTGGCAACGATCTCGAATGCTTGCAGCAGCGGCACGCCGGATTTGAGCATGGTGGCGAGCTGACGGGTGAACAGGGTGATGTCTTTGTCGGTGATTTTTTTCTTTCTCGCGGCGCCCAGTTTCTTGATTTTTCCCGGCACGATGCCCTGGCGGCGCAAGTGGTTGGCGACAACGTTCTCGCCCGGCGCGGCCATCTCACCCTTGAGCTTTTTGCCTTTCTTGTCGACGCCTTCCCAACTGTAGATAACTTCTTTTTTCTTGCTATCTTTCTTGGGCGCGTTGGGTGCCATGGCCATGTGCGGGGTCCTCACTCATTGGTTACGGCCTCGACCTCTTCCAGTGAGGTAAGGCCTTGTTTTACTTTTAATAGACCAGATTGGCGCAAGTTGCGAACACCTTCGCGCTGGGCCTGGTCGGCAATGTCGATGGCATTGCCCTGGCTCATGATGATGCGGGTCATTTCCTCGCTGATCGGCATCACTTCGTAAATACCGACGCGCCCCTTATAGCCCTTTCCCTTGCAGATGTCGCAACCGCCTTCGCGGTGGGTGAAGGGCGTCCAGCTGCCGTCCAGGTCGGCCTCGGAAAATCCGGCGCGCAGCAGCGCTTCGGGCGGGATTTCAGCGGGCTGTTTGCAATTGGGGCACAGGCGGCGGCCCAGGCGCTGTGCGGTAATCAGGTTGACCGAGGAGGCGATGTTGAAGGGGGCTACGCCCATATTCATCAGACGGGTCAGGGTTTTCGGGGCATCGTTGGTGTGCAGGGTGGAGAGTACCATGTGACCGGTTTGCGCCGCCTTGATGGCAATGTCGGCGGTTTCCAGGTCGCGAATTTCACCCACCATCACGATATCCGGATCCTGGCGCAGGAACGACTTCAGTGCGGCAGCAAAGGTGAGGCCGACTTTGTCGTTTACGTTGACCTGGTTGATGCCGGGCAAGTTGATCTCGGCCGGGTCTTCCGCGGTGGAGATGTTGATCCCTGGTTTGTTGAGGATGTTCAGGCAAGTGTAAAGCGACACGGTTTTACCCGAGCCGGTTGGGCCGGTTACCAGCACCATGCCATAAGGCCGGTTGATCGCTTCGAGCAGGGATTCCTTCTGGTCCGGCTCGTAACCCAGAGCCTCGATCCCCAGTGTGGCACTGGAAGGATCGAGAATACGCATCACGATTTTTTCGCCGAACAGGGTGGGCAGTGTGCTGACACGGAAGTCGATAAAACGGTCGCGCGACAGGCGCAGACGCATGCGGCCGTCCTGAGGCACGCGCTTCTCGGAAATGTCCATCTCCGAAATCACCTTGATCCGTGCCGCCAGTTTTTCCTTGATGGCCAGGGGCGGTTTTTCGAATTCATACAGGATGCCATCCTGGCGGAAGCGCACGCGATAATATTTTTCGTAAGGTTCGAAGTGAATATCCGATGCGCCACCTTCAATCGCCTTGAGCAAAACTTTTTGTACGTAGCGTACGATCGGTGCGTCGTCCACTTCTGTGGCGCCGCCATCGTCTTCTGCGGTGGCTTCGCCGCCAGTCTCGAAGTCAAGGTTGATGTCGTCGTCGACCAGGTTTTTCAGGCTGGTGTCGGAGGCTTCCGCGACCTTGTCGATCATCTGGCCGAGCTTGTCTTCTTCGACAATGACCGGCTCGATCATTTTGCCTGTCTGGAAACGTACGTCTTCTAACGCCTGCAGGTTGGTTGGGTCTGACAAGCCGATAT
>JAJZTZ010000167.1 GCA_021847305.1 Pseudomonadota bacterium | reverse complement strand
CTTGCGCGTAATATTCCGGCCGCTGCCAGAGTCCCGCCGGCATCCACACAGCCCCCAGCCTCTCATGGCAGCCATGTAGCGGCGTACGCCTTTCAGGATTGAATCCCCGTCCGGCCAGATGCGACATCGGTACCGGGTGGAAAAACGGCCGGGCCGTCGTGGTGCCGACTTCCTGCGGTTTCTTGCCGGTCAAACGGGCAAGAATACGCAAGCCGTTCATATTGGAATGTTTGCCCTGGCTCGGCCCCATGCCGATGGTGGAAAAACGCTTGAGTAACTCAATATTGTCAAACCCCTCCTGCACGGCATTTTGCAGATCACACAGCTGCAAATCCTCATCGAAATCGACGAAATTCTTGCCTTTGGGATGCTCGACAATCGGCCAGGGATGGGTAGGTGATTCGGTGCCCACCGCCACGACAGGTGGCTCGGCGGTGGCGTAACCAAGATAGGATGCCGCTTGCAGGCCGGCACGGCGGCCGTCCTCGATACGTGCATCCAGGCGATACACCCCGTTTACCCGGCCACAAGCAAACACCCCTTGTGGCAATACATCGGGGACAAACTGTTCAACCCGTTGCTCGTACCGCATGCGCGCGCCGGCCTGATACAACAAATTCGCTGCCGGTGCCCAACCCACGCTCATCAGCACGCCGTCACATTGCACTTCAACATGTTCCGGCCCGGTTTTGCCATCTTCAAAACGGGCAATCCGAACGGCCCGAACACCGCGCTTATCATCTGTCGGCACCGCCTCGTAAATGCACGAGCCGCTGTATACCTGCAAGCCACGGATCTGAACAGTCGCTTCAGCCATTCCGCCCGAATCGGCAGACCGCAAATCAACCACGGCGGCAACCTCTATGCCGTTATCCAGCAGATCCAGCGCTGCCCGATAACCATCGGAATTGGCCGTCAGCACCACGGCACGCTGCATCGGCTGAATTCCATATCTGGCCAGCAAACGCTGGGCAGCCGTGGCCAGCATGATTCCAGGCAAATCGTTGTTGCGAAACACAGCCGGTTGTTCAAAGGCGCCGGCAGCCACAATCACGGCGCGCGCCCTCATTTTGCTCATCTTGTCCTGATCAACCAGCGGCACCCAGTGATCGGCGTAGTACCCTGCCGCGCACGTCCCTGTCAGCACACGAATGCGCGGTTGCGCCTGCACCTTCTCCAGCAGGGACATGGCCATACGGCTGGCCGGCTGATAAGTGGACGAACCGCCAGCGCGTGCCTGCTCCTCCACTACCACAACATTCGCACCGGCTTCTGCGGCCGCCAATGCAGCCGACAAACCGGAAGGGCCTGAACCGATAACCAGCACGTCGCAAAAATCATACTGTTTTGGTGTGCGCCGATGTGAGGTGGCAAAATCCACCTTGCCCAACCCCGTCAGAAATCGGAACATGCGCTCCCACAAGGGAAATAGCCGTTTGCTGTGAAACGCCTTGTAATAAAATCCCACCGGCAGAAAACGTGACAGACTTCCCAATACGCTGGCCCGGTCCCGTTCCAACCCGCCGAACGTATTCACAGCGCTCAGTTTCATGCCCTCTGCCAGCGGCGTCACATCGGCACGGACGTTCGGTGTGCTGCCATCCTGCATCAGCACGCTGGCATCATGATTGGCAAATGACAGAACAGAACGCGGACGGTGGTATTTGAAACTGCGGGCCAGCACCGTCTGTCCTTCAGCCAACAAAGCACTGCTGATAGTGTCGCCGGCAAAACCGCTGTATTGTTTGCCCTCAAATTCAAAATTGATTGTGCGAGAGCGGTCGATCCACTCATGTGCCCGCGGAGGCAGCCGACGCATCATTGCTCGTCCTCCCCGCACAGATATGTCCGCAACACCCGGTCTCTTTCCGTGTCGCGCTCAGCGATAAACCAGGTATTGCTCGGGGTATGGCACCACCACTCGCGTTTCACGCCTGGCGCACCACTGCGGTTGAACACATAATCCGCCCACTCAGCATCGCTGCACGCATCAGGGTCCGGCATGGGCCGCACCGTGCCACCGTAGGTAAATTCGGAAACAGGACGCGGACCGTTGATCGGGCAAGTCAGCAGCTTCATAGTCCGCACTCCCGCAAATAGCCGTTAATAACCAGCACCGGAATCCGGTTTATCGATTTAGTGACCGACACTGGCGGCTGACTTCTGGCTACGGCCGCCGACGCTACACATCGGCTTAACCGCCTTGTCAGCCGGTTAGCCTTCGCCGAAAGAGGGCCGCTCTTGCCTGCGATAACGCGGGAGGTGCTACAAATAAAATTGGATTTAGTGACCGACACTGGCGGCCCCCTTTTCCCCAGTAAGCGCATAATCGCGAAAGCGCTCTAGCGAAAATCCCGTGATCAGCTCATGTGCTGTATCAGTAGCCAGGGTATGAGCCATGGTCTTGCCGCAAATCGGTGTCGCCTTGAAGCCCCAGGTGCCCCAACCTGCATCCAGATAAAAACCTTCGACTGGTGTCTTGCCCATGATCGGAGCGAAATCAGGCGTCATGTCGGCCATGCCGGCCCACTGGCGCATGACTTTCACGTTGGAAAGAAACGGGAACATGTCCAGCATGTGAGCGCTCAGCCCTTCGGGAAAATCCAGCGTCGAACGGGTCGAATGCACTTCGTAGGGATCAAGCGAGGCGCCCATGACCAGCTCGCCCCGGGCCGACTGGCTGATATACACATGCAAACTGCCGGACACCAGAATCGGGTCCAGCCAGGGTTTGACCGGCTCGCTCACCATCGCCTGCAAGGGGTGAACATAAATCGGGCTATCCAGATCGACCATTTTCAGAATACGTGGGGTGGAGCCAGCCACCGCACACAGAATTTTCGGCGTAGCGATGTAGCCGCGACTGGTCTGCAAGCCCTTAACCTTACCGCCAGCCACATCGATACCCAGCACCTCAGTACGCTGATGAATCTCTACGCCACGCTGATCGGCACCGCGACCATAGCCCCAGGCCACCGCATCATGCCGGGCTACCGAACCCGGCGCATGGTAGAGTGCGCCCAGAATCGGTGCATGTCCGCCGCACGACAGGTCAATCATGGGCGCGGCTTTTTTCACCTCTTCTGGCCCCACCACTTCCGATTCAATGCCGTAATGCTTGTTCACTTCTGCGCGCCAGCGACTCGTGCGCAGTGCGGCGTCGGTATGCGCCAGGGTGAAATGCCCGCGATTGGAGTAAAACAGGTTCAGGTCAAAATCCTGGGCCAGGTCCTGCCACAATTTGACCGAGGCATCATAGAACTGCACCCCTTCCGGGGTCAGATAATTGGAACGGATAATGGTGGTGTTGCGGCCGGTATTGCCGCCGCCGATATAGCCTTTTTCCAGCACGGCGACGTTCGTCATACCATGCTCCCGCGCCAGATAATAAGCTGCCGCCAACCCGTGTCCGCCCGCCCCTATGATCACGGCGTCGTAGGACGGCTTAAGCTGATCATGAGCGGTAAACATCCGCGGTTCCGGATGTTTCTTTGAAAGCGCAAAGCGAAGCAGCCTCAGGGGCATTTCATTTCTCCTAACGGAACACAACCGTCTTGTTACCGTGAATCAGCACCCGGTCTTCCAGGTAATATCGCAAACCCCGTGCCAGTACCGCCTTCTCAATATCCTTGCCATAGCGCACCAGATCTTCCGGAGCGTCAGAATGATCAATGCGGATCACGTCCTGCTCGATAATCGGCCCCTGATCCAGGTCCGCCGTCACAAAATGGCAGGTTGCCCCGATCAGTTTCACGCCGCGCTGATAAGCCTGATGGTAAGGTTTGGCGCCCACGAAACTGGGCAGGAAACTGTGGTGGATGTTGATAATCCGGCCCGGGTAGCGGGCACACATCTCCGGTGACAAAATCTGCATATAGCGCGCCAGCACCATCACATCCCCTTCGGCCGCCTCGAACAGCCCCATCACGCGACCATAGGCTTCCGCCTTGTTCTCCGGCGTTACCGGCACATGGTGAAAGGGAATGCCATGCCATTCGACAAAGCCGCGGAAATCTTCGTGATTCGAAATCACACAGGGAATCTCGATATCCAGCTCGCGGCTTTGCCAGCGCGACAGCAAGTCATACAGGCAGTGTTCCTGACGGGACACCATAATCACCACCCGCTTTTTGCGGGTGCTGTCATGGATGCGCCAGTCCATTTCATATTGCTCGGCCAGCGGCGCGAACTTCTCCCGCAATGTCGACAAGTCCATTGCCAATGAGTCCGCCAGTATTTCCTGGCGCATGAAGAACCGCCCCGCCTCCTGGTC
>JAJZTZ010000029.1 GCA_021847305.1 Pseudomonadota bacterium | reverse complement strand
GCACCGCTCAACCGCATTGAAGACGAGTTGGACAACGCCCTCGACTGCTTCCGCAGCGGCAACACCCGCAATCCGGTGCTGTCGTCCTGGCTGCCCAAATGGCTGGAAAAAGCCTGGCTGCTCGCCAGCACGGAATTCAACCAGCACGATGTTTCCACACTCGATCTGCTGCTGGCGCTGTGGCGCGACCCGGCCCTGCGCGGTGCGCTGCAATCCGGCTCGCCTACTTTGGCAAAAATCAACGCCACCGACGCGGTGACCGCCTATGCCGCACTGCGCCAGCACGGGCACGAAGCCTGCGGTGCGCCTGCTGTCGTGAACGAAAGCGATGAGGCGGCAGCACCTGTTGCTGCACCGCGCAAAGCCCATGGCGCACTGGAGCAATACACCATTGACCTGACTGCCCAGGCCAAAGCCGGCAAGATCGACCCGGTGTTGGGACGCGACACGGAAATTCGTCAGATGATCGACATCCTCATGCGACGCCGGCAGAACAACCCTATCCTCACCGGCGAACCGGGCGTGGGCAAAACGGCCGTGGTCGAAGGGCTGGCGCTCAAGATTGCCGCGGGAGAGGTACCGTCTGTGCTCGCCGGTGTCACTCTGCGCACACTGGACCTGGGTCTGCTGCAAGCCGGCGCCAGCGTCAAAGGAGAATTTGAAAATCGTCTGCGCCAGGTCATTGACGCTGTCAAAGCCAGCCCCACGCCCATCATACTGTTTATTGACGAAGCCCATACCCTGATCGGCGCCGGTGGCGCAGCCGGTCAGAACGACGCCGCCAACCTGCTCAAACCGGCGTTGGCGCGCGGCGAGCTGCGCACCATTGCTGCCACCACCTGGGCCGAATACAAAAAATATTTTGAAAAAGACGCTGCGCTGGCCCGCCGCTTTCAGGTGGTCAAAGTGGAAGAACCTGCTCCCGAAGTTGCAGTGCATATGGTGCGCGGCATGACCGCCGCCATGGCCAGCCACCACCAGGTGGAAATTCTCGAAGAAGCCGTAGCGGCGGCGGTCCATCTGTCCAGCCGCTACATCATCGGCCGCCAGCTGCCGGACAAGGCCATCAGCGTGCTCGACACCGCCTGCGCACGTGTAGCCCTGTCGCGTGCCGGCAGCCCGGCCCCCATCATGGACGTAGAAGTGCTGATCGCCAACATCGACCGCGAAATGCAGGCCCTGCAAAAGGAAGCCGGCCACGCCGAACGTTTAAGTGAGCTGGCACACAACCGGACCTTGCTGCAAGCCGATCTGGCCGTGCTGCACGAAGCCTGGCTGGAGCAGAAGCAATTGGTCGACGACATCACCGCGCTGAAGCAGCAGGCCGACGAAGCTAAACCGGCCAAGGGCAAGCGCAGAAAAGCCAGCCCGCTGCAGGAAAAACGCGCTGCCCTGAGAGCGCTGCAAAAGCACCAGCCGTTGGCCTTCGAGTGCGTAGACGAAAACGTCATCGCCGACGTCATTTCCGGCTGGACAGGCATTCCGCTCGGCCGCATGGTCAGCCACGAACTGACGCAGGTGCAGCAACTCGCCAGCCTGTTGGGCGAGCGCGTCATCGGCCAGGACCATGCGCTGGCGCAAATTGCCGAACGGGTGCAGATTGCCAAAGCCAACCTGGAAGACCCCAGCAAACCCAAGGGGGTATTCCTGCTGGTGGGCCCCTCCGGCGTGGGCAAAACCGAAACCGCGCTGGCGCTGGCCGAGGCCCTGTACGGCGGCGAGCGCAATCTCATCACCATCAACATGTCGGAATACCAGGAAGCCCACAGCGTAGCCGGTCTGAAAGGCTCGCCCCCCGGCTATGTCGGTTATGGCGAAGGCGGCGTATTGACCGAAGCCGTGCGCCGCAAACCGTATTCCGTGGTCTTGCTGGATGAAGTGGAAAAAGCCCATCCGGATGTGATGGAGCTGTTTTTTCAGGTGTTCGACAAAGGTATTCTGGAAGACTCCGAAGGGCGCGAGGTGGATTTCAAGAACACCATCATCCTGCTCACCTCCAATGCCGGTACCGACCTGGTCATGCGGGCCTGCGAGCATGGCATCAAGGTCAACGGTGAAATCCGTATGCCGACACCGGACGATCTGGTCGATCTGCTGCGCCCGACCTTGCAGCAGGAATTCAAACCCGCCCTGCTGGGCCGTCTCACCATCGTGCCCTACCTGCCCATCAATGATAACGTGCTGCGCAAAATCGTCGCGCTCAAGCTGGACAAAATTCGTCGCCGTATTGCCGACAACCACGGCGCGCATATCGAGTTTCCTGCCGAACTGGTGGACCAGATCGCCGACCGCTGCATGGACGTGGACAGCGGCGCGCGCGATGCCGACGCCATTCTCACCCGCACCGTGCTGGCCAGGATCTCTGCCGACCTGCTGGTACGCATGGCCAGCGGCAAACCGGTCAAAAAAATTCAACTCTCGCTCAAAGACGAAGAGCTGCGCGTAAAAATCAGCTAACGGATCAACGCCATGTGGAGAATCATCGCTGTTTTTGCTGCCTTGTTCATCGGCTGGTGGTTAGTGCTCTGGGGGCTTCTGCCCGCGAGCTGGAACCGCCTTACGCTGGGGGCATTGCTGATTATTTACCTGGTGCCACCACTTCTAGCAGGCCTGGGCTGGCTCGCCTGGCGCGGCAAGCAGGCCAAGCGGGATGCCGCCGCACAAGCCGCCGCAGAAAGACAGGCAGAGGATGAGCGGCAAGCCAAACGTGCTGCCGCCCGCGAGCAGCACCTGAGCGACCTGGCACAACGACAGCAAACCATTACCTGCCGTATGGTCCTGGCACGGGCCACCAGCGGACGTGCCCCTGCCGCCTGGCTAGGCGAAGAACCTGATTTCTGCCTCTGGCAGACAATAGAACCCCGCACCCTCCTGCCAGGCGGCCCGCTTGAGTCGCTCGCAGACGAAATAACCAGTCTGCTGACCCAGCTTTATGACACAGCACCCGGCACCGGCTGGCTCCCGCTGTTCCTGCTGGCGCTGCCCAACGAAGCCGGCCAAACCCAGCTAAACCATATTGGCGAACTGGCCGCCCAGGCCATGAGTGGCATTTCCGTAGATGCGGCCTTGCCGACACCGACAGTCCGTTTCCTCCCCGGCTCCGGTGCGATTGCCGAACGTGTGCAGCAAGTCCTGCTGCAAGAGCCCGCTTTGCCCGGGCTTATTGTGCTCGCCGCCGATGCCCCGGTTAGTCAGACAGATCCGGATGATGAGCCCGATGCGGAAAGCCGCGCCCGGCGTGCCTGGTCAGGCGAACCAGGGGCAGCCGTCGTTGCCTTGGTATTCTTGCGGGATGGACTCGCCGAGCCGCTCACTTCGGAACTTGCCAAAACCAATCCTGCCGATCCGTACCAGCCCTATTGGGAAAAGGACCTCAACCGGCCAAACGGCGACTGGGGCACTATCCCCAACGCTTACCAGCCGGCACTGGCCAGCCTGCCATGCTTGGCACGACTAAGCATGCCGGTTGGGCGCGACACCCCCCACCCGCCGGATATAAAGCTCAACGCACTCATTCAGGCCGCGCTCGACAATGCGCTGGTCAATGCGGCACTGGTCGATTACCCCTTCAGCGAAGAGGAACGCGACCCCGCCAAAGACCAGGCCGCCAGCATTGCCTGGCTGGTGCACAACAGTGGCGACGCCCATGTCGGCGGCACTCGTCTGGCGGCGCTATCTAATGCTTTATCCAATCACCAGACCGCCATTAATCCGATTGATCAGGCGAGCAACCTGGTGCGCGAATGGGGCGACACCGGTCACAGCACCCCCGCTCTGGCCACAGCCCTCGCCATTACCCACTGCGCCCGCCTGTCCGCCCCGGTGGTTTTAAGTCACTTCGAATCCAATCACCTGAGCATCGGCGTAGCCACGCCAGCCACAGCCTGAGGAACACACATGAAACGCGTCATTCGACTAGGCGATCCCACCAACCACGGCGGCAACGTCGTCAGCGGTTCGCCCAGCTCCGTCATTTTCGACAAGCCGGTCGCCCGCCAGGGGGATCAGGTTACCTGTCCCAAACAGGGCCACAGCAACTGCGTCATCGCCGAAGGCGATCCAGAATGGCTGGTCGACGGTAGACCCGTCGCACTGGAAGGTCACAAAACCAGCTGCGGCGCAGTCCTGATTTCAACACTGGGTATGCTCAACAGAGATTGGTTATCAGACAATGCAGCAGTTATTGCACAAACTCAACCAGCACAACAGATAGGCGACCTTTTCAACCCAACAGTCGATAAAAATGAACTTGAACAGTATTTTGAATTTCTGGATATAGACTCTGACACAGCCATAGAAGGATTGACATACAAAATCCAGGAGTCAACAAAAGTCGTAGTCAACAAAATGCTTCTTTCAGATGGTAAAACCGAAATGTTTGCTATGACGGACCATCCCGAAGAGTTGTCTATCACAGCTTGGTACTGAAATTCTATATATCGAAAATCTGAATTGACATGACAACAGCAGAACCTTCTCAAATTAAACTACTTGCCGCAATTGCCTATGGAGAAGCCTCTATTTTAGATGACAACGATGAGGTTGGAGGCATCGCTTTTGCAGTTGCCAATCGTGCAAGGGCATGGGGAAACAAAACCATTTCTGAAGTCATCTCAGCAGACCCTCAATACACATATGCTGCAAATGGCTCGAATGCCCGATTCAATTTGTTAATGCATGCAACTTCAGAGCAAATTGAAAAGAACTCCACTCTCAAGCGTGCAATCGAATGGGCACAGGCAGCCCTTGACCAATCCAAACCAGACCCATCCAATGGAGCATTGTGGTGGGATGGCGTAGACATAAAAACAGAATATTCGAAGCACCCTAAAGTCAAAAAAGGTATTAAATTTTCTTCGCCCACCCACAATATATTTGGCATTAAGGAAACAGGTAAAACTATCGTCGTCTACTGGAAAGTAAGAAACAAGAAAACAGGGAAAGAGATAGCCTCAAAAGAGCGCGGAAGATACGACTCGGTTTATATATCTACTGCAGCATTTGGCCAAACAATTTTTTGGAAATATAACCCAGATTTCATCAAAGCTACGGGAGCGAAAGAATACAAATGAAGTCAACACTGCCCATTGTTTTGTTAATGAATTTCGCTCTTATCGACCATGTGCACGCTAGCGAACAAGCTACATCTATACCACTTGCAATCAGTGGGAAATTACTGAGCTCACCCGAGATATCAGTTTCACCGAAAAGGGAAACATATGGGGTAACAGTAGACCATCAGAAGGGAATCTGGTCATTTATAGACAGCCCCAACATTACCTTGATTGACATAAATTTTGATGGGGCCACCGATATAGCTGTCAGCGGCTGTACATCAGGCCAATGCAGAGCCTCATCAACTGATGTTTGGCTTTACTCTCCGGTTCGCAGAGCTTACGTGCACAATCGAACTCTTTCCAAGTTACCAAACTTGATGATTTCGCCAGAAACAAAACAACTTCGAAGTGGCGTTCCAAACGCTGGCTGTGCTGGCCAGAGTTTTTTCTTCAATACATTTACGTTTATAAAAGGCCGTTTTACACAGTTATCGAGACAAGAACAGATTTGCGATATATCTGGCGAAATTGTGTATCAGGAATTTAATGACGACGGTACCGGGCATCTCGCACTTACTAAAGAAACCAAAGGTATGCCTAACGCAGACACATACCACTTACGCCAATCCACACCTTCAGGATTTTATGATTTATCAATACCCTTCAACATACAGAACAAATCACGGGCTGTGATTAAGGACTACCGATGAACTCCCAGTACAAAAACCTCGACACGCTCGTTTTCAATAAATGGGTTTCTTTTCTGGGACGCGATTATGCAACATTGAAAGCCTGGTTTGTTGAGGGCGGTGGAGCGCCAAAATGAAGGTGAGTTTCTGGGGAATACTCCTTTTTATATTCACTATTGGACGGGTATCTGCCGCAGATGTGATATTCGAGAATTACACAGAAGACACGACCCGTGGGTGGAGGCACGTCAGCAAAGCATTTGCTAAAGCCCTGATGACTCATGAACGGAAGAAACAGGATTTAACGGGGTATGAGCAATTGGATGAAATACCTCGCGACCCAAGTACCAGACTTGTATGGAAAGCTGTACCTGTTAGTCTCGGTGGTGAAAAAATTATGTATGTCCGCCCGACGCTCGATCCTTACTTTGCTCCGTTTTACGGGACACACCAATTCCAGCACTGGTTGGTTTTGAATGGGCAGATCCTTTACGAAGGTAGCTCAGACATTTTTCAGATTCTTGGGGCCGAGCATTCGGGTATGCGGGTTCTTGCTGAAACGGAATGTACGGCGATCACCTGCTACACAACACAATTCCTTTTTAACCCGAAAACGCAGCACTTTGAGGCCGGGGCATGTTCTTCCACACGTATTAGTGATGGGACCAATCTTGGAGACTGTAAGAAGCCCGACTGAACATGACTAATAAATCCTGAATGGGAATCCAATTGTCCACGAGTCCCGTAACAACACACCATATTACGGAAACAGCCCCCTGACTAACTGAAATACACCGGCGCAAAGGCATACAAATGAGAAATTTTGCAATCCTGACTCTATTGCCGTTGTTGGTGCTCGCGACACCATCCCAGGCGAGTGTTCTCAAACCACCGCCCCTGTCTGCCTATGCGGATACCGGGCGAAACGTCAAGGCTGGAATGACATTATCGGAATCCAGAACATTACTGGTTAAGCAGGGCTGGAAGCCATACATTACACACAAGAATCCTGTCCCCGAAGGTGAAGACGGTTTCCCTTATGTGCCTTTGGAAAGGGATTTAATCAACCACGGCATTAAAGAAATATCCAGCTGCTCTGAGGGCCGTTCATTCTGTAATTTCTACTATATCCAGCGCGGTGAGTGTTTCATGCTGACGACTGAAGGGGAATCGATAAAGCTAATGCGTCTTGCGTATTGGGGTAAAGCAGTATGCCCAAAGGACTCAGATTGAGAGTTGAAATTTTGGGGCAGAATGTAACGCGAATGACGCTGAAATTTGTTCACCTGCGTGTATTCAATGCCTCTTTCAACAATCCATTGAATTAAACAAAAAGTTGCGGTTACTAATCAACCCAAACGAAGCAAAACAATGAGGCCCTGAACAACCATGACCACCCTGTACGAAAAACTCGACACCCTGCTCTCCCCCATTCACCCGGAAAATCCGGCCGGGGAAGACCTGAGTTATTCCGCCCTGTTCGACCAAATCCGCGAAGCACGCCGCAGCGACGATCCGTCTCTGGATATGGGCGAATGGGAACAGTCGCGCAAAAGCAGCGAATGGAACAAGGTGATCCAACTGGCTGAAGAAGCGCTTACACGCCAGAGCAAGGATCTGCAGTTGCTGGTGTGGTACGTGGAAGCACTGACGCAGGTACATGGCCTGCGCGGCGCGACATTTGGGCTGGAACTGCTCAACCACTGGCTGGAACAGTACTGGGAAACGGGGTATCCGGCACTGGACCTGCAGGATCTGGATGAGCGCGTGAGCAAGCTGGAATGGCTCAACCGCCAGATGGAGGAAGCGCTGCGCCGGGTGCCGTTGACAAAGCCTGAACACGGCGGCTATTCATGGCTGCAGTGGAAAGAGTCGCGCGAAGTGGAAAATCTTGGACTGAAAGACCCCGCCGCACGCGAGGCCGCCATTGCCGAGGGCAAGCTGGCCGGAGATCAGTTTGACCGCAGCACGGTGGCTTCCGGCCCCAGTTGGTTTACCGAACTGGTCTGTGAGGCGGCCAAAACCCGCACCGCCTACCAGCATCTCGATGCCACGCTGGCGCAGCGCTTCGGACACAACGCGCCTGGCCTGGGTGGCGTCCGCGACGCACTGGACGATGTAAGCGCGGTCACTGACCGACTGCTGCAACAGTGTGGCGGCACCGCCCCCAGTCCCGCCGCTCACATGGAAGCAACCACCGGGGCCGTCATACTGCAAGCCCCGGATCAGGCTATGGCTGTTCCCAAGGGACCGGCCCACAATCGGGCCGAAGCGATTCTCATGCTCGAGCAGGCCGCGCGCTATTTCCGCAACCACGAGCCTCATAGCCCCGTAGCCCTGCTCGCCGAGCGAGCCGCCCGCTGGGCACAAATGAGCTTTGAAGAGTGGATGCAGCACGTCATCAAGGACGACTCTACCTTGCGGCAGTTGCAGGAACTACTGGATGTACGCAATTAGAGGACTGAGGACTGAGGACTGAGGACTGAGGACTGAGGACTGAGGACTGTAAAAATTTCACCGCCCGCACCCGACCGGGTCAAGCGGTTTTTCTCCCAGTCCTCCGCCCTGTCACCTCAGTCCTGTTTCTTTTCAATGCACCGTCAGCTTGGACAGTTCTTCGAGGATACGCAAGACCAGTTGGCGGGTATCGCTGCCCATGCCCTTGGTGAGCACATCGGGGTCGCGCTCGCCGTTAACCATGTGGCGCATGATGCCGCCCAGACGGGTCATTTCGCCGCCGGTTTTGGACATTTGCTCGGCCATGTCGGCCAGCATTTTCAGCGCCATGGCATTCCCGCTTCCGGCGGCCTGTATCAGACTGGCAAGTGCCGGTGCTGCCGCTGAAGCATCGGGTTTGGCATTCGGGTCGGGCAGGGTGGTCGGATCCTGCAAACCGCGCAAAATCGCTTCGACGATGATGCCGTCCTCCTCATCCAGGCCGCCCAGCACGGTCTGATCGCGTTTGCCGTCGAGAATTGAACGAATGGCCGCAACCAGTTTCCCCCAACCGTTCTGGGCAGAAATGTCGAGCGCCTTTTCCAGGTGGGGACGTTGTTCGGGGTTGGAACAGGTTTCCACCACTTTGACGATAAGCGCCGCATGGGTTTGGATGACCTGCTGATGTTTGGGTGGCAACTGGGCCATTAGAATTTCTCCGTAATACCGTCTGTTCGACAGAATGTAATCATAGCAAAGGCAAACGTGCTTCCCCAAACCCGCTGCAGTCAATCACCCGGAAACAAATGAAACGAATCACTTGCAAAGCAGATTGACGCCACCTATACTGAAGAGAGTACATATGTACCAACCACTTCACTACTCCTCGCGACTCACCCCTCAGGAGAATCAGGCGAATGGACATCAGCGTACACCACGTTGCCGACTACTTTATTCTGAAAGTAGACCGCAAGGCGGGCGACAACATGACCCACCTGAAACTGCAGAAATTACTGTACTACGCGCAGGCATGGTTTTTGGCTATGCATGACCGGGAACTGTTCCATAACCCCCTGGAAGCCTGGCGCCATGGTCCGGTATGCCGCGAGATTTATGACCGTTTCCGCCAGTTATCCTGGCATCCGATCCCGGTTTCCATGACCTTGACCGACCCCGGCCAGCTACCGGAAGAAGTACGTGATTTTCTCGAGGAAGTTTGGGACGTGTACGGGCAGTTTTCCGCGACCAAGCTGGAAGAATTGACGCATCAGGAAACCCCATGGCTGACCGCACGCGCCGGCGCGTTTCCGCACCATCCGAGTGACAGCCGGATCACGATTGAGATGATGCGCGATTATTACGGTGAGCGAATCAAACTGCGCCGACGCATTCAGTCACGCGCCGGCTAAGTGCGCAATAGGCAGGCTCGTGCGCCTGTTCAGTGCAGTTTGCCGGACCCTTCAGCACGGCTCTCCGGGGTCGTAAACAACTGGGCAGCGTCCACTGCATCGAACACATAACGCTGGCCGCAGAATTCACAGGTCACATCGATTTCTTCTTGCTCCGCCAAGGCCGCTTCGACCTCCTCCGGCCCAAGCATGCGCAACATCCCAGCCACTTTTTCGCGCGAGCAGGTGCAGGAAAAGCGCACCGGTACCGCAGAAAACAGGCGTAAATCCTGTTCATTGAAGAGACGATGCAGCAGCGTTGTAAAATCAAGCTGCAACAACTCGTCCGGCTGCACCGTCACAGCCGGAGCCAGTGCTTCCTGCCAGAGTTCATCATTGTTCGCCCCCGGCATGCGCTGCAGCATCATCCCTGCCGCCGCCTGCTTGTTTACTGCGAGCCAGATACGGGTGGGCAGCTGCTCAGATTGCAGCAGGTAATGTTCCAGCGCTTCGGCTACCGTATCGCCATGCAAGGGTACGATGCCCTGATAGGCGGTTTGATCGGGATCGGATGGATCAAGCGTGATGACGAAGTGACCTTTACCCAGCAAGTCCGGCAAACGTGTCAGGTCGCCACAGTCGTCATGCTTGGCTGTCGCCCGGATGGTCAGGTCACTCTGGCACTCAACCACTAGCAACCGGACCGGGCCACTGCCCTGCATTTGCATGATCAGCGTGCCGTCGAACTTGAGCATGGCGGCAAGCATGACGGCCGAAGCCATCATCTCACCCAGCAACGCCTGAATGACCGGCGGGTATTCGCGGCGCTCCAGTACATGGCGCCAACTTTCGTTCAGCCGAACGACTTCTCCCCTTACCTCGCCGTGCTCAAACATAAACCGCTGCAGCTTGTCCTGTTCCATGGAATTCCGGTCATCACACTGATAAAACAATTATTTTATCAGACCTGACCGGCAATTCAGACTGTCTGCCCAGCCAGCACAGCGCGGGCGGCATGAGCCTGACAGATTTGCGCATAAAACTGATCCAGCCGAATAGCCAGCCGGTCAGCCTTCCAGTGCTGGATATACTGCACGCCTTCAGCCCCCAGCCATCTGCGCAATTCGTCATCACGCAGCAGTTGCACCACCTTGCCGGCAAAATCATGCACATCGTCTTCCGGCACCAGTGCGCCGCTGCCAGGCTGCAGAATATCGCGCGTGCCCATGATGGACAGGGCAACGACCGGCACCCCCAGAGCCATAGCCTCAAGCAGTACCAGCCCCTGGGTTTCGGTACGTGATGCAAAGACGAAAACATCCGCCGCTTTGTAACAATCCAGCAAAGCCGGACCACGCTTCAGGTAACCAACGAACAGCACACTGCCCTGCAGCCCCAGGTGCCGTACTTTGGCGTGCAAACTTTTCTCGGCAGGCCCTTCACCGGCAATGACCAGCAGCGTCTCCGGCTTCTCCTGCAGCACCTGCACCAGCATGTCCAGCAGGAAGGAAATATTTTTCTCAAAAGCCACCCGGCCAAGATAGAGCAGTACCGGCCGGTCCGCGTTGATCCCGTGCTTAGCCCTGAACCGGGCACCATCGCCGTCGCTGAATTCTTCCAGCTCAATGCCAGTAGGAATCACCTCACTGGTAACAGTCACGCCATAACGCCCAAGCTCTGCCTGCATCAACGTTGACGGGATAACCAGGCCATCAACGTTATTGCACTGTTCCCGCGAAAAACGGCGCGCCAGTGCGCGCATGACGAATCGCGGCATGAACGGGATATAGTGATGCAGATAGGCTTCAAAGAAGGTGTGGTAGGTTTCCACACAGGGAATACCATGGCGCTTGGCCCAGCTTACACCGGCGTAATGCGCCACAAAAGGCGTGTGGATGTGCAGCAGGTCAAATGGCTGCTCATCCCACAGCTGTTCCAGCCGCTGATTGAGCGCTCCCCAGTGCATCATGCGGTCCTCCGGGTCGAGGATCACGCGACTGGAGGGAACGCGTACCAGTCCAGCGTTCTCTTCCTCGCCTTCCACACCATAGCGAGGCGCCACCAACACCACCTCATGCCCCATCCGCTCGAGCTCCTCGCGAAAGGTCATGATTGATGTAGACACGCCGTTCACGCGCGGGAAATACACATCCGACAACATCAAAATACGCATGGGCCGTCCTCATGGCTAGCAGCAAAATTAGCCCACTCTACCGCCCTGATGTTACAGCTGTACGACAACCCGTGCGGCATGCCGGGGAATGTTCTCTGGCAGCCAATTGGCCAGGGCCCATGCACGCAACTCGGCCATAGGCGCGTGCTCCAGCTCCCGCGGAACCGCTTGCCCAAGGAACTGCAGCACCTGAATCCACAGCGCAGAAACATCAGCCTGCGCCACAGAGGGTGCCAGTGTCTGCTTGGAGAGCTTTTCACCGTCCGCATTCAGCGCCAGGGGCAAATGCAGATACGTGGGTGTAGCCAAACCAAGCGCCTGTTGCAAAACCAACTGCCTGGGGGTGGAAAGCAGCAGGTCTGCGCCACGGACCACTTCCGTCACCCCTTGCGCCGCATCATCGACAACAACGGCGAGCTGATAGGCAAACAATCCATCCGCGCGACGCACAACAAAATCGCCCATATCGGCGGCCATGTTGAAACAGTGCTCACCGAGCAGTTCGTCTGCGAAGCAGACTGACTGGGCGGGCACAATAAAACGCCAGGCCCGCTCCGACTGGTGGCCATCTTTTTTTACCCGGCATGTTCCCGGATACACCGGCCCATCAAGCCCCATGTGCGCCCGTTCGGCAATTTCCTTGCGCGTGCAGGTGCAGCCATAAACGAAACCCTTTTCCTGCAACATGTGTAAAGCCTGTTCGTAGCTGGCAGTGCGCCGGCTTTGATACAAAACCGCGCCATCCCATTCCAGGCCGAAGCGGTCCAGCGTGCGCAAAATACTGTCCGCCGCCCCCGGCATCTCGCGCGGCTTATCGACATCTTCCATGCGTACCAGCCACTGACCGCCCTTTTTACGAACGTGCAGAAAGCTGCCGATGGCTGCAACCAGCGAACCGAAATGCAATGGCCCCGTCGGTGAAGGGGCGAAGCGCCCGACCGAAGGGCGAGAGGAAGGAATCTCAATGTCGGCTGCGCCGGGCATGTTTCCGGACATAAATGACCAAATAGATATGCTAAGATGAAACCAAAGATAAATTCTACAAGGAGGGCAGTATGGCAGACATCCGTTATGCCTCGGAACTGGAGAAAGAATTTCCCCGCCTGTTACCCCAGATTGTTGAACTCTGGGGCTATCCGGAACTGGAAATGCACATGGATCATCTGCTGCTCGACGATCGCGGCGATCGCAAAGGATTTCCCGATGCCATCATTGGCGAACTGATTTTCCTGAAACTACTGAATGCCACCCGGATACACAGCGAAGTCGCCCCCCATGACAAGAACTTGTGGGAAGAGCCTGCCTTCAACAAAACGATCGGCCACCTCGGCCCCAACTGACCGCAACGACACAGTGGGGGCGGTTACTGCCCCTCATCCTTCAGCTGACTGGGGCGCCCCTGATTCAGCATTTCCGGCATGATGGTAATGTTCTCGAAGCTGCTCCGGGTCTTTGTATCCCCGGCATTGCGCATCATGGTCTCCATCGTTTTATTATCCTTACCGGTATTTTTGATCAGCCATTCAAGATTGGTGCGCGAATCCGCATTGCTGAGCGCTTCGTCCAGACTGATCTTGCCCGATTTGTAGAGATAATAAAGCGCCTGCTCAAAGGTCTGCGTACCATCGACCATGGAACGTTCCATGGCTTCCTTGATGGCATCCACATCCTGTTTGATGATCAACTCGGCAACATGCAGCGAATTCTGCAGAATCTCGGTCGCAGCGATTCGTTTCCCATCCAGACCACGAACCAGCCGCTGGGAAATAATGGCTTTCAAGCTGACCGACAAGTCATGCAGATGATGCTCGCGCGACTCTGGCGGAAAGAAACTGACGATACGGGTTAATGCATGGTAGGCATTGTTTGCATGCAGCGTCGCCAGACACAAATGTCCCGTCTGGGTGTATATCATTGCCTGACGCATGCTGTTTTCGTCGCGGATTTCACCAATCATCAGCACATCAGGCGCCTCGCGCATGGCATTGATCAGCGCATTATTGAACGACTTGGTGTCAACGCCAACTTCACGTTGATTGACGATGGAACGCTTATGTTTGTGTACGAACTCGATCGGATCTTCCACTGTCAGAATATGACCGGCCCGGTGCGTGTTACGATAATCCAGCATCGAGGCCAGCGTGGTCGACTTGCCCGACCCCGTGGCCCCCACAACGAGAACAAGCCCTCGCTTTTCCAGTGCCAGATCGCCCAGCACCGGAGGCAGATGCAGTGCCTCAATCGTCGGCACAGTATTCTGAATAAAACGCACCACCAGAGCCACGCTTCCCCTCTGGTAAAACACGTTTACCCGGAAACGCCCGAGATCCTGCACGGAAAAACCAAAGTTGAGCTCCTGCTCGCGCTCAAACTCAGCCCGGTGCGCCTCTGTCATCAGGCCGTAAATAGCCTCCTTGGCTTGAGCAGCAGTTAATGGCTGCTTGTTTGCCGCCTTGAGTTCGCCCTCAATCTTGATATAAATTGGCGCACCGGCAGAAATAAACAGATCCGAAGCCTTGCGCTCGGCCATATATTTGAAATACGGTGTCAGGTCCATTGCTCCCCCAGCTGTTGTTGTCTGTTGTGCGGGTATTAGGGTATGTTAACACGACCTAATCAACCCTGATTTTAGCTCGGCCACGGACGCTTCACCAAACACATTTAGGTGCAAAGCATTTAGGCAATAAAAAAGGGCGGGATAACCCGCCCTTTCAAGTCAAACCCGACTCAGCTGATTACCAGCGGTAGCCGTACTGGATTTGCCAGTTGGTTTGGGAATGCTTGATGACCATACCATTGTTACCACCACTGGACATGGCTGCACCCGTGCCAGTTACGGAAACTTCAGGCGCATAGCTCAGTGCAAAGTCTACAGAACTTTGCTTGCTGATCATGTAGCTCGCACCTGCGGTGTAGTGGTTCTTGATGATTGCCGGGAACAGCGGGTTCACATAAGTGTCCGGAACCGGGTTATTGGCGAAGTTACCACCGAAGCGCAGAGTCAGAGCATCGTTGTACTTATAAGATGCACCAATCTCGAACACATCCTGATCTTTCCAGTCTTGCGGCATAGAGAAGTCTGCATAAGTACCATCAGAGTTCTGATAGGTCATACGGAAATTCTTCATTACGCTGGACCAATTGATGCGCTTATAATCAGCCGCAACCATCCATTGATCATTAACCGTGTATGCCAGACCAACACCGTAGGTTTCCGGCCATTGGAAATCACGAACGATGATTTTACCGGTGCTGGTAGCGGCACCAATCACCTGAGCACCACCGGTACCGGTTTCCAGATCACCCAGAGAGGTTTTGGAATGGTAGGTTGCACCCACACTCAGAGCCGGGGTAATTTTGTAAACGAAACCCAGTTTACCCGCCCAGCCGGTACCTTTGGCGGCACCAGAAAAATCGTTGGTATCAGAGAAGCTCAGAGCATAATAGCCACCCGGAGCAGCCGCACCAGGATTAAAGTTACCGCCCGTCATCATGCCCATGAAACCGGTTTGGCTGGTAACCATGCGCAGATCCATAGTAGCCCAAACCCAGTCAATAGAGCCACCTACAGTAAACTTGTCATTTACGTTGAAAGCCAGAGGAACGATCACACGACCAACACCCACTTCGGAGCGCGGATCAACGTTCATGCCAGCAGACATCAGCATATCGCTGGATTTGTACTCAGTACCCATGCCACCCTGGGAGTAAACACCAATACCATAGGTCAATTTGCCACTCTTGGTAACATAACCAACCGCCGGCATGTAATAAGCATCACCGCCAGAGTTTGCGTTCATACCGTTTGCGGCCACTTTGACGTCCGGGCCCAAGAAACCCAGAGCTACACCAATACCGCTACCTTCACCCATCAGGCCCAAAGTAGCCGGGTTGTTCATCATGGCAGCAGCGCCGTTGTCATAAGCCATGGATGCACCACCCATACCCAAAGCAACCGGGCCGTAGCCTTCCAGATTCATACCGTTGGTAGCAAATGCAGCAACCGGAGCAGTGGCCAGCAGAACGGCGCCGACGATTTTCTTCAGCTTCATTGAGATCCTCCGAGATCGGAATTGTTGTGTAAGAAGAATTGTTAAAAGTTTATTAAATTTTTATTTTTGTTATGCAGAAACAATCATACACCAACACAAGTTTCGTGCAATTCCGACTAGTTCACTTGGACCATTGGCCTCAATAATCGTGTTGCATTTATACAACTAGCCTAAATTCCTTTTCGGGATTGGCGGACAATTAATAACAATGCAAGCAAAAACAGCGTCAGCGTGGGCATGGCTGCACTCAGGAGTGGCGACCAACCATAAATCAGTCCCATGTGGGAAAACAGGCGATTAAACAAGAACACGCCGAGGCCTACCATAATTCCCAGAAAAACCCGCCCGCCCATCCCGCCAGCTCGCACCTGCTGAAATGCAAAAGGCAAGGCGAGCAAAAGCATGACAACGATTCCCAGGGGGTAAATGAGTTTGACCCACAGCGCAATTTCATAGCGCGCAGTTTTCTGCCCGTTTGCCCGCAAGTGTTCGACGTACTTGGCCAGATTCCAGGCCGTCATTTGCTCCGGAGTTGCCGATACAACGGAAAGAATATCGGGGTTCAGCACCGAGACCCATATCGCTCTATCAAGATGCACAACACTGACTCGGTTACCGGAATCAAAGCGCGTCTGATTGACATGCTCCAACTGCCAGCGTCCGCTGGCCAGATGGAAACCCCGGTCAGCGTAAGTGATTTCGCGCAAGTGGTGAGCGTTGTCAAACTCGTAAATCTTGACCCCGGCCAGCGTGGCGTCAGGCATCACTTCACGAATATTAACGAAGTTGTTGTCGTCCTTGAGCCAGATCCCTGACCTGAACTCCTGCGAAACAACTGAATTGGTGGCTTTGAGTCGCATTTGTTCGGCGCTTCTGCCGGTAATCGGCACCACCAACTCGCCCAGCACCAGGGTCAACAAGGCAAACAGTAAGCCGACTCGCACCAGTACGAAGGCAAAATTCCGCGGAGCCAGGCCGGCCACGCGCATAGCGGTAATCTCCGAGCGTGATGCCAGACCGGCCAGCGCCACGATCGAACCGATCAAGGCCGAGACCGGAAACAATTCATAAATGTGGCCTGGCGCATTTAAAAGAACGTAGAGAAATACCTTCCCCAGGGTATAGCTTCCCTTGCCTACGTCATCGAGCTGATTGATGACGTCAAAGAAGCTGAATAACATCAGCAAACCGACCAGGGTAAAGAGAATGCCCTGACTAATGTCACGCGACAGGTAGCGGTGCATCAGATTCATGCGCGCAGCCTCCATATGGGCACATGGCTGTATATGCGCCGCAGATACAAAAGCGCTGCCAATGACAGCATGGTTCCATGCAATGCCAGCATGGCAAGCAGCGGATCAACCTGCTGTTTGACGACCCATGCCTGCATCACGCTCATCAGATTGCTGTAAACCATGTAGGCAAGCACACCGAAAAACATATTAAGTGAACGGGTGGCGCGAATGTTCACGTATCCCAGTGGAATTGCCAGCAAGCCCAGCACCAGCGCGGAAAGCGGCAAATTGATCCGCCACACCAATTCGGCGGTGTGCTGCGGACTGGGGTGTGCGAGCAACTGGCTCAGCGTAAGCGCCTTGACTGTGGGAGGAGGCAAGCTTTCCTCATGCGTTTCCACTCTTACGCCATAACGGTCAAACGAAATCACCTTATAGTCCGCCTGCCCCGCAACACCTTCATAGCGCCGCCCCTGGCGCAAAACCAGAAACTGGTCGCCGTTTTTCGTGGACTCCAATTGCCCCTGACTGGCCGACACGATACCCAGTCTGCCATCCTGCCAGTTCTGCAAGAACACATTGGCAACCGTGCGATCATTCGAAAGATAATGTTCAACAAAATAAACCCGGTCCTGTTCCGGCGACTCCCGGAATACCCCTGGGGCGACATTGGACAAATCATCCCTGTTTTCATATTTCGACTTGATTTCGTCGTTTTTCTCATATGACCAGGGAACCAGAACAAAACTCAAAACCGCCACGGCCACAACGGCGGGCAGCACAACACTCATGACCGGCCGAACCCATCCGGCTATTCCCAGACCGGAGGTACTCCAGACCGTCATTTCACTGTCACGGTAATAGCGGTTGAAAGTGATCATGATGCCGACAAACAGACTCACGGAGAGCAATACCGGCAGGTTGTTTAGGACAATAAAGGCCAGAAACAGCAAAATTCCATCAGGCGCAATTTTGCCGCTGGCGGCCTGACCGAGCAGGCGCACGAAGAAGGTCGTGGCGGTAATGCTCAGGAGTACTGTAAACACAGCCCCCAGATGACCAAGCAGTTCACGCCGAAGAAAACGTTGATAAAGCATGAAAAATTGAGTATTTTTCGATTTAGGTAAAAATTTAGTATGTGCCGGGCAAAATTTCAGCGATTTTACAAAATATGACGGCCAGGCACACTTCGAATTACACTTGCAAACAAAAGCAACAGCGTTTTACCAGCCGCTACGCCCGCTGAGCGTAAACTGTGCCGGGATCGCTCCCCCAACCAACAGAACAGCATCAGGAGAAAAACAAAGTGGAATTTAGCATAAAAAGCGGCAGCCCAGAGAAACAACGTTCAGCCTGCGTCGTCGTTGGCATCTACGAATCTCGTAAACTTTCCATCGCCGCAGTGCAAATGGACCGGGCTTCCGAAGGCTATATCTCCGAAGTGCTGAAGCGTGGCGACATGGATGGCCGCCTGGGCAGCACCCTGCTGCTGCAACGTGTCCCCAACACCCTGTGCGACCGCGTTCTGCTGGTCGGACTGGGCAAAGAACGTGACTTTGGCGATAAGCAATACCGCGACGCCACTCGCGCCATGACCAGTGCACTGTCTGCAACGGGCTCGATCGACGCCGTTTCCTACCTGAGTGAATTGCCGGTAAAGAAACGCGAAGTCAGCTGGCGCATTGAGCAGGCGGTAATTGTTGCCATGGATGCCCTGTATAAATTTGACCGCCTTAAATCCAAGGAAGACGACAACAAACGCTCCCTCAAGCGCCTCACTCTGTGCGTCAACCGACGCGGCGAACTCGCGGAAGGCGAGGAAGGCCTGGCTACCGGCCTGGCGATTGCGGAAGGCATGAACCTGACCCGCGACCTGGGCAACCTGCCGGGCAACTACTGCACCCCGACCTATCTGGCTGAACAGGCAACCGAAATGGCCAAACGTGCCGGCTTCGAAATCGAAGTCATGGATCAGGCTGCCATTGAAAAGCTGGGTATGGGTTCGTTCCTGTCAGTCGCCAAGGGCAGCCGTCAGCCACCCCGTTTTATTGTGCTGCAATACAAGGGCGGCAAGGCAAGCGACAAGCCGATCGTCCTGGTCGGCAAGGGCATCACCTTCGATGCCGGCGGCATCTCGCTCAAACCCGCAGCCGAAATGGATGAAATGAAATACGACATGGGCGGCGCCGCCAGTGTCCTGGGCACGTTCCGCGCGCTGGAAAGCCTGCGTCCGAAGCTCAATGTCGTTGGCCTGATCCCGACTTGCGAAAACCTGCCGGATGGCAATGCCAACAAGCCTGGCGACATTGTTACCAGCATGTCTGGCCAGACCATCGAAATCCTCAACACCGACGCAGAAGGGCGTCTGATCCTCTGTGACGCCCTGACCTACGCCGAGCGCTTCGAACCGAAGGCCGTAGTCGACATCGCCACCCTCACCGGCGCCTGCGTCATTGCCCTGGGTCACCATGCTTCCGGCTTGCTGGCAAACGACGATTCCCTGGCTCGCCATCTGCTGGCTGCCGGCGAAGACATGCACGACCGTGCCTGGCAGTTGCCGTTGTGGGACGAGTATCAGGAACAGCTGAAGAGCCCCTTTGCCGATATGCAAAACATCGGCGGACGTTCTGGCGGCACCATCACCGCAGCCTGCTTCCTGTCGCGCTTCACCAAAAAATATTCCTGGGCACACCTGGATATTGCCGGCACCGCCTGGAAAAGCGGCAAGGACAAAGGCGCAACAGGCCGCCCGGTTCCCCTGCTGGTGCGCTTCCTGTTGAACCAGGCGGCGCCTAAGCATAAGGCTGCCTGAGCTTGACCCAGGTTGACTTTTATACGCACGTCGCCGACAGGCTGGCCGTATTGACCAGCCTGTCGGCAAAGGCCTTGCAGCAGGGCCGGAAGGTCTTCATTTACACCGGCGACGCACAGCTGAGCGATCTGGTTGACCGCACGCTGTGGCAAACGCCACCGCTTGGATTTCTGCCGCATTGCCTGGCTGATGCGCCACTCGCAGACCGCACTCCGGTGCTGATCAATCACGATCCGGCCCGCTTTGTGCATGATGAAATCCTCATCAATCTGCACCGGGAAATTCCGCCGTATTTCAGCCGTTACCAGCGACTGATCGAGATTATCACGCTGGAAGAGGACGATGCCACTGCGGGGCGCGAACGCTTCAAGTTTTATAAGGACCGCGGCTACCCGATGCAAGCCCACAACGTGCAACAACTCAAGGCGCGTAAAGGATGAGCGACGAACACGACGTACTGGGAAAGATGGATGCGCTGATGCGCAAACACCAGCCAGCCTCCCCTGCATCTGCCGCCCCGGCCAGCCCTAACATACCCACCCTCACCGACAAGGCAGACTCCGACATCATTCCGGTGTTAACTGACGTTGCCAAAAGCACCCTGCCGCCAGCCTCCCAAACACCCGCGGCCGTGTCTGATCAACCTGCAGCAGCCGAACTGAATGCCGAGCAACTGGAGCAGATCAAGCAAGCGCTGCAAAAACATCTGGGTGAAATTATCGAGATTGCGGCAGCAGAACTGGTCACCCAATATAAGGACCTGCTGCCGCAGTTGATAGACGCCGCCCTGCAGGAAGCGCTGCAAAACAAAGTCCGGTAGTTTTTGCCCAAGCCCGGCATGAGCGCATCGGGTATAATTGGCTGTTTGTATAACCCCCTCTACATAGCAAACTCGCATGGAACTCGCCAAAAGCTTCGAGCCCAAAGATATTGAACAACGCTGGTACCAGCAATGGGAACAGTCCGGTTATTTCTCCGCCCTGCCGCAAAGCGACAAACCCGCCTACTGCATTCAGCTGCCGCCGCCCAACGTGACCGGCACCCTGCACATGGGGCACGGTTTTCAGCACACCCTGATGGATTGCCTGATCCGTTACCACCGCATGAAGGGTGACAACACCCTGTGGCAGCCCGGTACCGACCATGCGGGTATTGCCACGCAAATAGTGGTGGAGCGCCAGCTCGACCAGAAAGGCATTTCGCGCCACGACCTCGGCCGTGAAGCATTTCTCGATAAAGTGTGGGAGTGGAAGGAACATTCCGGTTCCACCATCACCCGCCAGATGCGCCGTCTGGGCACCTCCTGTGACTGGCAGCGCGAACGCTTTACCATGGATGACGGCCTGTCCAAAGCCGTCACGCAAGTATTCGTCACCCTCTACGAGCAGGGCCTGATCTACCGCGGCAAGCGCCTGGTGAACTGGGACCCGGTGCTGATGACCGCGGTATCCGACCTGGAAGTGATTTCCGAGGAAGAAGACGGCTTTATGTGGCACATCCATTACCCGCTGGAAGATGGCAGCGGCAGGCTGGAAGTGGCCACCACCCGACCGGAGACCCTGCTGGGCGACGTGGCTGTAGCGGTGCATCCGGAAGATGAGCGCTACAAACACCTGATCGGCAAAATGGTGCGCCTGCCGCTGGCCGAGCGCAGCATCCCCATCATTGGCGACGAATATGTTGACCCGGCATTCGGTACCGGCTGCGTCAAGATCACCCCGGCACACGACTTCAACGACTACGCCGTAGGCCAGCGCCACAAGCTGGTGCCCATCAGCATTTTCACCCTCGACGCCAAGATCAACGACATCGCCCCGGCCGAATATCAGGGCATGGACCGTTACGACGCGCGCAAGAAAATGCTGGAAAACCTGGAAGCGCAGGGCCTGCTGGTGGCGGCCAAACCGCACAAGCTGATGGTGCCGCGCGGCGATCGCACCCATGCGGTGATCGAACCGATGCTGACCGACCAGTGGTTTGTCGCCATGGACGGCATGGCCAAACGCGCACTGAAAGCTGTAAAAGACGGCGATGTGCGCTTTGTGCCGGAAAACTGGACCAACACCTACAATCAGTGGCTCAACAACATCCAGGACTGGTGTATTTCCCGCCAGCTGTGGTGGGGCCACCGCATTCCCGCCTGGTACGACGAGGACGGCAATATCTATGTCGGCGCCAGTGAAGCAGCCGTGCGCGCCAACCCCGCTTACGCCTCACGCCTCACTCCTGACACCTCACTGCGTCAGGACGACGACGTGCTCGACACCTGGTTCTCCTCCGCCCTGTGGCCCTTCTCTACCCTCGGCTGGCCGGACAAAACCCCGGAACTGAACACTTTCCTGCCC
>JAJZTZ010000166.1 GCA_021847305.1 Pseudomonadota bacterium | reverse complement strand
CAGAGGGGTGAGGGGTGAGGGGTGAGGGGTGAGGGGTGAGGGGTGTAAAAATTTCAGCGCCTGCGCCCGACTCGGGCAAGCGGTTTTTCACTCAGTCCCCAGTCCTTTCACCTCAGCCCTCCCCCTCCCCCTTGACCCATCAGGCAAATTTCACGATAATACCCGACATATTTAATCAGGTATTCGAGGTTCACCCATGAGCGTGCAAGACACCATTCGCGAACAAGTCACCAGTCACCCGGTTGTACTGTACATGAAAGGCACCCCGCAGTTTCCTCAGTGCGGCTTCTCTGCCAATGCAACGCAAATCCTCAAGGCTTGTGGCGTGACTGATTTCTTCTCGGTGAATGTGCTGGCCGACCCGGAAATTCGCCAGGGCATCAAGGAATACGCCAACTGGCCGACCATTCCGCAACTGTATATCAACGGTGAATTCGTCGGCGGCTCCGACATCATGCGCGAGCTGTACCAGAGCGGCGAGCTGCAGCAAATGCTGGGCAAATAAGTCCACTTAGCAAAGCGCTGCTTTATCCATTTATGAAATAAAGCAGCAAGGCGGCTGCGCGGCGCATGTCCGCACAGCCTCACGCTTTCAATGACTGCGTCATTGAGCGGCCGGACAGCAAATGCATCTCCGGCGTTTACCGCGAACTCTGCTATGCTTTACCATGTAATCTTTCATGGTTTGGTAACAGAGTAGCGTGAAACATCCGCCGTTCCCTTTTCTCATTTTTCTTGCCGGCGTAATCGGCAGCTTGCTGATCATGCTGGTCAGCCAGACCTTCATTTTTCATCCGCTGTTGCACAATGCCGTCTTTCTGACCGCCAGTGCCATCCTTTGGGGTGTGCTGTTATGGCGCACTCAATGCCGTCCTGCGGTGCGGTCCGCCGGCAATGAATCCGAACAAATCGCGCTCCCCAGCGAACTGCCGGAACTGTTTCAGCAATTGCATAGTGCGTTGCCGCAGCAACTGGACGCCGGCTGCAGCGATATTCAGCAGAGCCAGGCGCTGATCAGCGATGCCGGCAACAAGCTGATCGAGAGCTTCACCGCCATGACCGACAGCATTCGTGAGCAGCAGCAGCTACTGATGCACATCGCATTGCGGAGCACCGACCCACAGGGGAATGAAGCCGATCAACCGGACAAGTTCGAAGCATTCGTGCAGGAAACGTCCAACACCCTGAGCACCTTTGTCGACAGCACGGTTCGCAACAGCACCATCGCCATGCAGCTGGTGGCGCAGATGGATGACATTACCGCGCAGATGAGCAATGTTTCCGGAATCCTCAACTCCATTGAGGGCATTTCCAAACAAACCAATCTGCTGGCACTCAACGCCGCTATCGAAGCCGCCCGTGCGGGCGAAAGTGGGCGTGGCTTTGCCGTGGTTGCTGATGAAGTACGCACGCTATCCATGCGTACCAGTGAGATGAGCCAGCAAATCCGTAGCGTCATGAATGAAATCCAAACCGGCATCAGTGCCGCGGAGCACTCCATTCACACCATGGCTTCACTGGACATGAACTTCGCCCTGCAGTCGAAGCTCAATGTTGAAAACACCATGAACGATCTGGGTAAACTCAATGAAACCATGGAACAAAGCACAGCCCGGCTGACACAAATCACAGAACGGGTGGAGCAGGTTGTGAATACGGCGGTCACTTCACTGCAGTTTCAGGACATGGTCAATCAGATGCTCAACCGTGGCCGGGAGCGTATGCAAACCGTTAGAAAAGTGTGCGAAACACTGCCTGCATACAACATTTCCGATCCGGCAGCACTGCGGACACAATTGCAACAGGCCACCAACGATATCAACAACCTTCTGCATCAAGCCCGGCAAACCCCCGCCAATACCAGCAGCAACAACGACATAGAGCTGTTCTGACCGAGCCCTGGGCAACCGCCCGGGGCCAAGCGAATTCACAATATTCTTTAATTCCTGTGCTATGCTGTTTATGTTAGTAAACCCACATGCATAGACTTTAGAATTTACTTACAATCAATTACCAATAAAAACTCTCAGGAGAATTGCATGTCAAAAACTATTCTTGCAGTGGACGATTCCGCATCAATCCGACAAATGGTCAGCTTCACCCTTAAAGGGGCGGGCTACACCGTTATCGAAGCCGTTGATGGACAGGACGGCCTGAACAAAGCCAAGACCACTGCCTGCAATTTGGTGCTGACCGACCAGAACATGCCGAAAATGGACGGCATCACCCTGATCAAGACCTTGCGCGGCTTGCCGCAATATAAAACCACGCCGATTCTGGTGCTGACCACAGAAACTTCAGACGCCATGAAAAGCGCCGGGAAGGCGGCAGGCGCAACAGGCTGGCTGGTTAAGCCGTTCGATCCGCAAAAACTGCTGGAAGTGGTCAAAAAGGTCCTCGGCTAACCCCCGCTGACGCTACCAAGCCGACCTGCCGTAGCGGCAGACAACGCGAACCACGCTTGCGGAATCAGCCATGACCATCGACATCAGCCAGTTTCATCAGATCTTTTTCGAGGAAGCGGCCGAGCACCTGGCGGCAATGGAAAGCCTGTTGCTCGCGCTGGATCTGACACACCCCGATCCAGACGACCTGAATGCCATTTTCCGCGCCGCCCACTCGATCAAGGGGGGCGCCGGCACGTTTGGTTTCCGCGACATCACCGATGTCACCCATGTCCTGGAGTCACTGCTCGACCGCATCCGCAAAAACGAGATCGCCATCACCCAGGAAATGATCGACGCTTTCCTGCAGGCGGGTGATGTACTGAAGAGTCTGGTCGAGGGACACCAGTTTGGCAGCGCGGTTGACGACGAACAGGTGGCTGCCGTCACCCGACAACTGGAACAGCTCAGTCAGAATAGCGCAGCGGCCGCAAGCGCGTCTGACACCACCCCCTGGCTCGACGTCAGCTGTGTCCGCAGCGCCGATCTGCAGCAACCCGAACGCCTCAACACCCTGCTGGAAAACCTGCGTTCACTTGGCAATGTCGAACTGACCGACAGCAACGGCGATGACAGCCAGCTGCATCTGCGTATCGCCGCCACCGTGCCGGCGGAAACCATCCGCGAGATGCTCGGTTTCTTCACCGACGAAACCAGCGTTTCGATTCGCTCCGCGGCCACGCAAACGGGAACCGCAGAGGCGCCGCCAGCCGAAGAAGAGGCCTACGGCTTTTTTACCGACATCGAGCCGGTGCAGGATACTACTGCCAGCGAGGATGACGGCTTCGGTTTCTTTGTCGATGAAGCCACACTGCAGGCCAACCGTGAAGAGGCCGACGGCTTCGGCTTTTTTGTTGCCCCGGAAACGTTGCAGCAGCAACAGGAAGACACCCAGGGATTCGGTTTTTTCGTCTCTCCGGAAGAATTGCAAAGCCAGCGGGAAACCGAGCAAGGCTACGGCTTCTTTGTCGAACCGCAACCGCAGCCCGTTCCCGCCGCAGCCACAGCCGCTCCCATAACCCCTCCTCCGCCAGCCGCACCTGTCGCCGCCAAAACACCGGCCAAGCCAGAAGCCGCCAAGCCGGCCAGCGTAGAAAGCACGTCTATTCGTGTTGGTATTGAGAAGGTCGACCAACTGATCAACCTGGTCGGCGAACTGGTCATCACGCAGGCAATGCTGGCGCAAACCGCGGCCGACTACGACCCGGTGCAATTCGAACGCCTGCTCAACGGCCTGACCTTGCTGGAGCGCAACACGCGCGACCTGCAGGAAGCAGTCATGTCGATCCGCATGATGCCGATGAGCTTTGTGTTCAGCCGCTTCCCCCGCGTAGTGCGCGATCTGGCGAGCAAACTGGGCAAACAGATCGAACTCAAAACCATCGGTGAATCGACCGAACTGGACAAGAGTCTGATTGAAAAAATCACCGATCCGCTCACTCATCTGGTGCGCAACAGTCTCGACCACGGCATCGAAATGCCCGAGGAACGACTGGCCAAGGGTAAACCTGCCAAAGGCACGCTTACCCTGTCGGCCGCGCATCAGGGCGGCAACATCGTCATCGAAGTCGCCGATGACGGCCAGGGCCTCAATCGCGAACGTATTCTTGCCAAAGCCAAGGAGCGCGGCCTGCCGGTGCATGACAACATGCCCGATCAGGAAGTCTGGCAACTGATTTTTGCTCCCGGTTTTTCCACGGCAGCGCAAATCACCGACGTATCGGGCCGCGGCGTCGGCATGGACGTGGTGAAAAAGAATATCGAGAGCCTGGGCGGGCGCGTCGATCTGTATTCCGTGTCAGGTCAGGGATCGCGGGTCACCATCCGTTTGCCGCTGACGCTTGCCATTCTCGATGGCATGTCGGTCGCTTTGGGAAACGAGACGTTTATT